>NC_020888.1:664642-984285 GCF_000355675.1 Thalassolituus oleivorans MIL-1 | reverse complement strand
ACCATTGCTTGGCTGATCACTCGTAAACGACCGGCACTCAAACTGAATATATCGAGTAGCCAGTCATCTTCGCGTAGTGGCTGACGTTGCAGCACGAACCACTGCTTCATCGTGACTATTGGTCGTCGTAACCGAGACTACGCAAAGCGCGTTCGTCATCCGACCAGTTGGATTTCACTTTTACCCACATGTTGAGCATGACTTTGCAGTCGAATAGCAACTCCATATCTTTACGAGCATCTTGCCCAATTTGCTTTAAACGAGAACCCGCTTCACCGATTACGATACGTTTTTGCGAGGCACGCTCAACTAAAATAAGCGCACTGATTTCGATAATACGACCATCATGCTTGAACTCTTCAATTTCTACCGTCATAGCATACGGAAGCTCATCGCCTAGCTGGCGCATGATTTTTTCACGTACTAGCTCTGCGGCTAAGAAGCGCGAGCTTCTATCCGTAATTTGATCTTCTGGATAGAAATACTGATTTTCAGGCAAATAGCTTTCAATTAAATGTTCTAAACGGTCAATGTTATGACCCGTTTTCGCACTGATTGGAATAATCTGATCGAAAGTATGACGCTTACTCACTTTCTCTAGATACGGTAATAAATCGTTTTTATCTTGAATAAAATCGACTTTATTAACGACTAATACAACAGGCGCACGTTGCTGTTTAACCGCTTCAAGAACCATATCGTCTTCGTCAGTCCAACGCGTGCGGTCGATGATCATCAAAATGAGATCAACGTCTTTTACTGCGGTGGTAGCCGCTTTATTCATATAACGGTTAATCGCTTTTTCTTGGTTCTTATGCATACCCGGCGTATCAACATAAACAACCTGAATATCATCTTCTGTTTTAATACCTAGAATTTGATGACGTGTTGTTTGCGGTTTACGCGAAGTAATCGATAATTTTTGACCAAGAATGCGATTGAGTAACGTGGATTTCCCCACATTAGGACGACCAACAATGGCCACAAAACCGGTACGTTGCGGCATTATTCTTCCTCCCCGTGGATTCCAAGATTAAGCAGCATTTGCTGCGCGGCGGCTTGCTCGGCAGCACGACGGCTGCCACCAATCGCCACTACGGCATCGGCTTGTTCTGGTATGACACATTCAATCGTAAATACTTGCTCATTCGTCGGACCTTCAACACTCAAAACCGTGTATTTTGGCAGACTTGAACGCTGCGCCTGCTGATATTCTTGCAAACGCGTTTTAGGATCTTTAATAGGATCTTCGAGGGTTAATGCATCGAGGCGATCGGCGTACCAAGCTAAAATACGCTCACGCACGACGTCTAACCCAGCATCTAAATACATCGCGCCTATTAGGGCTTCTACCGTATCGGCCAAGATAGAATCACGGCGATGTCCGCCACTTTTCATTTCGCCGGAACCCAGCAATAAAAAATCGCCTAATTCAAATTCGCGTGCGACAAAAGCTAAGGTCTCGCCTTTAACCATTTTTGCCCGCAAACGGCTCAACTTGCCTTCTTTCGCAGTAGGAAAGCGGCGAAATAAATCTTCACCGACGACGAAATTTAAAATGGAATCACCAAGAAATTCTAGTCGTTCGTTATTGTGACCCGCTTTACTGCGGTGAGTTAATGCGAGCGTGGCTAATTGCTCGTCGCGAAAGGTATAACCTAATCGCTGCGATAGTTTCAGGAGCGAATTATTCACTGAGTAAAATCTTTCCGATGAGTAAAGGTAAGCACAAAATCAATGTTGCTGAAAAAATCATCTCGACGATCGTAGGTATACGTCAGCACTAAACGGTGCTCTGAACGATCGAGTTCTAATTTATCAGTAGAAATATCTAAATTATTGGATTGGAAACGTTTTTCCAGTACACGCTTGGCATCACTGGTCGAGGTTTTGGCAGTAATAGCTTTAGACTCTTGAACAGAGTCTAAAATACTACCAACCATCACATCATCCCAATACATAGGTATCAATGAAATAGCAGCTCGAAGAATCATAATGGCCAATACCATCAAGGCCAAAATTCCCGGCATTGATAATCCAAGCTGCTTCTTTTTCATTAATCGTCCACCCTAAGAACCGCAAGAAACGCGGATTGCGGAATTTCAACGTTGCCGATCTGCTTCATACGCTTTTTACCGTCTTTCTGCTTTTGCAGAAGCTTCTTCTTACGGCTAACGTCACCGCCATAACATTTGGCAATTACGTTTTTACGCAAAGCTTTTACCGTTGTACGGGCAACCACCTGATTGCCAATAGCGGCCTGAATCGCCACGTCGAACATCTGGCGTGGAATAAGCTCTTTCATTTTTTCAGTTAATGCAGCACCGCGACGGCGAACGCTATCGGTATGCATAATAGTTGCCAGAGCATCAACACGCTCACCATTCACCAATACATCTAAACGTTGTAACGACGAAGCTTGGAAGCGAGTAAAGCTGTAATCTAATGAAGCAAAACCGCGACTCGCAGATTTCAAACGATCGAAGAAATCCATAACAACTTCACCCATCGGGATTTCATATTTTAACGCTACTTGCGAACCAGTGTACTGCATATCAATTTGCACGCCGCGCTTTTCAATACACAAAGTAATGACGTTACCGAGATACTCTTGTGGTACCAAAATATTACATTCAGCAATTGGCTCGCGCATTTCTTCAATCGTGCCGGGATCAGGTAATTTCGATGGGTTATCGACCATCAATACGTCACCACGACGGGTCAGAACTTCATAAATTACCGTTGGGGCCGTAGTAATTAAATCTAAGTCGTATTCGCGCTCCAAGCGCTCTTGGATGATTTCCATATGCAGCATACCCAAGAAGCCGCAACGGAAACCAAAACCCAATGCATCCGAGCTTTCCGGTTCAAAAAACAGAGAGGCATCGTTCAACGATAATTTATCGAGTGCATCACGGAAGCTTTCAAAGTCGTCAGCCGACACAGGGAATAAACCTGCGTATACCTGCGGCTTAACTTTTTGAAAGCCCGGTAAGGCATCAACATCAGGAAACTTCGTACTAACGATGGTATCGCCAACTGGCGCACCGTGAATTTCTTTAATGCTACCAACCATGTAGCCTACTTCACCCGTGCAAAGCTCACCAGTTGCGGTCATTTTTGGGGTAAAGATACCGATGCCATCAACCAAATGGTCACGGCCGGTCGACTTCATGCGAATTTTGTCGCCTTTTTTGATGCTGCCGTTTTTCACACGAATTAACGACACAACACCCAAATAAGGATCGAACCAAGAGTCAATAATCAAGGCTTGCAGAGGACCATCAATGTTGCCCTCTGGCGGTGGCACTCGAGCCACTAAATCTTCTAAAACATCTTCAATATTTAAGCCGCTTTTAGCGCTACAACGCACCGCTTCGGTAGCATCTAGGCCAATAATATCTTCGATTTCTTGAGCGACTTTGTCTGGATCGGCCTGGGGCAAATCCATCTTGTTCAATACTGGAATAACCTCTAACCCTTGCTCAATCGCGGTATAACAGTTGGCAACGGATTGGGCTTCAACGCCTTGTGCAGCATCAACAACCAACAGGGCACCTTCACAAGCTGACAAGGAGCGACTTACTTCATAGCTAAAGTCGACGTGTCCTGGCGTATCAATGAAGTTGAGTTGGTAGGTTTCACCATTTCGCGCTTTATAATCTAGCGTTACGCTCTGGGCCTTGATGGTAATGCCACGTTCACGCTCGATGTCCATCGAGTCCAACACCTGCGCCTGCATTTCGCGGTCGCTGAGACCACCACACACCTGAATAAAGCGATCTGATAGTGTCGACTTGCCGTGGTCAATATGGGCAATAATGGAAAAGTTACGAATGTGGTCCAATCGGCTCACAGAATATCATCCGGTAGATTATTGAAAATGGGTGGGGATTTTACTCGAATTACAGCCCAAACGCTATGTGGAGTGCGGGACTAGGGCAATCGACTGCGCTCAGCAGGGAGCTGAGCGCAGTGGTCGTGTTAGTCGGTAATGCGCAAAGGGATGAACATGGCAGTGCCACGACGCACGATACGCATAGGAACACTGCGGTTTTTCGGTAGGTTGTTCACAACCTTGTCGAACTCAGCCACAGAATGAATCTGCTCGCCATAGATCATGGTGATAATATCGCCGTTGATCAAACCGGCCATTGAGGCAGGGCCACGACGCACTTCTTTGACCATCACACCATCGCCAACATCTTTACGCTGACGATCGCTAAGATCAGTGACCAACACGCCCAAGCTATTACTTAAACGTTCCGCGGTTGCAGGATTCTGCGCCAATTCCATTGCGCCGCTATCTGGCAATACACCGATAGTAACCGTGACTTTCTTGCGCTTGCCATTACGCACGACATCAAGTGTGGCGTCTTCACCGGCCGCTAAACGACCAACTTGATGTGGTAAGTCTGACGATAAATAAATATCTCGTCCGTTGATTCGAGTAATGATATCGCCGTTTTCAATTCCGGCACTGGCCGCTGGACTGTTTGGAACAACCTGAGCAACTAAGGCTCCGGCAGCTTTATCTAACCCAAACGACTCGGCAAGATCTTTACTCACCTCTTGGATCACTACCCCTAACCAACCGCGGCTGACTTTGCCGTTGGCTTTGAGCTGTTCAACCACATCCATAGCAACATTGATTGGAATAGCGAACGAGACGCCCATAAAGCCACCAGAACGGGTGTAGATTTGCGAATTAATACCTACCACCTTGCCGTCAAGGTTGAATAAAGGGCCGCCTGAGTTTCCAGGATTGATCGCAACGTCCGTTTGAATGAACGGAACATAATTCTCATTGGGTAAGCTGCGCCCTTTGGCACTGACAATCCCTGCAGTCACTGAATAATCAAACCCGAATGGTGAACCAATGGCGACCACCCATTCACCCACTTCTAACTTGTCGGAATTACCAAGTTCGACAGTCGGTAGGTTTTTGGCTTCCACTTTCAACACTGCCAAATCTGAACTTTCATCGGCACCAATTAATACCGCGTCGAGTTCACGACGATCACTGAGACGCACGACAATTTCATCCGCATCTTTCACAACGTGGTTGTTAGTTAAGATATAACCATCTCGGGAAACGATAAAACCCGAGCCTAAAGAAGCACTTTCTTGCTTGCCACCGGGTAATGGAATTTGCTGGCCAAAGAAGTGACGAAAGATTTCTGGTACATCATCAGGTAAGCCATAACGCTGTTGAAATGCAGTAGAGCGCGCGTGTTGTACGGTGCTAATGTTCACCACCGCAGGAGACGTCTCTTTGACCAGTTCGCGAAAATCAGGAAGTTCTGCCCAAGCACGACCAGCCGTCAGCACTACCAAGCAAACTACGAATAAACGGAGTATTACTGCCATGTCGATCCTCTCAACTATAATTTCATTCAACGAGTTTTGTGGAGATAACGCCGGCACAGCCATCAACAATTTGAGGATGCCATTGTTTTGTGAACTGTTCTGATAGTTTTTTAGCGACAACAAATCCAATCCCTAAGCCAGCAATGCCAACAAGGGCTGACAAGAGATCTGTACCAAGGCGTTGCCCAAGGATAGCACCCGCAATTAAGCCCACCAGCGGTAAGCCATAAAGCACCAAAGCACTAAGCGCCAGTCCACCTTGAGGTAGCGATAAAATCACCTGATCACCGACCTGATAATTTCGGTCTGTGGGTATCCACAAACGCATGGGGCGACCAAGCTTGCTTAAACTATGTTGACCGCATCCGGAGCGCGCATTGCAACTTCCGCAAGCGCTGCGCTGAGTTGCTTCAACCCAGATACCGCCTTCGCCTTGCTCAACCACTGCAACTACTTCTTGGCTCATCGTTTATTTATTCCAACTCATTAATTAGGCCACTCGGCACAGCCGCTAACATAGGCCGCACCGATAACGCGATTTTTTGCACTGTCGCCATGGGAACTTCACCAACAACCGTGATGCGATAACCGTTGTCGTTAAACTTCATATGTCGCACGACAGCGGCGGTCGCTCCCCAACGTTTATTCATATCGGGCATTCGACTATCGGCAATATTATCCACAAACAAGGTAAAGGCTGCCAAGCCATCGGTGTACATCACCATAGTTTGATGATGCTGTGCCGCTTGTTCTTGCTCGTGGCGCGTCGTCATCATAAAGCCTCTCGGAATCCATCCCGGCTCCCATAGGGCCGGTTGTATCATTCCTGTCCCACTCGCTAATCCGTGCCCTTCAATGCGATGCCCTGCATCCGTGTCATCAAACTCAGATATCGGGATGTCGCCGTCTATTTCAACTTGAGCAAACTGAAAACGCTCCAGCACTTCTCCCCGTTCGGACAATAAGTCGCTGCGTAACAATAAACCGCTTTGCATATCCACCCAAAGGCTATAGCCGTAACGATATTTATCTTTGGGTAAAACGTTAATTCGTTGGGCTATACGATCCGCTATTCGTTCGTGTCCGCCTACCTGCAAATCGTATAGATTGGTAAGCTCAGAACTGCTAAGCACTAGGGATTGTGTTAACGGATTGGTGATATTTGGATCAGTACGAACGACATGATCACCCGGATGAATGCAGGTAATGTCATGTCCACGCCGAATAATTTTGCGCGGTAAACCGGTGAGATGTTCTAGCTTTTCATATTCAGTGCCGTCGATGACACTGTGCTTAATTGACAGGGTATCCCAAGCAGACGGGTCGCCATAGATCAGCACCCCTTGGTAATTACGTTCGTTCAACGCCCGAGACATTTTATCTAGCCAAACTCGAGCATTTTGTTCCTGCTGAGGGTCGGACTCTGCATGCGCAGCCCCCGACAAACAGCAGATTACTAGCAGCAGTCTGGCAATCACTTGCCCTTCGCCTTAACGGCGTCCTGTTCGAAGTTAGCCACTCGTGCATAAGGCATCATGCCACTAGCGGTATTAAGCGAAGCATGCTCAGTATGCTGCAAGACATACTCCTTCAGCACATTTTGTGCTTCTCGCAAAGTCTCACTATCGGCTTGAGGCTGAGTTTCAGCCACAGCGATCACGCTGTTCGGCATGGGCTCAGCAGACACCAACGCTTCAGCAATCGCATCCGATGGCTCTACGCTATCAAGACTTAGTGTTTTAGGTGTCACAGCACTCAATGCTTGTCCACTAAGAGCAGGATTTTGTAACTCTGAAGTCACACGCACACCCACCAGCACGGCCAATGTAACCGATGCCGCAACGGCCCCAGATGCTAACCAATGCCAGCGAGAGGATGTTATTTGAGATGCTGGCGCAGCGACGGCAAGGTTACTCGCAGTCGTTACCGGTATCACCACATCATCCATCGGCTCCCCGTCAAGGGCTTGCATAATGCCGCGAGAAAGATCAATTGTACTTGCCGGTTCGTCGCGTAATACCGAACCAATCAGCTGATAGCGGCGCCAGGTTTGCAGCATTTCTGGGTTTTGATCAATTTGATTCATCACCCGCCGCACTTCTAGCTCATCGGTCTCGCCATCCACTAATGCGGATAAGGATTCATTCATTTTATCGTTCATAGTTAATCCTTACGTCTCATCAGGCAGTCGCACTCAGCAGGGGCTGCATTTTTTTCTCAATGGCTTCACGAGCTCGGAATATGCGCGAACGTACGGTACCTATAGGGCATTCCATAACATCGGCAATCTCTTCATAGGTTAGACCATCAATCTCGCGCAGCGTGACTGCAATACGCAATTCTTCGGGTAAGGCATCAATGGCAGCAAATACCACATCACGTAACTGGTCTCTTTGCAGCAAACCATCCGGAGTATCCATATCACGCATATGGCTCTCATCGGCAAAGTAGGCTGCATCATCTAAATCAATATCGTTCGTCGGTGTTTTACGACCGCGACTAATCAAATGGTTTTTAGCGGTATTCACCGCAATACGGTACATCCAGGTATAGAAAGCACTGTCACCGCGAAACGATGGTAAGGCGCGATACGCTTTTATAAATGCTTCTTGAGTCACGTCCTGAGCTTCCGCGAAGTCAGAAACAAAACGGCCAACCAAGGCTAAAATTCTATGCTGATACTTAACCACCAGCAGATCAAATGCGCGGCGATCACCTTTCTGCACCCGAGCAACCAATTGCCGGTCTGAAATTTGTTGATCTGTCATGCCATTACCCGCTGTATCTCGCTGCTTCGTCGCAGCCATCGCTAAGTTTGTCACACCCTGCCCTCCGTTGTGGCTTTGTATTGTAGAGGGCGTGATGTTTAAAAAGTTCCTATTGATTTGTCTGATTGACGCTTTATTACAATCTTGCGTCCGAAGGTTAGATATCGTCAGCTTTATGACAAAACCTTTTCAAGCACAACGGGCTGGCATTATAGTGCGAGGCGTTGCAATGCGTACACTACCGTTCTACATGCCGTTTTCGGGTGACGATATACGTCGTTTGTCATGTTTAAAATCAAGGTTTCAGAAGTATGAGTCAGAGTTTTACCTACGATGTGCTGATTATCGGTAGCGGAGCTGCGGGTCTGACTTTGGGGCTATCCCTGCCCGAGCATATCAAGGCAGCGATCATTAGCAAGGACTCCTTAGATGCAGGCTCGACGCGCTGGGCACAAGGTGGTGTTGCTGCAGTATTAGATGATGAAGACAGTATCGATGCCCATGTAGAAGACACACTTATCGCCGGTGCCGGCCTCTGTCATGAGCCAGCGGTGCGCTACACCGTAGAAGAATCAACAGCGGCAATTGAATGGCTTATCGATATTGGCGTGCCATTTACCCAAGACAGCCCTAATCACTTTCATCTGACCCGTGAGGGCGGTCATAGCGCACGTCGCATTATTCATGCAGCCGATGCCACTGGCCATGCAATTTCCGATACCTTGCTTGAGCGCGCTCGCAACTGTCAAAACTTGACCTTACTTCAAGATCATATTGCCATCGACCTCGTCACTCGCAGCAAGCTCGGTCTCCCCGGACAAGCCTGTGTTGGCGGATATTTCCTAAATAACGAAACCGGCGACGTCGATGTTATTACTGCCCGTGCTGTGGTTTTGGCCACTGGCGGAGCCAGCAAAGTGTATTTGTACACAAGCAACCCTGATGGCGCGTCCGGCGACGGCATTGCCATGGCTTGGCGTGCGGGTTGTCGGGTGGCCAATATGGAGTTCAATCAATTCCATCCCACCTGCTTGTATCACCCACAAGCAAAATCGTTTTTGATTACTGAAGCGGTTCGAGGTGAAGGTGGTAAGTTACTGCTGCCAAACGGTAAACGCTTTATGCAGCATTTCGACGAGCGTGCAGAACTCGCGCCGCGAGATATCGTCGCCCGCGCGATTGACCATGAGATGAAACGTCTGGGGGCCGATTGCTTGTTCTTAGACATTAGCCATAAACCGGCCGACTTTATTAAAGAACATTTCCCAACCATCTATGAACGCTGCTTACAACTGAACATCGACATCACTAAAGATCCCATTCCAGTCGTACCCGCAGCGCATTACACCTGTGGTGGTGTGGTAACGGATATTCATGGGCGTACCGATATTGAGCGCTTATACGCTGTCGGCGAAACTGCTAGCACAGGGCTCCATGGTGCGAATCGCTTAGCCAGCAACTCGTTATTAGAATGCTTAGTGTTTGCTCGCTCTGCGGCTAAGCATATTGCCGAGAACTTAGATTTAGCCGCCTCGGTTGAGAAAGTCCCCGCTTGGGATTCCAGTCAAGTAACGGATTCAGACGAAGATGTCGTCATTGCCCATAACTGGGATGAGCTTCGTCGCTTTATGTGGGACTACGTCGGCATTGTACGCACAACTAAACGCTTACTACGGGCAAAACACCGCGTAAAACTGCTACGCCAAGAGATACAAGAGTTTTACAGTAACCATAAAGTAACCAACGATTTACTCGAGCTACGTAATCTAGTCGATGTCGCGGATGTGATTATTCGCTCAGCCTTATTACGCAAAGAAAGCCGAGGGCTGCATTTTAGCCGCGACTACCCTGAGCCTTTACCGCGCGCGTTCGACACTGTTCTAACACCAAAATACATTAAAGAATTGGGCGAGCTCTAGTTCACCCGGCCATTATGGTGTTTTAAATTTGCGCATAAAGCGCACGGCGTAAACGGCGAAAGTCTTCGTCGTTTACAAAACTGTCAGCTCTCACTATGAGTTGCTGCCAAGGCCAAAACCCCCACTGCAAACGCACTAATTCATAACGGCGGATACTGCCGCTACGCCAACTCACAGCATGACGTTGGCCGCCCACAAGCATCCACCAGCCGCGCGCATCGCAACCTATTCGCTCCACTGATACGTGCATTCGCTGGGCGAAACGCCAGCTAAGAAAAGCGACCGCTAGTGCGATCATCAAAGACAACCACCAAGAAAGTGGTAGTAAAACAAGCAGCAGACAAGTACCTGCTAACAACGCCGCAAAATCTAAGCGGCGTTGCTGTAATGAAGGCCGCAAAGCCCACTCATAATATTCGCCCGTATTATTTAGGGCTGCGGGCATACTCTAACACCACGGCCACGATACGCTGAAAATCAGCATCGTCTGGATTTTGATGTTCCATAAACCAAGCAAATAAATCCGGATCTTCGCACTCTAATAAATCGCGATAACGACGCTTATCGTCTTCCGCTAAGCCCAAATATTTATTTTCAGCAAACGGCACTAAGATCACGTCCAGTTCCAGCATGCCGCGACGGCTATGCCAACAGACACGTCGTGCATCAATATCGTTGAGTTCTTCTGACACGTTAGTCTCCTCTGGTGGGTCGCCATTGTAGCAAAGCGATCTGCTAAAGCGCTAATTACGCAGTACAAGCAGACAGATAATCCCACAACTTCTATCCCGTATTTAGCCGTCAACTTTTGCCGTAGAATGCAAAGGCTTGCAGATTCTACGCAGGCATAGTTTTGGAGACACCGACAATGAACCAGCTTACATCCTCGCTTGGCAGCACCGACGGCGAATATTTTACCCCGAATTCGACTAGTCTAGGCCGACCGGCTCGTACCTACTTGATTGATATGGCCCTTATCCAGATTCAGGGACCTGATAGCGAGCGTTTTTTACAAGGTCAGTTAACGTGCGATGTTAGCGCTTTGAAAAATGGCATGTGGCAACTCGGTGCTTGCTGCACAGCGAAGGGGCGCATGGTGGCTAACTTTGTTATCGCCCGCCAAAATGATGATTTTTGGTTACGCTTACCCAGTACGCAAGCAAACGCCCTCCAGACTCATCTAAGTAAATATGCTGTATTTTTTAAAACAAAATTAATTGAGCGCCAAGATTGGGTAGTACTGGCAGAGCTAGGGCAAGAATCCACGCGACAAGCCGCGCATACTGTTATTGCAGACGCCGACGGCCTTTGCCTCCAATGGCCGGATAACCGCACCGAATTCTGGTGCAATATCGACCAAGCAGATGCTTGGCTTAATGGTCACCCCTTATGTTCATCGAAAGACTGGCACTTAGCCGATATCGACGCCGGGCTCGTTTGGGTTAACGATTACAGTCGCGAAGAATGGGTGCCACAACATATCGACTGGCAACAGCATCAAGGAGTGAGCTTCTCTAAGGGCTGCTACACCGGCCAAGAAATTGTTGCGCGCTTACAGTATCTAGGTAAAAGCAAGCGCGCTCTTTACCGCTTCAGCTTGCCGACAAATATCGAGATAAAAGCCATGACCCCCATCAGTAACAGCGATGGCAAGGCCATTGGCGAGCTGGCAAGTCTTTGTCACAACATAGCGAATAGCGAGGGTTTAGCCGTAATCAATAGCTTAGAACAACAGCTAGATGCCGTGATAGGTGAAAACCCCGTCACTTTGCACAGGGTTTTCTATACTGAGAGTTCAGACAGCTAAATGCCCGGCCACGCGGGCAGAAAACTCAAAAGGCCCGCTCATGTCTCAGTCGCTAGTGCAGCAAGTAAAGGACGATATTGTTCAGCAGATTCGTGAAGACCGCTTGGTCCTTCCAACCTTACCTGAAATTGCCTTGAAAATTCGCGAAGTCGCAGAGGATGAAGATGCCACCATCAATGATATCTCATCCATCATCGGCCAAGACCCTGCACTCACGGCGCGATTACTGCGTATTGCCAATAGCCCCATGTTACGCAGTAGCATCGCAATTAACGATCTCACTACTGCCGTGTCACGTTTAGGCATTGATTACACCAGCAATCTAGTAATTGGCTTAGCCATGGCGCAAATGTTTCAGGCCACTAACGATGCGATTGATGTTCGCATGCGTGCATGTTGGTCACGAGCGATTGAAATAGCCTCATCCGCCCAAGTACTGGCTCGGCATTTTACCAAATTACCGTCAGATCAAGCATTGCTCGCCGGTTTGGTGCATCAAATCGGTGTGCTACCGATTCTCGCGTATGCCGAAAATAACGAAGGCTTAATGAGCGATAGTATGTCGCTCGATCATGTTATCGAGCGGCTGCATCCGCATATCGGTGCATATATTCTCAAAAGCTGGGATTTTTCTGACGAACTAGTGCGCGTTCCAAAGCAATACCAAGACTTAACCAGAAAATCCGAACAGGTAGACTTTACCGACATAGTGCAAGTTGCCGTCATTCAGCACTTTGCCGGTACCGACCATCCTCTAGGGCAAGTTGACCGCGATAATTTGCACTCGTTCCAGCAACTAGGATTAGATGCTGACAATGTCGAACCGCAATGGCAGGCAATTAATGAAGAAATCGACGCTACACAAGCCGCTTTTGGTAATGCTTAAACAGAGAACTGTATATCAGAACCTTATAAGAACCTTATAAGAACCTCTTAGATATCGACATAAGGATGTTCGTTTACCTTCCACGGTGAACGGAGCAATTCTTCCACCCAGCTCCGTGGCACAGACTGAATGTCTTTGTGCTGCCACTGGGGCTTAAAGTCTTTATCAATCACCATAGCGCGAACCCCTTCAGCAAAATCAGGATGACGAACCGACTGCCAGGCAATATCCAACTCCCATGCGACCACTTCTTTCAAGCTCATAAACCCACCGCGACGTATCTGCTCCATGGCAATATGAGCAGTGGCTGGGCAACCTTGCTGTAAATTTTTTATCCCTTGCTGCAGCCATTCATCGCCGCCCTTATAAGCACTCATGCGCTTTGCTATTGCAACAAGGTCATCCCCCTCTAACCACTTATTAACTTGCTCTTCATTGGCTTCTAATCGCGCAGCAGGCAGTTCACTGGTCGTCGTTTGCTCTAATTGCTGCAAGCCCTTACGTAACTCTTGATGATTACGCGCTATGTTGTCTTGCCAAGGCAAATTGGTCACTAGTTCCAGTATGCCCTGCCATTGCTCACTGCCCATTGCATAATGCGTTAAGCCGAGCTGTTTGCATTCACTTGCATTCATCAGGCTACCGGTCAACCCCATCCACAATCCCCATGGCGCAGGCATATGGGATAAATACCAAGTAGCGGTCACATCAGGAAATAAACCAATCCTAACTTCAGGCCAAGCTAAGCGCAGTGATTCCGTACCGATACGATGGCTAGCACAAACAAATAGACCTAACCCTCCCCCCATAACAAAGCCCTGTCCCCAAGCAATCAAGGGTTTAGTAAACTGGTGAAGAACATAGTTTTTTCGATATTCTGCGCGAAAAAAATCATCGGCATAGCGATACTGAGTACGCCCTTTTAACGTCATACTGCGATACAGTTTACGAATATCACCACCGGCACAAAACGCCTTTTCACCGGCACCGCGCATAATGACAGCAACGATATTGGCGTCGTCTTGCCAAGCTTTCATATGCTCATCAATGGCATTGACCATATCCAAATCCACCGCATTCATGGCTTTAGGCACATTCAGTGTTAGTACACCGATACCTCGACCACATTGCGTCGATAGTACTTCCGTTAAAATGGCTGGAGCTTTCGCCATGACAAAGCGTTCCTTAACATCAAGTTAGAAAGTAGGCATATTACACTGAGTAAGCCCATCAGGAGCCGCAATGGCCACCTTCGTTTTAAGTATTCTCATTATTGCCGTTATTATCGGCCTGCTAGTGCTACCAATGGTAGTCGACCGAGGTCGCAGAGGTGGAAAGTTACGCATTCTCGCTCATCAACAAGGCTATCGCTACGAACCCTACGTCGCCGCCGATCGTCATATCCGCAGCGCTGATTTTTTAATTTTAACCTGCAGTCAGTATCGTCATTGTCCGCACTTTATTGAAGGTACGTTAACAACCGACCATGACACTAAAAAAATTACTGCATTCGACTGCACCGTCATTGCCGCTAGCCAAACCTACACGCAAACATTGATTATTATGGAATGTCCACTCGCATTCCGCGGTCGTATCGCCTTGAGCTACAAGCGCTGGTTAGCCCTCGATACCTTCACTGATCAGCTCAAAGCACCGTTAAAACTCCATGATCGCGACGATAAGCCGAGTCAACTAGCCTCTTGGTCTATTCAATCTGAACCTGTGCATCATATGAAGCAATGGTTATCTTATAAGGCCATAGAGTGGCTTTTGGCACATCCGCACCTTCACATTGAATGGTCAGATGGCATGCTGCTGGCCTGCCAACCGGGGGCCTTACTGGATGCCGATGATCTACTTGGCGCTATTCAGCAAGTAAATGAACTCTCTGCAGCACTGACACAATAATAAACCGAGGACTGACATGAAACGCTTTAATCTCGCTCAATCACTATTTGGCTGCGCCATTTTTTCTGCCGTATTAACCACTGGGTGCACCAATGGCCAACAAGACGCTTTATATTCTAAAGTCATTGATATGGGCCGCGGAGCCGTTCATCTAGAAGTCGAAAAAACACATACGGTAGATGTCGACATGACCTACCTTGAACGCAAAGGTAGCGGGCCTGCGGTTATGTTGGTGCATGGATTTTCAGCCAATAAAGATGCTTGGTTAAAATTCGCGATGGAATTACCCGATGATTATCACCTAATCATTCCAGACTTAGCTGGACATGGTGATACTCCCGCTCCAACAAGTGGTAATTACGATTTAGAGTTACAGGCACAACGCCTACACGCGCTGGTCACTCACTTGGGTCTAAACCAATTCCATATCGCTGGAAATTCTATGGGCGGTGCTATTAGCGCTATTTATGCGGTCGATCACCCAGAGCAAATTTTGAGCCTGACACTAATGGATTCCGCAGGTATCGATGGTGAAAACAAAAGCGAATACTACGAAGCACTGGAGCGAGGCACCAATCCGTTAATCGCAACAGATGAAGAAAGTTTTGAGAAGCGCATGCAAATGGTTATGGAAGTTCAGCCATTTTTGCCATGGCCTCTACGTCCAGCCCTTGCGCGGGAAACAATCAATCGTGCTGAAATTAACCAAGAGATTTTTACCGATTTACTCGCGACGCGTACCCGTATGAATGAGAGTAACTTCCCCGAAACCTTAGCCGCAAAAGCCACTATGCCAGCGCTCATTATGTGGGGAGAAAAAGATCGCATACTTGATGTATCGGCTGTTCCAGTATTCAAACAATACCTACCGCAGGCGCAAGTTTCACTATTTCCCAACGTTGGTCACGCCCCTATGTTAGAAATACCGGAAGAAAGTGCTCACGTCTTATCCGAGTTTATCGCCTCTACCAAATAATATGAGATTAGGTTTGGCCTCTATGACAGAGGCCAACATCCCCCTCTATTTGCTACCATGGCCCCACCTGAATGACTGGTATCAACGGCTAGGCTTTATGCCAATAGCGGATACTGATCTACCCTATACTTTAAGAAAAATCGTGCTGCAAAGTCGGCGCCGTCATAAAGGCTTAACGGCCATGTACATACAACCTTCTGCGCGCTAGCCTATGGCCCAATACAACCTATAAACGAGTAATCTATGAACCGTCTCAGTAAAGTCATGCGCCAAATTGAACGTCTACCTAGCGGCCTGCAGCCCACCGTTCGTTCATTTATTTTAGGAAAAATTATTCGATTTGCAGGTACTGCATCGTGTCGAGTAGAAACACTGCGCCCAGAAACCTGTGTTATTCGCTTAAAAAATCGTCGTAAAGTGCAAAACCATATCGGTAGCGTTCATGCTGCAGCAATGGCGTTATTAGCTGAATCTGCGACTGGCTTTATGACAGGTATGACCGTTCCCGATGACCGCATCTTGGTGATTCGCAGTATGGAACTGACTTATTTAAAGCGCGCATCAGGCGATATGACCGCCGTTGCTAGTTTTAGTGAGGAACAGCTCGAATACGTACGCAATACACCCAAAGGCGATATTACCGTTCCTGTGGTGATTACCGATGAAACGGGAACGGAAACCGTAAAAGCGGAAATGATTTGGGCATGGACGCCAAAGAAAAAATAGCTCTAAAATCAATATCGCTAAAATAAAAACACCCCGCTGTACAAATACAGACGGGGTAAAAATATTATCTTAGAGCGTAAAATTAAAGCTCTGAAGACGCCATATATTCTAAGCGTTTACGTTCGCTGTCGATGTAATCTTCCCACTGACGAGCGGCGGCACTGGCCTCAGGATACTCAGCCGCATCGGCAAACACAGCCGCAGCATGATCCAACTCGTTCAAGTTATACAAGGCTAAGCCCTTAAGAATAAGTGCTTGAGACGGTGCGTTTAACCCGCCTAACTTAATTGCTTTATCTACATTATTTAATGCTAATTCCCATTCTTGACGCTCGGTATGAATTTGCGCAAGTTTGTAGTAATCCTTACCACTTTGCGATTTTTCCGCAGCCTTACCCATAATTTCAATGGCTTTGTCGTATTCTTTGGCCAACATCCAAGCATCGCCTAATAAAGATAAATTGCGCGCGGATAATTCTATCACGCCCTCATCCATCCCTGCTTTAATGACCATCGCTGCCTTAAAAGGCACATCCTGACCTAATAAAGCTTGGGCTAAATTAATACGCTCATTTTCCCGCGTCAGTAGCTTTTGATCGTAGGCCGTTTCGAGCGCGGATAATTCCTTTTTAGGCTGCCCCAACTCGCTGTACACCGCCGCTAGTTGCACCCAATAATCACCTTTAGGATACAAAGCAACTAGGTCTTGTAAACAACGCGCTAAACCTTTGAAATCTTTGTTTTGATACAGTGCTGCGCGCTCTAACAAAAACCAATTTTCTGGTGGGTTGCCTTGTTCCTTTTTCATGGCAATCGCTTTTTCTACGTCAGGCAATGCTGCCGCATATTTTTCCAACTGAAAATTCATCTGCGCGCGCAAAATAAAGGCTTCGCTGCCGGGTTCAGCCACCATGGCAAACCATTTATTCAGAGCTGAAATCGCTTTCTCGTACTTCTCTCCCATTAAATACAGCTTAGCCAAGCTGTATTGAGTGGTTTGCTCCAAACTCTCAGGAATATTATTGACCGCTAATACTTGTTCGTATGCTTGCGCCGCTTTATCCAATTGCTCTTGGTTAAAATACACGTAAGCATACATGTTGTAAGTCATTGCCTGCTCGTAAGAGTTACGCTTACGTTTTTCTAGAGCCGCCAAAGCATTGAGAGCTTCCGTTGGCCTACCTTCATCAGCATGAACTCGTGCAGCTTCCAATTTTTCATAAATCTCAGGACGTAAGGTCTGAGTTCTACGCACTCGCTTAGAAGGCGCTTCACTGGAACTTCCTTCTGCTGCTTGCGCAACCGAGATAATCGGTGTTACAGCAATAGTGGCGGCCATAACCATGCTCAATAATAAGCAAGTTAACGTTAATTTTTTCATAGCATTAGCCCTCTATCGGCTTTTATCCAACTCAAAACGGATGATGTTTCGTACACCAGGTACTTCTACCGGCGTACCATTCACCATTTTCGGCTTGTACTTGAATTTACTGGCGGCATTAATAGCTGCGCTATCGAATACGCTTGGGGGATCCGATTCAATCACTGTAGGATTAATCACAGTCCCTAAGGTCGATACCGTAAACTCAACGACCACATACCCTTCAATGCCACGCTGGGCCGCACGACGAGGATACGTCGGCGCAACCTTAACAATCGGTAAATACTCGCCGTCGCCTGTTCCACCTGTTAATCCAGCATCAACGGTTAAATTGTTCGCCATCTGAAACCCACCCATATCCATACTGGACGTATCTGCCTGCGACATTTCTGGCTTCGGCATATCGGGTTTCGGTGGTTCTTTTTGCGCTACTGGCGGCTTTTTCGGTGCGCGCTCTTTGGTCTGCACATCATCATCAGGCTTATCCATCACAAAGCTTTGAATACGACCAAAATCTTGTTCGTTTAATACCGAACCTCCGGTACTAATCAAACTTTGCATCATCCAAAACACCGCAAAGGTGGCAACAACGGCCACCACCAGTGCAATAGCGAAACGCAATACGGTTGCAGGCATCGTAGAGATTGCTGCAGACATAATCAGCGCTCCTCTGTAGCCAAGGATACGTCGTAAACGCCCGCTTGACGTGCCGCATCCATAACCGCAACAAGAGTCTTGGTCGTGGCCTCTTCATCCGCTTGGATGACCACAGTTCCTTGAGGATTTTCCGCGTGCATACGCTCGATGTTGGCGCGTACCTGACTCGCATCAACGCGACGCTTATTGATCCAAATTTCATTCATATCGTTAATGCCGATCAAAATATTGGCACGCGGCTTAGATTGCGCTGTGCTTGCATCTGGGCGATTAACTTCGATACCGGATTCTTTAACGAACGATGCCGTTACGATAAAGAAAATAAGCATAATAAAAACCACGTCGAGCATTGGCGTGATATCGATCTCGCCTTCTTCTGCTGCGGGGGTCAAGTTTGAGAAACTACGTTTCATAGCAAAAAGTCTCTGTTAATGGTCGAAGGTCAATTGGTCTTCGAGCCTAATTTTTTCGCGTTTGATATAACGATCAAGCAGCGACTGAGCAAATACACCAGTAAGTGCGCCAACCATCCCAGCCATCGTTGGGATAGTTGCCTTCGAAATCCCCGAAGCCATCGCTTTAGGGCTGCCATTACCGATAAAAGCCATCACATCAAATACTTCAATCATGCCGGTTACCGTACCGAGCAAACCAAATAAAGGCGCCAAACCTATGAGCATTTTAATGGTGCTCATATTTGCTTGCAGGCCGATATTTAAGCCAGTAATTAAATCGTGACGAATTTGATGAGCTGCCCAAGATGTGCGTTCTTTACGTGCTTCCCACTCTTGCTTAGCTGCTGCTAACGCAGCACGGTGAGAGAAAATAAAGTAACCAGCACGCTCTAGGACCATCAACCACAAGATCAGGATTAATCCGAAGATGGCGTAGAGGACGTCGCCTCCACGCTCCATAAACAGATAAACCGGTTCGTAAAATTCACCGAACATAATGGTTACGCCGCTTTAGCTGATGACTGAGTCTGTTCTGATTGACGTGCCAAAATCCCAGTGGCGCGCTCTTCCAGAATCATCATTAATTCACGGCTACGGTTATTCGTTAAAGTGTGTAAGAACACACACGGAATCGCCGCAACTAGACCGAGAACAGTGGTCACTAAGGCTTGAGAAATACCACCCGCCATTAATTTAGGATCACCAGTGCCGAATAATGACATGGTTTCGAATACGTCGATCATACCGGTGACAGTACCCAATAGACCCAACAGCGGTGCAACAACAGAGATAATTTTAATCCAACCAATAGCGCGAGTTAGGCGCGGAATTTCAGCTGCAATGGCTTCTCCCAAATGCAATTCTAATGTTTCGGTATCGGCTTTATTATTGGCATTAAATACTGCCATAACACGACCCAGCGCATTATTTTCGTTTGCACTTTCGTTATTCATTTGTGCACGAATGCGCATCGCTTCAAGGTTAAGAACAATCATGCGCCAGATAGCTAAAGCAATACCGATAGCGCCTAAAACAATAATGATGTAACCAACCACACCACCTTGATCCACACGATCTCCAAGCTCTGGCGATTGACCCATAATTTTTAATAGCTGACCGCGTGATGGATCAATCCAAAAGCCAGTCATAGCCGAGCCAGTAGCCGCTTCTAATTCAGCCGCAGGGTCGGTGTAACGGCTACCCGGTTGCTTATCAAGCTCAACCAAGCGACCCGTTTCTAGATCCCAGTTTAAATACTTACCGCCAGACACGGCATTAAAGCCGCCAATGCGAACTACTGGACGTGCAACGGTTTCACCTGAAGGCAATACAACTTCGGCATTGTACTTAGAGATACGACCGCTATACGTTGCTTCACGCTGCATTTCGAACCAAAGCTTTTCTAGTTCTTCGATCGACGGCAACTTAGAAGTAGATCCCGCCGTTTGAATAAGGTCGGTTAAAAATGCTTCGCGACCAGGTAATTCAGAGCTAACCACAGAACCTTCAAAAACAGCTTTAGTATCGCCAGCCACTTGTTGCAGAACGCCGAACAACTCTTTCAAGCTACCCATACGGTTAGTTAAACGCTCTTGAGCATCCGCGATCTTGGTTTCTTGATCGCGAAACTGACCTTCCTTAGTCGCACTTAAATTTTCAAGGCGAGTACGCTCTGCTTTGGCATCAGCCAGCATTTTTTCTTGCTGTGCACGCGACTGATTAAATTCATTTAAACGCGCTTTAAAGGCTTTATCGTCACGTGCCTGCCCTTGTTCAACTAGGTTCAACAAAGAATCAACGCCTACAGGCTCAGCATTAACTGAAGGAGCTAAGCTAAGAGCTAAAGTTGCAGCTAGAAATAAGTTAGATAATTTCATTAGTAGGCCTCCTGTGGGGCGGCAACCGGTACTTTAATAAGATCTGGAGCGGCTTGTTCACGAGCAATACGAATACCCGCAATTAATTTACTTTTATAAGCCGCATCCATTGGCTCCCAAGCATTGCTAGCGGTATTCCACATACCTAATTCTTGGCCATCCAATGACTGATACATTAAGGCAATACGTCCAACACGAAGGAAATCCACTTCGCGTTCAGTACCGTTATTCGCTAGGCTGCCACGATAGGATTCAATCGTGCGACCGTAGTCAACTTCAGCTTGGTAAGCTTCCATTACCTTGCGATATTTCTCGGCAACGGTAACGTCAGAACGGCCCATTAAATCTTTTAATTTGGCGACACGCTTCGATCTTTCTTCTTTCAAGAAAGGCACATCAGCGGCAACAAATTGATCAATGGCGTCAATCATACGCAGCATTAGTGGCGTAATCTGGCGCTCAACCAAGGTCACTTGCTCAATACTTTCCTCGATATTACCCAGTTCTCGCTGCTGGGCATTTAACTGACGATCAAGCTGCGAAACGTATACGTTTAAACCTTCAATTTCTTTGGCGATGGCACGATATTCACGCTCGGCTTCACGCGTAGTGCTATCAATTGAATCTATTTTTTGCTGCGATTTCTGCGCGTTAGCAACGCGCTCTACGCCTTCGTTAAGGGCTTTATCGACTGTGTTTGCAGCGTATGCAGCAGAGCTGCCGATTACAGCGCTTGCACTGAGCAACGCAGTAACTAGAAGAGTTTTGGATCGCATTGGCTTGGCCATGATGGTTACCTATGGTGACGTCGGCCTACGCTAGAGCGGAGGCAACTACTTAAAAATTCTGAGACACCATACCTGCGTTTGATGACAGTTCTATTACATGACAAAACGACTTCATTTTTATGACAGGACTTTCTACGACAGCCAATAAATATGCGGCTTAGAGACTAATTAGAAGAAAAAATAAACAAAAAAAACGGCGCCCTTAGGCGCCGTATTTTTCATACAAGTATCACAGAGCAGGGTTGACCGAAGTAGCACCATCCAAAGAATTCGGAATGGTCCAACCAGACCACCAAGCAGTGGTTGCTGCTGGATCAACTGCACCAATGTAAGTAGTAGGATCGAACGCAAAGCTAGAACCATTATTAACTGCCGTTACATCTGCAGTAATACCGCTATCTACAGCTTCAGAGTTAGTAACAGCCCAGTTAGCATTAAACGCCATTGAACCAGTAGTAATTGTAGTGATTGAACCCGATGCTGGAGCATCATTCTTCAGAGCAGTTTCATCACATAACACGTCCTGAACACTAACATCCGTTGCTTGAGAATCTTTAACTTCCAAACAACCTGAAGTGAAACCGGTAACGGCCACTTTCGCCAATTCAGTTGTTACTTTACCGCGTAGTTTGATACCTGGCTGGCCGTCATTGATATCCCCACCAACAAGAGTCACGTTAGCAATCACAGCGTGAGTATCCGATGTCTCTTTAGGAATATCACTATTACCTTCAATACCACGCGGGTCGTTTGAACCACTTGGAGTCGCAGCAGTAGTCTGATCCTTCACAACTAAAGCGTATTGAATGTTACCCATGTAACCTTCATCGAAGTCGATATCGTCATCATCATTGTTAGTTAACACTAAATGAGTTGCGTTAACCGTACCACCGAACCACTCGATACCATCATCTAAGTTATTGTGAACTTGAACGTAATCAACAACAGTACCGTGACCTACACCCTGCAGGGTTAGACCGTTAATTTCGTTGTTTGGACCAGCAACACGACCTGCTTCTGCTATACGAACATACTTGATAACACCACTGTTATCGGCATTGTCGTTACCGCCGAACTTACCAATACCGTCACCACCTTCACCGTCGATGTTACAAACATCACCACACACACCAGTGTCGCCTTGGCCATACTGTGGAGCGAAACCTTGAATAACAACGCCACCCCATTCACCAAGACCATCAAAGTCTTCATCTTGATATGAGCTGAACGTAATAGGGTCAGCCGCTGTACCTTCTGCCATCAGCTTAGAACCACGAGTCACTAATAGCACGCCAGTATTCAAAGATTTGATGTGAACACCAGGCTCAACAGTCATAGTTACGCCTGCAGCTTTAGCAGCTGTAATGGCAGCAGCGTCTGCTAATTCTACGTTGCCAGCACCGATTGTAACAAAACCATCCAAACGCCACTCTTTGTCAGCAGTCAACGTGATGTCTTCTAAAATTTGACCAGAGATAGTACAAACATTATCTGCACAGCTTACACCCGCGATATCGTCAATACTTTTAGAGCTGCTATCGCTATCACCACCACAACCCACTAAGGTTGCAGTTAAGATTGATAATGCGAGGTAATTCTTTTCCAATTTCATGTTTTTCCCCTTTGGGTTTATTTCATAAGCCGACGCTAATAATAGGTCGGCTTTATTACATAAAAGTTACATTTAAAAATTATTTAGAACAGATACTCGACACTTGCACTAATATCCGTTCCTTCGAAATAGCGTTCGATTTCTGTGTCATCACGGGTATAACGAGTAACTGCATCAGTTATATTTCCCGCTTTTGCTTTTACAGTTAAATTGTCATTCGCTTCGTACTGATAGACTAAATCAACTACGACACGACCTTCTTCCATTTCTGGAGATAAACTGCGAGAAGCTTTAAAAATACGATCCCCCGCATAATTAACTAATAACGTTAAATTTTGACCAGTCGACAGGTGGTCAAAACCAAACTGTAAGTTAGCCAAATATTCAGACTGGCCTTGTAATCGACGACTGTCTTTACCTTCGAAACGAGCAGTGTCTTCACTTAGATTAACTTCTGCGTCAACCCAAGATATATTCCCTGAAATAAAGCTCGACCAATAGTCGCTATCGACAATCATTTTACGGAAGTCTATTTCTAGACCCTGAACACTAGCAGAATCTTCATTACGGAAAGTAGAACCGTCGGCAGCAGATCCCGAACCGTCAGGGATACTGCGTTCAATTGGATCTGTAATATCCTTAGAAAAAACAGCGAACGATAGATTTTCTTCTTCGGAGAAATAGTATTCCGCTCGCAAATCTAAATTGGAAATTTTAGACACTTGTAAATTCGGATTACCAAATATTTGCTCGTCCGTTTCAGGATCGTATTGCACTGATTGTGAACGTTCAGTAATGCCTGGGCGAGATAATGTTTGACTAACACCAATACGAACTTGCATATCTTCAGAAACAATAAAGTTCGCAGATGCCATTGGTAAAATTTCATCAGATTTCAAGTTATTATCAAGAGTCGTGCTGTTTGGATAACTCAATACTTGCTCTGAACTCTCCATGCGCGCGCCTGCTAGTAACTGCACGCTAGTCAAATCAATACCTGCAGAACCATAAAAAGCGAATATATCATCAGTCGCTTCATAACTATCCGTAGCTGCTGTACGAGTTTGTATCAGCAAATTACCCGCAGAAAAACTATCATCATTCACAATACTTTCAATGGATTGAGTCATGTCCAACGTGGAACTCGATGGCTTATCAATACCAATACGTGCTACTTCAACCGTACGTTCTTTGGTAGATATCATCGCACCAGCTTTCAACGTTAAACCGGTCTCACCTGAAATCATTGTGTCGAACGTGTAATCTCCACCAATTTCAAGAGAATCTTCGGTTAATTCAGAAAAGCGCCGTTCAATTGTTGAAGGGATTAGAACGCCATTAATATATGAATAGGTTCGACGATCTGGTTCATCCCGTTTAGTTTGTCCATAATTCATACGCCAATCTAATTCATGCTCACCAAAATAATGTTCACCAGCAAAATGTTGTGCCAAAAATTGACGTTCGACCCATTGCAAAGTCGCCTGATCAGTCTGCTGATCATTGTTAGAGTCGTACTCTGACGATGTACGAGTAGTATTGTCGCTTTTACGCAACAGCATGGTTTTACTGGTTACAAGCATTGCTTCATCTTCATAACCAGCAACAAAATAACCTGTTGTATCGACTTTACGTTTTGAACGTTCATAAGTGCCGGTCACGCCTAAATCATCAGTACGACCATCATGACGAGCTTCCCATTTATCCTTATATTGCATAGCACCATAGAAGCCAAAACCAGAATCTTTTACATCACCAAAAGAATAAGAAATTGCTTTCTCTGGCTTAGCTTGAATTTGATCGACATTATAAATATGGTCAAAAGACTGTCCTAAAGAAGCTCCTTCGGCAGGTGTAACACAACCCGAAAAATTACAATAATTCAATGAATCTTGGCCGCTATTAGTCGCACTATCGACGATGCTTGGTAATTCACGCGTACCGTCATCCAAACCTAAATAATCAGTCGAACCGCCTTCATAACCATTAACATCACTAAAGGTCGTGCGCGAATTCATACCTATTGTGGCGCTTAACTTACTAGTCGGACCATCAGGCAAATCTTTTGTGGTCATCATTATCACACCGCCGGTGGTATCTCCCGGCATGTCTGGTGTGAATGACTTTTGAATATTAATTCCACCCAGAACGCTGGAAGGAAACAAATCTAGTGGGACATCGCGACGCATCGGATCTGTACTTGGCATCAACCCGCCATTTAATGTTGATGAAATATAGCGTCCTTGTAGCCCACGAACGACCGCAAATTGCCCACCAACCAATGACACACCTGCTACACGCTTTAACGCAGAAGCCGCTGAGGAATCGCCAAAACGAGCCATTTGCTCAGACCCAATAGAATCTAATACCGCAGAGGAATCACGCTCTTGGGCGGTCGCAGTAGAAGGAATATACGAACCAACCGCGACGACTTCCTCAATTACACCATTGCCAGACAAGCTCATGGTCATGTTGACGCCAGTCGTGACTCCGCTCATCACGCGTAGACCGCTAACATCGCGCTTGCCGTAATTCGGATGAGCAATCGTTAATGCATATTCACCACGAGGAAGTTCAAACGCGAACTCACCGTTGTCGTCGGTCATTACCGCTTGATCCGTGCCTTCAATGGCAATACGCGCGCCGCTCACTGGGCCACCGGTTTCATCAGACATCAAAGCACCAGCGATCTGGCCGACGGCCATCGCATCAACCTGACCAGGTAAATATACTTTGACCTCTGGCATGGCTTCGCCACCGACGATGTCGACTTGAACTTCAGCATTTTCTTCGCTGCTGGCCGTGTCGAAATTAAATTCGCCCAACCATTCTCCAAATTGAGACAGCTCTACTTGATGAGCACCGGCAGGAATGTCGAATGTCGCGAAACCAGCACTATTCACTAGTTGCTTCTGACCATTTACGCTAACGGCAATATCGCGCATAGCGTTGCCGTCTTCCGTTACATAAAAGACGGCTTCGCCTGCCATAAGATTTGAAGCCAGCAAAGACGACGCTGCAGTTAGCAGCACTCGAGTTGGTTTCATCATGTCCCCCAGAGGATGTAAATTAAAACGCACACTGCAATCAGACGATCACAGCCAAAAGATGAGTGGGGGCAATTTACTACGAACTTATGACAGCTTTGTTACAGTGAGGAGTCAACGCAAAGACGAGGTTTCATCAGAGCGATGGAAGTGACTATTGCTTCAGAAGGTGTGCGCGGAACGCCGATAATTGTTCTTCAGGCGTATCTAATTTTTTAATGATTTCGTCAACCTGCGCTAGCTCATCGACCATAAAATCAATGAATAGACGAACTTTTTTCGGTAAGTACTGACGTGATGGGTAAGCCAATGAGATCGGCTGAGGGCGTATTTCCCAGTCACGCAATATAGGTATCAGGTGCCCAGAAAGAATTTCTTCACCAGCTAATAAATAAGGTACCTCACCAATTCCAGCGCCATGAACAATACTATTGATGGCGCCTGCAATTAGATTAGTGACCATATTAGTTTGGATATCCACTTCAACCGCTTCACCGGTTAGCTTGTGGGTCAGCGCTAGATGCAGAGGCTGCTTGCCCTCGCCAATCTTTACCGAGCGCAAATTGGTCAAATCGGCAGGTACTTGCGGAGTACCATGTTCAGCTAAATAAGCAGGACTTGCGCAAATAACAGAATTCGATTCGGTGAGCGTTCGAGAAATTAAAGAAGAATCCGGCTGAACACCAATATAAACACCAAGGTCGAAGCCATCTTGAATAAGATTAAATTGCCTATCGGTGTAAGTAGCTTCGATACGAACATCAGGATATAGACGTTGATAGCGGGCAAAGTAATGCCCCATTAATCCACTACCCGCGATAACCGGAGCAACGATACGCAATATGCCTTGGGGGCTGGCTTCGCGATCCGCTATCATCCGATGCGCTTCGTGTACCTCCTTGACGCTTTGCGAGCAACTTGAATAGTAGGCATGGCCAACCTCAGTAAGGTGAAGCTGGCGCGTTGTTCGCTGTAACAAGCGAACGCCTAACGCCTCCTCCAGTTCGGCGACCATACGACTCACTCGAGACTTAGTCATCCCGAGTGATTTCGCTGCTGACGTAAAGCTGCCTTCATCGACAACGCGAATAAAAACACTCAACTGATTCAGATCGAGCATCACGGAATCGCGGGTTGTTGCAATACCATAAATTGATTCGCATCCACGTCAGTTAACTCTGTCACCGTGCCGTTTGGCCATTCAACTCGTAAAGTATCTACTTTAGAATGCGCTGCTAAGCCAAAATGCAATTCAGGGGCATTATTTGAAATAAAGTTATTTTCAAAGCGCATTTCACGATATTGATTTAACTCGCCTAAACCAACAAGATCGCCACCGATATTTGCTGCGGTATACGCATACACTTTAGCGCCATAAGCAAAACGATTACCGCCATCTCCGCGTAACTGTAAATTTAGGAAGTTGTCCCAAACATTAGCAACTCGACGATGATGATTCTCATAGTAAGTCGGCTTTCCAGTGTTATTAATAATTAAAATATCGATATCACCATCACGGTCAAAATCGTTACATACCACACCGCGTCCTTCACCGGTATCATCCACTTGCTTTAAAGCTGCCTCCTCATGAAAGGAGCCATCTTTATTATTCATAAATAAATGAGCAGGTTTATTTTGGAATTCCGACCATTTTGATTCAGTATTCTTAATTGCAAAGGCAGCTAAATAAAACTCAGAAAGTCTAGATATTAAAGTTGCATCCGATCCAAAGTCGATTCCAAAACGAGTAAGAAACTCTGAATAATCACCAATTGAATCAAATACAGCAGATACAAACTCATCAGCCGATTGATAATCAGCCGCCATCAAATCCTCGATATTGGATATACCGATATCACTTAATAGAGGCAACAAATCATAATCAAACCCGTCATATTTATAACCGTAGCCATTAACCTGGTAGATATCGAGCCAACCATCATTATTAAAATCTTTGATGCAAGCACCCCAAGCCCAGTTACCATTGGGAACGCCGCTTGAATCAGTTATATCACTCAGGACAATACTCTCGCCAGGCACAGAATCATTGCGGTACAAGCGATTACCAGTGGCCCCCCAATTCGACTCTGTTTCGGCTTCAGCACCACTCATTACTTCTTCGTCATAAATACTGCTAATAAACCAATCGAGATCACCATCGTTATCGATGTCGCCTAAAGCAGCACCCATACCATTTTCATCGGTAATAACTAATGGATCAGTTACATTGATAAAACTACCATTTACTTGCTTTTGGTAAACTTGAGTCCGTAAGAAATCAGCGGCGCTTAACAAGTCAGTCAAGCCATCTCCATTCATATCGGCAAAGTTAGGCGTAAAAGTGAAATCACGCTCACCGAATTGACCTGAGAATCCAAATTCGCTGCCGGCTGGAGTGAAATATCCCAAACCGTCATTGAGCCACAAATGCACCTCTTCTAATGGCGCCCCGAGATCCCAATGGGATAGGAATACATCTAAATCACCATCACCATCAACGTCAGAAAAAGCACCACTTAAAGTTTTACGACTTACCTGAAAGCCAGAATCCGTTTGTGCAATAAACTGGCCTTTACCATCATTAAACCAAATACGAGGCGTACTGCCTAAAATGTTGCCAACAAACAAGTCCGGCCAAGCGTCTCCATTTAAATCAACCAAAGCAACGGGGGCTAGGTCCTCGATAAGCGGCAAACCGAAATTATCTGATGCCAAGGTAAATACCCCGCCGTCATTGAGATAAACACCAACGCCATTAACATCGCCACTATCGATAACTAAATCTAAATCACAATCACCGTCCAAATCTGCTGACGCGGCGGATCCAGTGTTTAAAACGGGTTCATAATTAGAATAAAAATTTGCCAACATTTTGCTGGAAATAGTTCGCTCCACATCAAAGCCAACATTAGTTCTTTTACGAAATTGATAAATGATGTCGGCTTCTACTGGAGTCGCGACATGAGAAACTTCACACCCGCCCGCCTGATAGGTTGGAACAACGCCTAAATCGGGGGAATTTCCAGTGCCAACCTCAGTAACATCAGGCACAGAAATATCAAATACCGCAGAGTTGTCGAACACTAGCAACAATTCCGGATCCAAACGATGCCCATCGACACTTGGGGTTGTGTAGTCTGGCATCCACTTACTAACGCAAGTAAAGTCCTGTAAACAGTTGGAACTTAAGGTTTGCAAGAAGGCAACCATGTCCGCCATTTCAGTGCTATCCAAGGCACCCTTAGTGTATTTTGTCCGGCGTGTAGGGCTAGTTAACTGCAGCGCTACAGAATCAAGCGCTTCCGCTGTATTGGTCGAATACTTACCAGTATTAATTCCCAATCCCGAAAATTGAGGTAGCGATTCCAAAGAATAATCATAGTTAGCAACACTATCACTTGGAGTGTAGTGCCACTGAATAGCAGTTTCTAAATCAATTAAACTGCCCGCATGCATATAAGGTGCGGTCAATGCCACATTGAGTAAGCTCGGCGTTCTAAAAGCATGTCTGTCCATAATCGAACGAGACACATTATATCGACCAAAATCCTTGGCATTGGCATTCTTACCCCGCCCAATTTGCGGTGTTGCTAAAACGTAAAAATTTTCGTCAGTAAAATGAGGTCCAGTATGGCACTTGTAACAGCCACCATCTTGTAAGTCAGAAAAAAACTTAGTCGCACCACGTTTCGCCGATTCTGATATTGCGTCATCGTTGCCCGCAACATAATCAAAAAAGGGATTATCCAACGCAACTTGCGAACGCTGATACTCTGACAGGGCTTTCGCGATAAAAGGATAACCCACGATTTCTTCGCTAGTACTTACGTAATCATTAAAGGCGTCACGAAAGTAAGATTCCCAACCACGATCAATAAGACGCTGAGTTAACAAATCGCGGCTGTCATGAGTAGTTCCACCGGAGGCCGAGGCGAAACCTCGCATTTCGGTGGTTGATGTGACGGGGAAACGAGCTTGCGCTTCCGTCAAGTTCGCCCCCGCCAAAGGATCGGGTCCGCTAGCGAAACTATCAGGAGTACGAATAAGCGTATCAACACCGTTTTCAGTTTTCGGAGTCAGACGAATGTAGCGATCATAATCTAGCATCACCGACTCTATTCGTCCGTCCCAAAACATAGCGCTATCATAAAAGGCAATATTAAATGTAGTTGGGCTATTGCGCGGGACGTTGGGTCCAAAATCCGCTTTAGGATCGATGTAAAAATTACCATCATGTCTGCGTCCCGGCCCGACGACATCCGGATTATGCGCGCCCACTCCAACGGGCAGAGACAAATTATCGGTACCTGCTAAACGAGGGTCATGGCAAGAGGCGCATGCGACATCATCACCAAAGCTAAGTGATTTGCTAAAGAATAGTTCTTTGCCTAAGTCTGCAATAGGGTCAGTAGGCGTTGGCAACTCACGAGAAGTTAGTTCAACCGGATCAAATAACTTATTAGTCAACAATGCTCTTAGTTCTACATCAAGAGCGTTATCTGTATCTGTGCCGCTGCCTGTATCTGTACCCGAGCCTGTATCTGTGCCAGAGCCTGTATCTGTGCCAGAGCCTGTATCTGTGCCAGAGCCTGTATCTGTGCCAGAGCCTGTATCTGTGCCAGAGCCTGTATCTGTGCCAGAGCCTGTATCTGTGCCGGAGCCTGTATCTGTACCGGAGCCTGTATCTGTGCCGCCGCCCGTATCCGTAGCGGCCCCACCACCGCCACCACATGCCAAAAGCATCAAGGACACTATTATTGTTAAATATGCCTTCATCTTGATCCCTGAATTAGTTGATAAACAAAGCTACCGCATGGTGCTGAAGAACAAGCCACTTATAAATAATGTGTCTCATTCAGCATAGTATTATTCATTCTGAGCCAAAACCAAACAACTGTCGCGACATTAACGGCTAAATACTGAGTAAAGTGTAGTAGACGTCTAAGTGAAATAAGGTAAGAAGTTTGTCAGGTATATGACAAGGACCCTAGGAGTCATACTAGAAGAAAAAAAGGTGACATACCGCGAAGTAAGTCACCTTTTGATAGCGCTAATTGAACATAGCGGCTTTAACTCGTTACTAATTCATTAGCCTTGAGACAGAAGCTCACGCAAATCGATGATAGCTGCGTTGGCGCGAGAAATATAAGAAGCCATAACCAAGGAATGGTTAGCAAATAAACCAAAACCGCTACCACTCAATATCACTGGTGAACCAAGAGGCTCTTGAGTACCTTCTAGTTCGCGAATGATCTGACGAACACCGACCAAGGCGTTCTTCTTCTCTAAAACTTCTCTAAAATCGACTTCAATTGCATGCAATATTTGCAGCAAAGCCCATGAAGTGCCACGAGCTTCATAGAAAACGTCATCAACTTCAGTCCAAGGTGTTTTCACTTCTTCTTCGTCAGGGGTTGGAGTTGACTGCTGCACACCGACATCAGTATTCAAGCGACGTCGTGCTACAGAAGCACTCAAACGCTGAGACAAGCTCCCCAAGCGCGTTTCCACGTCAAATAACCACTGACGTAAGTTATCGGAACGGGCATAAAACTGTGCCGTAGGCTCTTGCGGGTCAGATAAACGGGCTAAGTAGCTATGAAGAGCTGCTATACCGCGTTCGTACTCACCTTCAGTGTCTGGAATAAATGTACTGTCCGCATCAAAATGCAGTTGCGGCTCAGCTATAGCTAAATCTTTATCTTCTGTTGATTGGCTTTGCGAACGGCTGAAATCCTTACGCAATGCTCGGGCAAAATCGCGCACCTGAACCAACACTCCAAATTCCCAATTAGGAACGTTATCTAACCAAACACCTGGAGGGGTAACATCATTGCTAAGATAACCACCAGGCTTGTGCAATAGCGTCTCTGTTACCTTAATCAGCGTCGAAGTAGTAGTAAAACCCGTAACGACTTTCACACCCATTTCTTCTGCACGCTTTTCAGCTACTTCGGTAACAGAAAACTGCTCGGGTTCTGTACTCCAAAAATAGCCAACCACTAAGGCGACGAGTAAATAAAGCACTACCAAAACAACAATTAAACGACCTGTTGAGCTACCGCCGCTGCGATCGGCCCACCAATCCTGCAAGCGCTCTTTCGTATCTTGGATTCGATCCTGAAACTGACCACTCATACCCTTTTATTCCTTAATGCCTGAAATAACTTAACCAACATGTTGGGATGCAAGCCTAAACGCCTTGCTCTGTTGGTACAAGACGATACCCGAAATCACAGAACTTAGCTGGGTGATAACAAGCCAGACGTGCAATGACAGTATTGTCACATAGGCATTTTAGTGCAGCCATGACCGTCGCGCCGCCAAATGCAATAAGGCCGGTCAACCCTAAAATTGACCGGCCTTGATACCTAGCACTAACTGAATGGCCGCTTACATGCGGTAGTTCATCTGTAAGGATATACCGAGAGCATCCAGCGCGTAGGTCCCTTGGGCATTTTCTACACCGGACACTTGATCGTTTAGGTCGTAGTCGTATTCATTTAACTCTGAATCATCAATCAGCAAGTACGCAACGCCTAAGTCAAAGCTAATATCGTTATTCAAGTCATAACGAGCACCCGCCGTTAGCCACTGGCGATCCGTGTCGGGAACTCGAGCGGTACGATGATCATCGCTTACAGGAGCTTCGTCGTAGGCATAGCCACCGCGTAACAACCAACGCTCATCGATACGGTAGCTAGCACCAACAGCCCAAGAGAGTGTGTCGTGCCACTTTTCAACGATGTGACCAATATAGTTTTCGCCTAAACCACTCAGGTCATCAATTAGGCCCGGCTTGGTCGCAACAATATCGAAGTACTTAAATACCGACCAATCCGTCCAAGTTGCACCCGCCTGCAACTGCAAGTTATCAGTCGCTTGATGCGCCAGACTCAGAGTAGCAGAACGCGGGGTGGTGAGAGGTACGCGAGATGCCTGAGAATCGACTTGGCCAGTAGCCCCATCAACAGGATAAATACCGGCAGGATACGGACCACTCTCGCCATCAGGGTCAGTGTAGGCAACAACACCAGATGACTGGATAAACTTAGAATCGCCCTCTAATTCTAAGTCCACTTCTGACCGGTAGGTAAAGCCTAACGTCGTGTGCGCCGTGACATCCCAAATCAAACCTAAGTTCCAGCCGTAACCTAAGTCATTACCTTCTACTTCAAACTTGTTTTCGTAGCCTTGATAGTCGGTATTACCCAATTGCGGATGACCTGGTACATACGGCACTAAGTCTAATTGCTTAGAGAGCAAACCATGGGCGTACATGATGTCGATACCGCCACCAATGGCTAAAGTATCACTCACACGATAAGAAAACGTTGGCTGGAAATCGATGGTGGTTAATTCAGTTTCATCGGCAAACCCACCAACCAAAGCATTGCTGGAATAGTCAGTGTGCGTTCCAAATGGAGCGAAAATACCAAAACCAAACGCTACCTTATCGTCCACGGGGTGCACATAATAAACAAATGGAATCGTCGCATTTGGGACGAAGTCGCCACCATCGTCATAGGCATTACCCTCAGCAGCGTCGGGTACACCTGCAGGGTTAGTACGAGTACCTTCAAAGCTACCTTCAACATCGATATAAGTAGCACCAAAACTTAACTCAGAGCGCTTCAGCTTACTCATAGCTGCAGGGTTATAGAAAACAACAGATGCATCATCAGCAACGGCTGCTCGCCCCGCATAGGCAGTGCCGACACCGCTAGCGCTTTGCTCGTTTACTTTATAGCCCGACGCGTATGCAGTACTCATCAAGACAATGGACGCACCAGTAAATCCCGCACGCAAAAGAATAGCTTTCATATCACTCCCCGAATCAAACACATGACCAAACGGGCCAAATTTGCGCGAGTATGCCAGCCAAAATGGGCTTAATATGTGTTTTTATTGGATATTTATGTAACTTTGTGAAACAAAAACGTCGTAAATAGACTAGAAAAAGCATGCAAAGTCGGCATGACGCCAACAATCACGGGGCTTATACTGCCAACACTCGATATTGGACCTACCTATGCAACACTCTGTGTACCTCACTATCCACCCTATCGCTATCGCTCACACACCCTTTAGCGAGAAATTTTCCATTCCACGCCAGCCCGGATTAGCACCAGCTGCGATCGCCAAAATTGAGCTAATTCCGCCTTATGACGAGCCTTTAGCGCTGGAAGGTTTGGAGCAGGTTTCTCATGTTTGGTTGCTGTTCCATTTTCATGGTGTCCCCAGCACCCAAAGCGAGCATCGCTTGAGAGTTCGCCCACCACGCTTAGGCGGAAATGAAAAAATCGGGGTATTCGCTAGCCGCAGCACGCATAGGCCGAATGGTATTGGGCAGTCATTAGTGAAGGTAGAAAGGATCGAAGGCAGTTGTTTATGGGTGAGTGGCGTCGATCTACTTAATGGCACGCCTATTATCGATATCAAGCCCTACGTCCCCTACGCCGATTGTTTAGCAAGCGCATACAACCATATCGCGCCAGATACCCCCGAACTTATCGAAGTAAACTGGCGCGAAGGCGCTTTGCACGCAGCAGAACAACAATCTCAGCGTTTGCAGCAAGAAGTGATCGCATTAATCGAGCAATGTTTGGCTCAAGACCCGCGTCCGGCTTACCAAAAGCATCAGCCAGAACGTGAATACGGCGCACAATTTTGGGATATCAATGTGCGCTGGCGTTACCCAACCGCCACCAGCATTGAAGTGATCAATATCGTGCGAGTAACCGTCGATACAGAAGGCGAAGAACAATAAAAAGCCCACTCGTATGTGGGCTTTTTTTAGCTAAGTGCCATTACCAAGCTGCGCTTTACTATTTCTTAGCGACCAAGCGATGGACTGTCTGCATCATAGAGTTCAAACCACGATCTCGAAAACGCACCTCTTCATCAATCTGCTCGCGACACTCCATCTCATCAATTTGATAGGTGGCGCCGTAGTGATCATTTACTTCGCTGGTCGATATTGCGAATGGCGGGCCATCCATAACTTCGCGATCATAATCAACAGTGACTAACAACTGAGGTGCAGAATGGGTAATCGCCATTAGGTGTTGAGCATAGTCTTTACGCATTTCTGGCGGTAATGCAATCAATGCAGCACGATCATAAATGACATCCACAGGACCAATATCCCGCGCTGTTAGCTTAAAGAAGTCCCCCCCGATCAGCAGAATTCCGGCGGCACGATACAGGATCAAACCATCCACCGTTTGCTTATCTACTGCCAAACCAAATTCGCCTTCAATTTGATCTGCCAAGGCATCCAGAGCCACTTCGCTCAGCTCGGCAGCCACTACTTGATAGCCCTCACGCAATATCCAGACGACATCGACAGTCTTACCACATAGAGGGACAAATACACGGCAACCAATATCAACAGGCATGGTATGCCAGTGATTCACTAACGCCGGATTTGCTTTGTCTTTGTGAAAGCCAATTTCGTTACGCTGCCAGCGCTCAAGCCAAAAATCTGTTTTCATAAGAATTCCTCAATCGTCACGGCTCACATCGATGTTCGATATGGGCGGGCAACATTGTACGTGATAAGCCATAAAAAAATCCTCCAAGAGTCAGCTCGTGGAGGATTTTGATAATCCAAGCGGTAGCAGCAGTTAGGCTTTCTTGCAGTAGGCCGCAATAATCACAATACGGCTACCATTTACACGTCCTTCGATGTGCAGTGGGTTATCTGACAAAGAAATACCGCGAACTACCGTGCCGCGTTTAGCGGTAAAGTTGGCACCTTTCACATCCAAATCTTTAATCAGAGTCACGTTATCGCCAGCTGCTAGCGCAGCGCCGTTAGAATCTAACGTCACTTCTCGATGTTCTGCCGCGAGGCTGGTTTCTGCCCACTTACGCGTGTCTTCATCAAGGTACATCATCTCTAGTGCATCTTGGGCCCAAGACTCAGTCGATAATTTGGTTAATAAACGAAAAGCCGCAACCTGAACCGCTGGCACTTGGCTCCACATGCTGTCATTCAAACAACGCCAGTGATTAGCATCTAAGTCACCAGAAGTGATCTGACCTGCACAGGTGTCACACACCAAAATATTGTTATCCATACTTGCCAGCGCAGACTCAGGTGGAACTTGGTAGGCCGTCAAATTATTAGTAGACGTACACAGTTCACACGCACCATTGCTACGTTGGCTCAATGTTTCTTCGAGAGACATAATTAATACCCTTAAATTTTTGCGGGCTATTATGCACTATTTTGGAGTTTCGAGCCATGGCAGCAAAAAGACCAAAACACAGATAGCAAAACGCCGATGCAAGCACCGGCGTTTTAGTCTGACTGAGAGAGACTTGTAGCTCTGCTCTCAACCTACTTGTAGCTCTGCTACGTCAGGATGACGTTTTTCCCAATCGTTAATCAAATAGTTTTGATCAATGTCCGATGGATGAAAACCGGTATGGAAAAACTCGCGCAGGCCTTTTACGTTGTCGCGCAAAATACCTTTTTTACCCCAAAAGAATTGCGTCGCTTCTTTCCATTCACGCCAGCTAGGAAAATGACGGTCTGACTTCAACAATAAGAATTGATAATACGCCAAACGACAAAATAAGCCGCCAACCGCAACCACCATAATACGCTTACGCATGAATTCTTTATTCACAAAAGCACGATAAACATCAAATGCGACCGCTTTGTGTTCTATCTCTTCCACCGCGTGCCAAAGCATCATTTTACGCACCGTTGGATCAACGGTATCCATCGCTTCAGGATTCTTTAATAAAAACTCAGCCAATGAGGCAGTAAAATGCTCCATAGCAACGGTTAACGCTAACTGACGCTCTCGACTTAAAGTCTTCAAAAAAGCGACTCGCTTATGCAAACGATCGGTGATCGCTTGCATCGGAAAGCCCATATCACCAATAGCTTTATTTAAGGCTTCGTGTGAAATGCCATGGTGAGCTTCTTGACCGATAAAGCCTTTAATATCGGCCTTCATTTTCTCATCAGTAATATCGTCTTTAAAATTACGAACCGAGTGAATAAAAAAACGCTCGCCATCTGGAAATAGCGCCGATAATGCATAGAAAAACGTACTAACAAGTGAGTTATTGTTAAACGTGTATTTTTTCATAGGCGTTTCTGTATCAAACGCCATACGACGAGGCTTGATGTCGATCGATTCAGAATTATTGTTCGCATGAGTCATAATAAACTCCCTCAAAGGGCTATCGGGCAAATCGGTCTGCACTAACAATAGCAGACTCTTTTGTTATATTTTGTCAGTCGTTATGGCCAGATAGAACATACCTGACGTGCTATCACTATGACATACTGCCCCATAGGCAAGCGGGTGCTAAGCTTGCAGCTTGTGGTTCTAAACTAGCAATGTGAGTCGTATGACTATAAAAACAGTCGGTGCTGGCGATTACCGAATATCATCAGATTACTTGATACTTTTAACTGAACTCGGCTTCGAACGCGGCATATCCGCATCAGAACTGTTAAAAGATACTGGGCTGCCTGAAACTCTGCTATTTCACCCAGACGTATCGGTTGGTCACGAGTCTGCACTTAAAATGCTGCAGCGCTTTTGTGATCTCACTAACGACCTGTCTATTGCCTTGGAATACGGCAAACGTATGACGTTATCCAAGCATGGAGCGCTCGGTTTTGCCGCGCAATACAGCGAAACCATGGTCGATGCCGCACAAAAAGTCGTGCTCTACATTGAAACTCGAATCCAGCTCTTTGACATGAAAAGAGAGCTAGATGATAACTATCGTCATCTATCCATCACCCCAAAATTTGACCACCCTGCGGGGCAGTTTTTAGTACTCGCTTTTCTATCGAGTGTCGAAACTATTTGCCGCACATTGGTTGCATCCGGCAGCAAGACGGCACAAAGCACCATATATATCCAAGACAACACCGACCTCAGCAACCAAACCATTCTTGCAAACTGCACGATCAAATCGGGTTCAAGTCTAAATCGTTTAACTTGGCCAAGGGCCGCGCTTGAAGGCCAATTATCCTTCTTCAACCCAAATTTAGAGAACCTTGCTGAGAACGAACTCAAACAAGCCCTTCATTCCGTTGCAGAAAGCGCTACGCTATCAGCGCGAGTGCGCGAAATATTGCTCGAACATATTGCCGAAATGCCAACCGTCGATACTGTTGCCTCGACCTTATGTATGTCTGCCGCCACACTGAACCGTAAACTCAAAGCAGAACAGCGTAGCTTTCAGCAAATCAAAGACAGTGTTCGTTACACCCAAGCACAGCGGTTACTCAAAGACGGCGTGCTTTCTATCGACATCATTGCCGAGCAATTAGGCTATAGTGATGCCAGCAATTTCGCTAAAGCGTTCAAAGGCTGGTCGGGACAATCGCCCTCTCTATATAGGCAAGAGCACCGCCAAGAACAGCGCAAAACCAACTGATTGTCAGCAGAAACACAGTTCACCTTTTCACTGCACGGTGAAATGGTTATGCTGCGCGGTTTTCTGCTGTTAATCGCCTGATCCGGAGTTCCGCATGTCTTCTGCCCGCCAAATCATAACTTACGAACAACTGCACTCTCTGTGGTTGCGTTGGCAGGCCATGTCGCCGCGCCCACCGCTTGATCGTTGGCTAAAGCAACATGCCGCTGGCTGGCGTCGTCATCAGGGCGAGCCAATGCCAATGGCCGTCAGTGATGCCATGATCCAAGCCGTGCGCTACATGCAGCTAGCCTGTGCACTAGAAGCCGTGCAGCGCCAAGGCGCTAATATTGATTGGATGACCTGGGATGATACTTGGCAGCCAGACGACAGTGACCAATTAAGCCGCAATAACTTCTGGTACTGGATTCATCAACGCTGTGAAGGTCGCTGGCGGGTACCGCAAGACTGGAACAGTGGCTCGCGCAAGCAATGCTTTATCGACTTCCAAGAACGCGCGATGAGCAACCCGCTCTCGCCAGAATGGATGCTATGGCACGGCTTACGTCCACAATGGTTACCATTATTACAGCAACGCGCAGAACGTAGCCGTTGGAGCGACATGGATCTGCAACGCTTTGTTGAACAGCAAAGCGCCCGCCCACCGCTCTGGTTGCGCATTAACACCAGCGAATCACCAGAAACTATTTTGCCGCAATTGCTGGATGCCGGAATTCAAGCCGATATCCGTAATGGCACCTTATGCGCTCAAGGTGGTAACGGCTTACAGCAAAGCGAACCCTACAAAGCAGGCAAGGTAGAGATTCAAGATCTAGCCAGCCAACAATTATCCAATATGGTTGCCGCTCGCAAAGGCGATAAAGTATGGGATTGCTGTGCCGGAGCCGGTGGTAAAACCTTAGCGATTGCTAGCCGCATGGAGCAAAAAGGTGTGGTGGTTGCGACTGACTTACACCAATTCAAGCTAGATGAGCTTAAACGTCGAGCCAAACGCGCCAGCTACCTGAATATCCGTACCTTTACTTGGGATGCCGAAGCGCCGCTGCGCTTACCTGCAGAGGTTGCACGTCAGCAAGGTTTCGATTGGGTCCTGATAGATGCACCTTGTACTGCATCAGGTACGTGGCGTCGCAATGCCGATGCTCGTTGGCGTTTTGATGCTTCCGACAGTGCAGAGATGGAAGCTTTACAGCAAAAAATTCTAAACAACGCATGTGCTGCGGTACGCAAAGGCGGACACATGGTGTACGCAACGTGTAGCTGGCAACTCAGCGAGAACGAAGAAGCTGTCGCGACGTTCTTAGCAAATCATCCTGAGTTCGCCTTAGAGTCACAACAAATGGTGGGCGCGCCACAGCAAGATGCTGACTGCATGTTCGTGGCTAAAATGACTCGAATGGCCTAATAGTCAAACTACAATCCTTCTTCTATACTCTGATGGCGGGCGAGTCGGCTCCAAGAGGTGAAGAAGGATGGTAATTTCAAATAAATATTGCGCATTACTCAGCGTGGTGTTGATAAATTTTTTCAGCGCAATCAGTACTGCAGATACCGTTCGCGTCACGACCATTGTTGATAACCCTCTCACTCCTCTCGGTATAAGCATTATGAACCATGCTTATGGCGAGCTAGGCTACGATGTTCAATACATAGAAGCACCATCCGCCCGTTCACTTGAGCTTCTCGATAGCGGTCTCGCCGATGCTGAACTGGGCAGAATTGATGGTCAGCAACTGGAATATCACAACCTCGTTAAAATTCCCGTGTCTCTAACCATGATTCGAATAGGTGCTTTCACACACAGGCACGACGTAACTGAAGCTAGCTGGGAATCTCTTAAAAACTTAAGACTAGGAGTGGTGCGTGGCTCTAAATTTTACAACTCCGCACCATCCGGATTAACAACCTACTTTGTCGACCGAGCGCCACAACTGTTGGATTTACTGATGGCCAATCGCATTGATGTTGCCATCATGGAGCAAGCCGTAGGACGGTATTTAATCAAAACCGGCGGATATACTGGGATTAAGCAACTGCAAGGAGAGCTTGGACATTTTGACGTGTATCACTACATCCATAAACAGCGTAAGGAGCTCATTCCTGAGATGACTGACGAACTAACGAAGATGGAACAGGAAGGGATATTGAAAAGAATGCGGGAAGAATTTGATCAGAGAATACAGGAGCCCTCCTCACTTAACTAAGCAAGGAGAGCACCAGAATTAAGCAAAAATGCTTATATGCAGTAAATCTTCAACGGCGGGAAGCCATTAAATTCCACAGCACTGTAAGTCGTGGTGTAGGCACCGGTAGAGAACCAATACATACGATCACCACTCGCCAAGTTTAACGGCAGCTCATACTTGTACTGTTCGTACAAAATATCAGCGCTATCACACGTTGGACCAGCGATGACCACTTCTTCGCACTCGCCTTGTTTTTCAACATATAGCGGGTACTTAATGGCTTCGTCCATCGTTTCGATGAAACCACCGAACTTACCGATGTCGGTATAAACCCAACGGTGCAAACCAGTGCGGTTTTTACGGCTGACTAAAACAACTTCGCTAACCAAAATACCGGCGTTAGCCGCTAGCGAACGGCCAGGTTCTAAAATAATTTCTGGCATGTCGTCGCCGAAGTCTTCTTTCAAGAAACGGGTGATCTCTTCCGCATACACTTCCAGTGTATTGGTACGGCTAATATAGTTAGCAGGAAAACCGCCACCTAAGTTAACCATTTTCAGATCAATACCGTCTTCGTCTTTGAGACGCTCAAAAATCCACTTAACCTTCGCAATAGCAGAATCCCAAACGCCAATATCACGTTGCTGAGAACCCACATGGAAAGAAATACCGTAAGGTACTAAGCCCAAATCGCGCGCCATAATACAAAGATCCAGTGCCATATCCACTTGGCAACCGAACTTGCGCGATAACGGCCAGTCAGCGGTTTGCGAACCTTCCGTTAAGATACGGACAAATACGCGGGCACCTGGCGCTGCTTTAGCAATGTTGCGCAAGTCAGCTTCAGAATCCGTTGCAAAAAGATTAACGCCCTTCTCGAAGAAGTAACGAATATCTTTAGATTTCTTGATGGTATTGCCATAGCTGACACGATCGCCACCGACACCCATCGCCAATACTTTGTCTAACTCGTAGCGAGATGCCACGTCGAAGTTACACCCACGATCACGCAGAATTGCCAACAACTCGTCCGCTGGATTCGCTTTGATCGCATAGTAAGTTTTCGCATACGGAAAACAGCCCATCAAATTATCTAATTGACGAGTAAATGTGGCGGTATCAAACACCAAACACGGTGTCTCTTGTTGATCCGCAAAATTCTTAATGCGTGCAAAGGTCTCGGCGTCGTAGTAATCCTGGGGTTTGCTCAACATCGGTCTCGCTACCTCCTGAGGTAGAGTGGGTCAGAGAAAGGCGCAAAGATAGGCCGTTTTTCTGACGAGTACAGTGATAAAATTTTTCCTTTACGATAACAAAACATAATGAAAGTTTCATAAGCATCCATAGCTGCAACACTGAGGTGCAAGCCACGACCTTACAATTTCATCATCAGTCCGTTATCGTTACCCGCATCCTACCGGAATATAGTTACAACTTCATGCTTAAGTTCTTCGAAAAACTCATACAACCCTACCCTGAAACTCAGCCAGGGCAACCACCCAAAGGGCTTTATGCGTTTTGTCGGCATTACACGCGAGGGTTAGAAATACCCTTACTTTTAATGTCATTTTTTACCGCCATGCTCGCCATCTTAGAGGTCACTCTATTTAGTTTTATGGGCGATCTGGTCGATTGGCTTACCGTACATACGCCTGACAGTTTGCTCCAAGCAGAGGGTAAACATCTGATTTTCATGGCGATTATGGTTCTCATCGCCCTTCCAACGGTCGTGCTTTTGCATGCGCTGCTCGTGCACCAAACCTTGCTCGGCAATTACCCGATGCGCATCCGCTGGCAATCGCACCGTTATTTACTAAAGCAGAGCCTAGGATTCTATCAAGATGATTTTGCTGGCCGCTTAGCGCAGAAGGTAATGCAAACCTCTTTATCCGTACGCGAAACCGTGATGAAACTACTCGATGTATTGGTTTACATCTTGGTCTATTTCACCTCGGTACTTGTCATTATTGCCGTCGCCGATATCCGCTTAATGTTCCCTATGCTGATTTGGCTGGGGCTATACATCGGCATTCAATTTTACTTTGTACCACGGATGAAACAGGTCGCTACCGAACAAGCCGACGCGCGCTCCATGATGACCGGGCGAATTGTCGACAGTTACACCAACATCCAAACGGTAAAGCTTTTCTCGCATACAGAACTTGAAACCGAATATGCGCGACAAAGCATGGATGGCTTCTTGAATACGGTTTATCGCCAAATGCGTTTAGCCACTGGGCTTAACTTTAGCGTTAACTTAATCAACTATTTATTAGCTTTCACCATTGCCGCCCTCTCGATTGCATTATGGATGCAAGGCGCAATTACCGTTGGTGCAATTGCAATTGCGATTAGTCTCGCGTTACGAATCAATGGCATGGCGCAATGGATTATGTGGGAAATCGGTGCTCTATTCGAAAACATAGGCACCGTTGTCGACGGCATGAACACCCTATCCAAGCCGCAACAAATTTGCGACGACACGGACGCTCCCAAATTATCAGCAAAAAAAGGTCGAATCGAATTACGCGACGTGTGTTTCTCTTATCAAGGCAACGACGACCAAATTCATCCTGTGTTTGAGCACCTAAACCTTGATATCAAACCGGGTGAAAAAATTGGTTTAGTTGGACGCTCAGGTGCCGGTAAATCGACCCTCGTTAATTTGTTACTGCGCTTTTACGATATTAATGACGGCCAAATCCTTATCGACGGACAAAACATTCGCCAAGTTGAACAAGAAAGCCTGCGCGCTCAGATCGGCATGGTGACCCAAGATACCTCGTTACTGCATCGCAGTATTCGCGAAAACATCTTGTATGGTCGCCCGAATGCAACCGAAGCAGAATTATTAGACGCAACCAAAAAGGCCGAAGCACACGAGTTCATTGCCGACCTGCATGATCCACACGGCAATAGCGGCTACGACGCACAAGTTGGTGAGCGAGGCGTTAAGTTATCTGGCGGCCAACGCCAACGAGTTGCTATTGCACGGGTGTTATTAAAAGACGCACCTATTCTCATTTTAGATGAGGCGACATCGGCGTTAGATTCGGAAGTTGAAGCGGCTATCCAAACCAGCCTCTATCGTCTGATGGAAAATAAAACGGTAATCGCCATTGCGCATCGTTTATCCACCATTGCCGCAATGGATCGTTTAATCGTTATGGATAAAGGCAAAATAGTGGAGCAAGGCGGCCACAAAGAACTGATAGAGCAAGGTGGAATTTATGCGCAATTGTGGGCGCATCAAACCGGTGGATTTATTGGGGACGAATAAATGTCTTATTTCTCCTGTCATTAATTTCACATGGAAATGTAAAGTTTAAGTCACCAACCTGTCACCATTACTATCGACTATACATCCCCGATTGGGGAGCTCTAATAATTTTATAAGCGCAGTTTAATGCGCATATGTTCCCCAAAACACAACTTTCATTTTGGGGAACGACATGAAAATCAAAGCTGTATTTCAACTCACAGCACTAGCTTCAGCCATCTTTGCTGCATCGACTTTCGCTGCTGAAAACGTCACTGAAGAAATCATTGCCGTTGGGCAACCGATTGCTCAAGCCAACAACGTCACCGACGACAGCATGAAAGAACAACAGTCGGCCATTACCAGCGTATTTGCCAGTGTCGATAACTTACCTGGCATCTCAATTTCAGAAGGCGACACGTTCGGTTCTGACGATTGGTCAACCACCGTCTCTATGCGTGGTTACAGCATCAACTTAAACGAACAACAACTGGGCATGACTGTCGACGGCATTCCTAACGGTGGTTCTAACTATGGCGGCGGTACTAAAGCCAACCGTTTATTAGACGGTGAAAACATGCAAGGTATTGAGGTTTATCAGGGCTCCGGTGCCATCTCGTCTGCATCACTTGACGCACTCGGCGGCGTATTTAACTTCGTATCAAACGATCCTATGCGCGAAGAAAATGTACGCGTCGCGTTAACCAATGGCGACTATAACGCACGTCGTTATTTTGTTCGTGCTGACAGTGGCGAGCTGATGGCGAATACCTTCGGTTATGTGTCGATGTCCGACTCCTACAACAACCGTTGGATTGGTGACGGTTCTAACGGCAACACACGTCGTCAGCACATTGAAGCCAAAGTGGTTTCTGAACAGAAAAACATGAACATCATGGGCCGTATCGTTTTTGATAATGCCGAAGAAGATAACTACAACGGTGTATCTATCGCGCAATTCGAACAGAATCCAGAATGGGATCGCTTAACTTGGCAGTGGACTGGTGATCCAGATATCGATCAGAACTATGCAGAAGCATGGTCAACCCTGCGTAAAAACTTAATGGCCTATGGTTCCGTTGAATTTTTTGCGAGTGAAGATCTAACCATCACGGTTAAGCCTTATTATCACTGGATGAAAGGCCGCGGTGATTGGTTACCACCCTATCTTGTTAATACCACTGGTAAAAATGGCGGCGCTTATGTGGATCGTTACACCTATGTAGACGACAGCGGCAACCCAGTAACCGACGGCAGCTGCGTTGGTAGCGCTAGCGCTGGCTGTAACCCTGTATCGTCTTATCGTCACACGCACTACGATAAAGAACGTTTTGGCTTGCTGAGCGATGCCGAATTAATCATTAATGACGCAAACACGTTTGAAGGCGGTATTTGGATTGAAAACAATCACCGCCCAGAAAGCCGCGACTGGCACGAAGTAATCGACCCACGGGTATATCACCACTACGACTTCGAACCATACTGGGTTCAGTACAAGAACACATTCGACACCTTTACGGTTATGCCATACGTCCAAGACACCATGACCTTAGGTGATTTGGAAGTAACCCTTGGCGTGAAGAAGTATTTTGTCGATATGGAATATACAAACGAATTCACTGGCAACAAAGTTTCAACCGACAGTAATTCCGATGTTCTGCCGCAAGCGGGTTTTATTTATAACCTCACTCCTGAACTAGAACTGCATGGTAGCTACGCCGATAACTTCGCAGCCTTCCGCGATGAAATGTTGACCGGAAGCAAAGAATCGCTGCAAGAAGTAGAACCAGAAAAGTCGACCAACATCGATTTAGGTTTGCGTTATAACACGGGCACAACTCAAGCTACGGTGGCAATTTATCAAGTCGATTTTGCTAACCGCATTACCTTTATCGACGGTGCTGCGGCCGAAGAAATTGACTACCTTAACGAAGCAAGTGGTGCCTATCTGAACGTCGGAGGCATCGAATCTTACGGTATTGAAACCAGCGTACGTCAGACGCTAACAAATACTTGGGATGTTTATGCATCGTACACTTACAACAACTCAGAATACAAAAAAGACGTCGACACCGACGGTGATGGCACTCTGGAAGTTGTTGGCGGTAACAAGGTTGCGGCATCGGTGAAAAATTTAGCCGTGCTAAGCTTAAACTACAGTAATGAGCGTTATCACTCTTCGTTGAGCACGAAATATACTGGCTCTCGTTACGGTGACTTTGCCAACGCCGACCAACTAGACGCATACACAGTGGTTGATTTCAGCCTAGGTTATGCCAAAAAGGTTGATGGTGGTTTATTCAAACGCGCAGCCATCGATTTAGTCATTAACAACCTGCTAGACGAAAGCTATCTAGGCGGTGGTATTGAAGGTTCTTACTTCATTGGTGCAGGCCGCACAGCATCAGCTACCTTAGCGCTAGACTTCTAATTTAGGCCATCGAAAAAGCCGGTTTTATAACCGGCTTTTTTTGTTGTTAATTACCGCGAGATTTTAGTCATGAAAACAATATTCTCTACTTTGATATTTTTACTTTGTGCTCAATCGAGCTATGCCGCTGAAAATTTAATACTCATATCTGTCGATGGCTTGCGCTGGCAAGAAACCTTTACTGGTGCAGATAAAGACCTCATTGAAAATAAAGACTTTGTAAAAGATAGCGAAAAATTAAAGCAAGATTTATGGCGCAATAGCGCGGAAGAACGCCGTAAAACACTGATGCCCTTTTTATGGGATACGATTATTCCGAATGGCGTCATCATAGGAAACCGTGCCACCGGCAGTCTCATGGATGTCGCGAATCCTTGGTATTTTTCTTATCCGGGCTACAACGAGATGCTTACCGGTGCCGCTGATCCTGAAATCAATTCCAACAAAAAAATACCCAATAAGAATGTTACTTTCTTAGAGTGGGCGAATAATCAATCACAATACAAGGGTAAGGTTGCAGCCTTTGGTAGCTGGGATGTATTCCCTTACATTCTCAATACTGAGCGCAGCCAATTACCGGTCAACGCCGGTTTTATGCCAGCAGAAGGAAAAACGCTAACAGCAAAAGAAAATTTTTTAAATGAACTGCAAACAGAAGTTCCTAGCCCGTGGGATAACGTACGGTTAGATGCCTTCACGTATGGCTTTGCGGCAGAATATATCAAGCGTGAACAGCCCAACATTATTTATATCAGCTTAGGAGAAACCGACGATTTTGCGCACGATGGCGATTACGACCATTACCTATATTCAGCGCAAAGAGACGATGCCTTTATTGGTAAGCTATGGGCACTTCTGCAGTCGTTGCCTCAGTATAAAAATAACACCAATTTGCTCATCACTTCGGATCACGGTCGCGGCAAAACCGCAGCCGATTGGCAGCATCATGCATCTAAGCGTGCGGTAGAAGTTTATATGAAAGACCTATCGGAAACGTATCCAAACGGCATTGAAGGTGCGCAAAGTACTTGGTTTGCTGCCATGGGGCCTGATATTCGTTCGGCTGGGGAAATAAAACCAAAAAATACAATTCACTTACAACAAGTAACTGCGACTGCGCTGCGTACTTTAGGTATTAACCCAGAAGATTTTAGCGCGGCAGCAGCCCCAGCTATCACCGAAGCACTTAAGTAAGGAATATACTATGTTGTTACGCTCAATCGTATTAATGGCGGCTTTATCCAGTACTTCCGCATGGGCGCAAGAACCAACACGTATTTTGTTTGGTTCTTGCATGCATCAAGATAAGCCCACCACCATTTTAACAGCCATCAATAAAGTGGATGCCGATCTATTTGTTTTTTTAGGAGACAATATTTACGGCGACACAGAAGATATGGCTATTTTAAAGAAAAAATACACCAAACTAGGTAGCAAACCAGAACTCGTAAAGCTGCGTGAACGTATGCCTGTTATCGCCATTTGGGATGACCATGATTTTGGTGAAAATGACGCTGGCAAAGAATATCCGAAGAAAGAAGAATCACGGCAAATCATGCTCGATTTTTGGGGCGCTGAAGCAGACGATATTCGTCGCACTCAAACCGATGGCATCTACACCAGTTACTGGCTAGATAAAGATGGGAAACGTGTTCACGTTATTCTTCCTGATTTACGCTGGAATCGTGGGGCATTAACGTCTGTCGATCGTGCAACCTACGATAAAGAGAAAGCACCGAAAAATCTGGGGCCTTACCTTCCCGCAGTTGGCCGTTCTATGCTGGGTGAACATCAATGGCAATGGCTCGAAGCTGAGCTACAAAAGCCTGCTGACCTAACGATTATGGGCTCTAGCATTCAAGCACTTTCAGACTTTACTGGTTGGGAGTCTTGGGCCAATTTCCCTGATGACCGTAATCGCTTGTTAACCTTGGTGGAAGAAAAAAATCTGCATAACCTAATTCTTATCAGTGGCGATACGCACTGGGGCGAATTTAGTAAAGTAGACGTGAATGATATCCCACTATGGGAACTGACCAGCTCAGGTCTGGATATGGAATGGAAGCAAGTCAGTCCAAACCAAAATCGCATTGGAAAAGACTATAGCTCAGTTAACTTCGGTGATATTTTGATTGACTGGGACAATCACTTAGTCACCATGTCCCTAAGAGACGAACAAGGCGACGCTTTCGCTAGTCACGAGTTACCGTTAATCAAATAATCACTGCAAGCGGATAATCAGAAGAAGCTAAGCTGCCCCTGCATTCATACAGGGGCAGTTTTTAGATGCATAAAAAAATATTACTTAAAACTGGTACGATCAATAAACGGCTTCGGTTCTGTCCCCTTCGCTCGCAAACCATTCGCTATCGCTATTTTGTTGTTTTTGCGCATTAACAACCGACCTTGTACCCAACGTTCCCAGCGCAATGCTTTGTTGGTATCGGCTTTCCATGTTTTCTTAAATAGATATTTGGTTGCGGCGATAGCATCTGGGGATTTTTCGCAAATAATCTTCGCCAGTGCTTCGGCTTCGGCCATAGGATCGTCGGCTAACTTGCTGATAAGACCGTACTCGTGACCTTCCACAGCGCTAAACTGACGGCCCGTCATGGTGAGTTCTTGGGCAATATCAACACGCGTTAAACGCGACAAGGTCACCATACCGCTCATGTCGGGGATTAAGCCCCATTTCATTTCCATAATGCACAGGTTGGCATCCGGACGAGCGATACGATAATCCGTCGCCAGAATAATCTGCATACCACCGCCAAAGCAGTTGCCGTGAATAACGGAAATAACCGGTACAGGTAAGTCACGCCAGCAATGGGCAATCTCTTGCGCTAGGTTTTGCTTACGCCACGGCCAGCGTAAAAATAGCTTGGGCAGCATGCTTGGATTTTTACTGACTGATTTAAAATCTAAGCCAGCACAGAATGATTCTCCGCGCGCAGCCAAAATCACCGCTCGCACAGAACGATTTTTACGCAGTTTTTTTGCAGTTGCGACCATGTCATGAAACATCGCCATATCTAGGCCGTTAAGCTTATCGGGACGATTTAGATACACATAAGCTATGTGTCCACGAATCTCGCATTCAATGCGTGACGGCTGAGCGCTGGCTGAAGTCATAAATTGGGCCTGCTGATTATCATTGATAAAAATAGGGGATCATAATTTCACACGCATAGAACGGGTGCTATGACCAAAACAGACGATTTGATGCTCAATCAGCTCAAATAGAGAGATTAAGAGAGAAGATAGCCCCGCAATGATTCACGCGGCTATCTTGCAAGCGTTAGTTTGACGTCCAGCCTGCGGCGTTTTCGTTTACCAAGGCAGCCATCATGGCGATATGGTCAGGACGATCGTTTAAACAAGGAATGTAGTGATAATCTTTACCACCGGCGTGGATGAAGGTTTCACGGTTTTCGACCTCTAATTCCTCTAGAGTTTCTAAGCAGTCGGCCGCAAACGCTGGGCTAATCACATCAACACGCCCAACACCTTCTTTACCCCAAGCAATCAAGGTGTGATCGGTATAAGGTTTCACCCACTCTTCACGGCCAAACCGAGATTGGAAACTGCATATCCACTCACCGTCTTGCAAACCCAGTTCTTCTGCAAGCGCTGCTGCCGTCGCGCGACACTGGCGCGGATAAGGATCCCCCTTCTTTTCATAACGCTCAGGAATACCGTGAAAGGACATCATCAACCGATCACCACGACCATGCGCTTGCCAATACTCACGCACTGAATTCGCTAAGGCTTGAATGTATAGAGGGTATACATGGTAGTCAGTAATCCAACGCGAAGCCGGAATGTGAGGGCAAGGCCCCAACGCATTGGCATAACGATCATGTACTGCCGCCGTTGTTGACGATGAGTTCTGTGGGTACAAGGGCAAAATAACTAAGCGTTCCGCACCGGCTTGACGCAATTGCTGCCCTGCTTGCTCCATAGTGGGCTCACCATAAGTCATGGCTAGCGCCACTGGAATGTCCTGTCCGTATTCGTTACTCAAATGCTTAGCCAGCGCTTTTTGCTGATCCTTCGAGATACACATCAAGGGGGAGCCGTCTTCACGCCAGACACTGGCATAGGCCTTGGCAACACGACGAGGACGAATACGCAGAATAACGCCGTGCAAAACTAACCACCATAACCAACGCGGTGCGTCGACCACACGACGATCACCCAAAAACTCCGCTAAGTATTCTCTAACAGCCTTGGGGGTTGGCGCTGTTGGCGTTCCAAGATTGACCAGCAACACACCAAAAGGGGGCTTTTTCACGGACGTTTCCTCCTGCTCTGCAAAAAATAGCTTTTGTATCAGTCTTGTCTAAGTTTATCCGAACCTGTTGATCAGGTCATCTTGAATCCTTTCGGCTCACCTCGCCCTTTTTTAGGTCGCGCCTCGCACTAAAATAACTTCACTGCACAGCTCTGGCTCAATAACCTTAGTAAATCTTTAAATATCGATAGAGTTCTAGCCAATTCGAATAGTGGCATATGCATTGCAAAACCTAACTAACGAGATCATGCAGACACTATCATGCACCAACAATATTCTGCCCCAAACCTCTACGATGAAATGTTTTCCAGTGACGGTAATTGTCGCGCCCACTATCAAGCCTTTGCAGATTGGTTGAGCGATATAACGCCCGAACAATTACAACAAAAAAAACAAGAAGCCGATTTACTCTTCCATCGTGTAGGTATCACTTTTAACGTCTACGGTGAAGATGCGGGAACCGAACGCCTAATCCCCTTCGATTCAGTGCCTCGCATTATTCCAGCATCCGAGTGGTCGATGTTAGAACGCGGAATGCGTCAGCGCGTCGCCGCACTCAATGCGTTTTTATACGATATTTATCACGATCAAAATATTATTCGCGCAGGCATTATTCCCGCAGAACAAGTATTTGCTAACGATCAGTTCCAGCCCTGTATGCAAGGTTTGAATTTACCTGGCAATATCTATGCGCATATCACAGGTGTCGATTTAATTCGCAATGATGCTGGCGACTATTTTGTATTAGAAGACAATCTAAGAACGCCATCGGGTGTTTCTTATATGATGGAAAATCGCAAAATGATGATGCGATTATTTCCCGAGTTATTCAGTCGTCACGCCATAGCGCCCGTATCACACTACCCCGCATTATTACTCAAAACACTGCGCGAAAGTTCAGCAGTCGATAATCCTTGCGTCGTAGTTCTAACGCCCGGCAGATACAACAGCGCGTATTTTGAGCATGCTTTTTTAGCGCAGCAAATGGGCGTTGAGTTAGTCGAAGGCCAAGACCTTTTCGTGAAAAATGGCTTCGTATACATGCGCACCACGCTTGGTCCGCAGCGTGTTGACGTGATTTATCGACGTTTAGACGATGCATTTTTGGATCCGCTAACCTTTAATGCTGGGTCTATGCTCGGCGTGCCTGGGCTAACATCTGTTTATCGTGCCGGTAATATCGTTCTAACGAACGCTATCGGCACCGGCGTTGCTGACGATAAATCTATCTACCCATTTGTTCCCGATATGATTCGCTTTTATCTCAGTGAAGAACCCATTCTAAACAATGTACCAACCTACCAATGCCGCAAAGCCGATGATCTAAAATATACGCTCGATAATTTAGATAAACTCGTCGTAAAAGAAGTACATGGCGCTGGCGGCTATGGCATGTTGATTGGTCCGAAGGCAACAAAGCAAGAAATCGAAGCATTTCGTGTACAACTGAAAAACAATCCGGCCAATTATATTTCTCAACCAACTTTATCCTTGTCGTCCTGTCCTACATTTGTTGATGAAGGAATTGCACCTCGGCATATCGATCTACGTCCTTTCCTTCTTACCGGAAAAGAAACTCATCTAGTCCCCGGTGGTTTAACTCGAGTGGCATTAACAAAAGGCTCACTCGTTGTTAACTCCTCCCAAGGCGGAGGCACCAAAGACACTTGGATTCTGGAGGATGAATTATGTTGAGCCGGACTGCGAGCGAACTTTACTGGTTATCACGTTATTTAGAACGTGCGGAAAATACGGTGCGCATGCTCGACGTTAGCTTCACCGTTTCTATGATGCCAAACAAAGAAATTGCCGAACAAGAACTAATAGCGCCGCTAAAAATATCATCGACCTATGAAGACTTTATGGAACGCTACGGCATCGTTAATCGCGATACTATTTTGCAGTTTTTTGCACTAGATACGTTAAATCCAAGTAGCGTTATTAGTTGCTTAAACAGTGCCCGCGACAACGCTAAGTCTGTACGCGGTAAAATCAGTAGCGAAAGCTGGGAAGCCATTAATTCAACGTGGATTGAACTTCAAGCCATGAAGCGCTCCGGTAGCGTCGGCGATGCCAGTCGCTTTTTCGATTGGGTAAAAGAACGCAGTCATTTGTATCGCGGCGCTGTTTATGGCACCAGTTTGCGTAACGATGCTTTTCGCTTTCTGCGCTTAGGAACATTTTTAGAACGCGCGGACAACACCGCCCGAATTCTCGACGTTAAATATCAAATCGAAAACCAACAAGATGACGAAGGTTCGCTTGAATATTACCGTTGGGTCGCCGTACTGCGATCACTCGGAGCTTACGAAGCCTACCAAGATATTTTTGGCGACCGCATAACCCCAGAAAAAGTCGCGCAGCTACTTATCCTGCGCGCAGAAGTACCACGATCTATTCGAGCATGCTTAGAAGCCACCAACGATATTCTGCAAGACATCGAAGGTAAATCAGGGCAAGCCGCCAAACGCTTAGTAGCCGTGCAGTATGCACGCATTCAATTTGGTGACAGTGACTATATTTTTCGCGAAACAGGATTGCACTCCTATCTAACCGATTTTCTCGCACGTATAGAAACCATCGCCAACAGCATTCATACCGCTTACATGGAAGCGGTATAAACGGAGAAAGCCTATGAAACTCGCAATTGAACACACGACACATTTCGAGTTCGACGAAAGTACACGCCACAGCGTGCAATATTTACGACTGACACCTTTCGATAGTGGGCGACAAAAGGTTTTGAACTGGTCTCTATCCTTGCCGACAGACGCCAGTGAAATTACTGATGGATATGGCAATGTCATGCATGTTTTCACCATCGACGAACCACATAGCAACTTTGATATAACCGTTTCTGGAGAAATTGAAATTATGGACGACTTACTCGAAGACGATGATCACGAACTATCCCCGTTTGTGTACCTGCGCCAAAGCGATCTGACCAAACCAGATAAAGCCTTGCGCGACTACATGACCACAAGCCCACAATTTACCAGCACACATGATGGCTTATGTGGACTCATCAACGATCTGCAAACACGCTTACGCAAAGAATCGACCCCGAACACGGATCCTTCAAGTGCAGCCGACGCCTTTGCACACTTGTGGGGTGATAGCATCTCTGCCACTCATGTATTCCTATCGTGCTGCCGTTATACCGGTGTTCCAGCTCGCTATGTCAGCGGCTACCTGTATAGTCCAGACGCGAAAGAGATGAAAAGTCATCAGTGGGCTGAAGCTTGGTTAGACGACGGCTGGCATACATTCGACGTACAACTCGGTTTGACGACTCCGAGCCGTCATCTAAAGTTAGCCGTGGGATTGGATCATCTCGACGCCTGCCCGCTACGCAGTGTAAAATCCGGCCACGGCACGGAAGCATTTTCTGCGATACCTAACAGGCGCAAAACCGGATAGGAATACCGGCTAATCATCTAGCAGGCTAAGTTATGACATATTGTGTTGCGCTCAAACTTCGAGAAGGTTTGGTTTTGTGCTCAGATTCTCGCACCAATGCGGGCGTTGACCACATTGCGAGCTTTCGAAAACTGAGCGTGTTCGATATCCCCGGTGATCGAGTCATTTTTCTGCAATGTGCAGGCAACTTGGCCAGCACGCAAAGCGTAATCAACATCCTGCGTCATGGTATTCAGCATGAAGAACGCCACATCCTTAATGTAGGTTCACTATTTGAAGTAGCCGAACTGATTGGGCGAACGATTCGCCACGTTATTAGCCGCGACGAAGGCCAGAATCAGGGAATCGATTTTGGTTGCAACATATTGGTAAGCGGTCAAATCAAAGGCGATGAGCCAAGTCTTTTTCATGTTTACCCACAAGGTAACTTTATTGAAGCGACTGAAGACACACCATATTTTCAGATTGGTGAGAGCAAGTATGGCAAGCCTATCCTTGATCGGGTTATTACTTGGGAAACTCCGCTAGCCAAAGGCATCCAATGCGCCTTGATCTCAATGGACTCGACGTTACGCAGTAACCTGTCAGTAGGTATGCCACTCGATACGATTTCATATCCGGCCAATCTTCTCGATAACCCTGGCATTCGCCGCTTAGATGAAAATGACGAGCATTTCCTAAAGCTACGCACTGCTTGGTCCGATGGATTGAAGAATCTTTTTAATGAACTGCCAGAGTTTTTCTAAGCAGATTTGGAATCGAAAATGAAATTTCTATTGTTGTCGGGTAGCTTTCGCAAAAATAGTTACAGCCTTGGTCTATTAGATGTTGTCAGCGAGCTATTGATTGCTCACCAAACCGCGCGACCACAGCTTGATAACTTGCCGTTCTATTCCGACGACATAGAAATCAATGACACAGCAATGAGTGCTCTCATCACTCAAATCGAAGACGCAGACGGCATTATTGTCTGCACCCCTGAATACAATCATAGTATTCCTGCGGTCCTTAAAAATGCGATTGATTGGGCGTCACGTCCAGCGTTTCATTCTTGCTTAAAAGATAAGCCAGTCACTTTTATTACTCAAGCTGTTAGCCCCGTTGGAGGCGCTCGTGCACAAGCGCATTTAAAGTTGGTGTTCGATGCTTGCCTATCTAAACTACATAACAGCCATGAAATGATGATTGCCGGAATAAATCAGAAGTTTAATGCTGAGATGCAACTTACTGATGACCAAACTCGCCAACGTCTGCAACGACATCTAGACGGGTTTATTCAATTTATCGAGTGTTAGCCTCAAACGCTCTAATTCATGCGGCTGTACTAACCCCAAACGCAATAATCCTTGCTGACGAAAACAACGCGTCCAAATTTTATGTTCAGCCAATAAAACTTGCGCAGCGGCAACGTTAGGCACGGCCAAAGTACAAAATAGCGAAGTGCTCCCGATCAGATTGAAACTCGTCAAAGCTTCTCTCATTGCTCCACTGCATTCTTGCAAACGCTGGCGTTGAGCGCATTGCCACGCTATATCTTTAAGCGCTTGTTGCGCCAACCACATACTTGCACCCGCAAGCGGCCACGGCCCGATACGCTGGGCCAGTGCGGCTCTAATATCATCACTAGCGAACAACACACCAAAGCGCAGACCCGCTAAGCCAAAGAACTTACCCAATGATCGCAAGACAATCATATTAGCCGGCATATCATCAGCCAAGATGCTCTGTTCTGGCGTCGCATCAATAAAGGCTTCATCACACACCAAGTAACCACCAACAGTGGCTAATTGTTTTGCCCACTGTTGCAAATCAGCTGACGAAAATAATTCACCACTGGGATTTCCCGGATTAACCACAATTAAAACATCGGGAAAATCCGTACCGTTTAAAAAGTTAACTTCGATCTCGTCTTGGGTTAATTCTACAACTGTATGCCCTTCGGCACGCCAGCAAGCCGCATGTTCACCATAAGCCCCTGCTAACACCCAAACCGTTGCACGAGTAAAACACTGCGGCAAAACTTGAATAGCAGCCTGACTTCCCGCGACTGCAAGTCCAGCAATACCGTAATACGCTTGTATTGTCTGATTTAATTCATCGTTAAATGATGGCAAATCGTGAAAAACAGCTTCAGGAAAAATGACTTTTTGCTTATTGTCCGCCCACCAACTGAACGGGCTAACAGCACTGGATAGATCCAACCATTCTGATCGCGCACCACCAAATTTTTGTATGGCATAAGACAAGTTCGCGCCATGCGCAACACTCTGCAATATTGGCTTTATTTGAATCGCCATTTATAACGTGCTCGTTAATGCAAAAGCTAACGCAACTAAAGCGCACATGCTCAAAGCGAATATACAAGCACGGCTTACCAATATAATCGACACTGGGATATCCACTGGGGTAGCCGGTGATCCAAATCCCATTGCTGGCTTGTCCTTCCAAACACCGTGGTAGCATGCCCGCGCACTTAAACGTACGTTCAACGCGCCCGCACCTGTGGTCATTACCACACCGCCATTAGGGCTAGCACAATCACGCGCCTGAACTCGCCAACACGCCATCGCTTTCATACCGTGCTCACCAGCGACTAGAATAAAACACAGCGCGGTTAAGCGTGCGGGGATATACGCCAGTACATCATCCAAACGCGCAGCCGCTTTACCGAAATATAAAAACCGATTATTTTTATAGCCCCACATAGCATCTAAGGTATTGACCCAACGATGCAACAATGTGAAAACAGCGCCACCAATAAAAAACCAGAATAACGACGCAAATAAAGCATCCGAAGAATTTTCTAAAACACTTTCAATATCCGCTTGGGCAATTTCATCAACATCTAACTCTGCAACATCACGGCTGACGATCCAACTGAGTTTTAAGCGTGCTTGATCAATATCGCCCGCCATCAATGCTTGCCACACGGCCAATGCGTGTTGCTGCAAACTTTGCCAACCAATACATAAATACAGTACAGCCACCTGAGCAAGACACCAGCCCACCAGCGATACATCAGCCAAAAGTGCAAACAGCCAAACCACGAGTAATAAAGGCGATAGCACAATCGCTAAAGCCAAAGCACCGATGACTATACCAAGCTTGCCGTTCCCTTGATTTAACCGCTGCTCCCACCAACTCGCCCAGCGACCAAAGCCAACCAAAGGATGAAACTGTGCCGGCTCGCCCAATAAGCGATCGAGTAGCAAAGCGAATACACTCAAAGCGACGAATAAAAGGGGAAGCAAAACAGAAGAAATTGCTAACGAATCAGAATAGAAAAACAGCATATCACTAGCGCCAATGAATATTGGCGCTAGTTTATCAGAGAATTGCCTTTAGGATTTTTTACTGAGCAACAGACAGATCAACCGGAACGATATACAGGTGGTTACCGTCAATCGTATTGGTGTCCAACATCTTTTGCTCTAAATCACCGTCAGCGGTAGACCAAGTGGCAAAGTCATCATCGTTGAGTACGCCTAAGTACTTATCGTTGATAACCCAAAGGCCTTCCATTTTATCGTGGGCATAGTTCACTTCAGCAACCATATCCACCACCAAAGATTTCTCTACCGGCACAATGTTATTGCTGCTTAACGTCGACCAGTCGCCATCCGCTAGAACCTGTTGTTCCAGCGTATTACCAGCAATCGTTAACCCAAGATCTTCGTCTTGAACTAAATCGCCTGAAGCAGTGATAGATTCGATGTCAGTACCTGTACTTAAATCAATACGATAAACATGTTTCATCGCCGAAGGATTAGCAGCTTCGGTGCCGTCAGGGCCGCCATAAAGGAAACTACCGTCGCGTTCGATAACCAAAAACTCTGTAGCACTGAGCGCTGCAATTTCTGAGTTCGAGTTAGCGCCTTTTTCTTGCTTATACAGATACTGATGTACCGCCCCATCTTCAACGTTAACCGTGACGATACGAGTAAGATCCATATTCTGAACCGACTTGTTTGGTAACTGCATGGTCGATTGCATAATACCAACCAATGTTTTTTCGTCTGGCGTGATCGCCAAACCTTCCATACCACGATTAGCGCGACGATATGCAAATTCCGCTGGCAAATGGTGTGTTACACGCGTATCGCTAGCGAAGGCATTAATACGATCAATTTCTTTACCCTCCGCATCAAAGTGAACCATATGTGGGCCATACTCATCACTCACCCAAAAAGAGCCATCTTTTAATGCGACAAGACCTTCAGGATCTAAGCCGTAATCATCTAGCTTAACGGGATTTGTGGTTTCGTCGTAAGGCTTGCTGCCATCCACCAAAACCGGTGATCCATCCGCGTTGTAAGGGGTTTCACCCGTTCCACCCAATGCAGAAGTATTCGGTAAACCGGTAATTAACGTGCCATCAGGACGTTTTAATAACACGGTTTTAACTAACGAAATTTCACCGCTGGTGCTCACTTCAAACAAACCGATACGAGGCGTGTAATCTGGTGTAGGGAATTTTTTTCCCTTACCGTAGGAACCCGTATTAAATGTCGCATTAGGGCCGCGGTCGGTTAATGCATAAAAACGGTTGTCACTGACAGGATCTTTCGTCATCGCCGAACCAAAGCCACCATTACGTATTTCAAATGGTAAAGCCGTGCTTACATCAACCAAATCAGCGCGCAAGACGCTATAAGGCAGCACAACACCATCCGCTGGAAAGTTATCGGTAAAAGCTTCAGCGACCGGGCTCTCATCAACCACTACCGATGAATTATTGTTAGACGAATCACCGCCACAACCCGTTAACGCGATAGATGTAATAACTGTGGCTAGTAAGGATTTATTAAATGTCATTATTTATTCCTATATTTAATTATTGGCAAAAAGAAGGATCATATTGGTAAACGAAACGAGTTTTAGTCTGGGCATTGGTATCCACCCATTGGCTAAGCCCCTGAATGGAAATAAATGCATCGCGAGCTCTATTAACGACTTTTTTTGTATAATTTGCCGAGCTATCGGCATATTTAAATGAAATTTCTGCAACGGCAGGTGTCGTATTCTGTGAGGGCGAACCTATGTACCAAAGCGTAATACTGAACTCAGCATCAAACTGGCCCAAGTCAATAAATACGTTTTTATATACACGCTCACTGAGTGTCAGGTTGCTAACAACACTGAGGCTTGTACTGTCACTAAAACCATAATTGCTCGCAAACCCAGGAAAGTGTGCATGAATATCATCCATGCGGTTAATCGTGCGAGAGTTTCCTGCTGTAGTGGAATGACCGTACTGAAACTTAAAGTTATTATCTGTGCTAACACCTACGTCAGCCTCCAATTTAGTCTCTGCGCCACTGGTCGATGACGATAAATCCTCAAAGTCAGAGATATATCGGTCAGGACTACGAAACTTTAACGTAACTTCTGACTGACCACTTTCAATGCGCTCACGAAAAGCATAATTAATGTTATTGAGTACACAGCTTCCTTGGGTATCAAAAAACTCAACCTGACGATCATGTGTTAACTGTGCCGTACCGCTAACATTGCGATTAATGGCGGCCTCAACAACCGTTTTGACATCGGCCATTAAATCCTGAACATCGCTGTATTCTGTCGTATAGCTAAATAGCGAGGCATCAAGCATAAGCTTGTATTCACGCGAAGTGACATCAGGATTGGCCTGTACAGAACCAATAAAAGTAAACCCAACAACGAGGAAAAAACTGACCTTGCGAAACATCTAATAAGCCCCTTTTTTAATCTTCCAACTAATAAGGTGAAGCAGAGTAAGGGACTTTGATGAATCAATTATGACAGTTTAAGTAATTATAGTGGTTCAATGATTCCTGACACTTAATAAGGCGTCACAATAACGCCAACAACGAGCCGACTACATCTCCAGCGCCACCAAGTCGTTCAAAGTCATAATAATCTGACGATTTATGACTCATCCACTCCTCAATAAACTCTTCCCAGTCATCAGCAGACATTGTAGATATCCGGTTTTGTCCGGTAATGTGTTTCCCAGAATTCAAAACCATATGATCCTTTTTATCCACTCTTGCTATCTGGTACATTAACTAATAGCCGAATAAAGTATGAATAATGCTTCGAGAAATGATCTTTTTATTAATGCACACACGCGTTTTAGCACATCCGAGTCTATCCCGCCATTTTCGACAAGAAAAGTACATATCACGACAAAACAACCAAAATTTCTCTACACACTCCGATTAAAAAGCCAATTTGGCATTTACACTAAACCACCACTCACAAAAAAGCCCGCGATCCTTTCAGTCAGCGGGCTCTTTCAACAGGCCCAATAGTGACTGTGTCGATTAAATGTTTTGACCTCGTTACTACTCGCTTGGGCTAAGCGTTGCAATAATGTCCGCAATATTATCTGGTTGTAGCGCCCACCTGTATGCAGGATGTATCTCCCAGTCAAAACCAAAATCTACAAACTTGTGTGAAAGATATCGACTTTCCTCAAAGTACCTTCTTTCGACGAAATCACCTTTATCTTTCCGAGCAGTTAAAAAATTAATTTTATAAAGAAAAGCGGCTATATCTTTAGCATCTGCTGACTTGTTACCAAAAAAATTCAAAGGATGGTTTTGTTGGATATTATGTATTTTTTCCAGCAAATTAGCTGTTGTGTACACATAACCTTCTTTAGCCTTTTTCTCTACCTTTGAAGGCTTCATAGAAAATAGTAGTCTTTCTATATTTGGAAGCTCGGACCTATATTCATTGATGGTATCCTGCAGTCTTCCTTGAGAGTATTCTTCGAACACACTATTGAAGTCTAAAGTACCGATAATTTCACGGTCCTCTTTACTGGCATGCTTAGCTGCTAATGTGCATAGCTTAACCAAGTCCCGAGGCCGTTTTCTGATTAAAGACATCAATATTCGATATGTTGGAATGTGTTCCCATTTTCCTCGACCATTAAATACTGGTTCCATCACTTCTGAGAGCCGCTCTGCTAGCATCGTCTGAGAAAGTTTTAGAAGCTCTTCTGTGCTAGTGTTTCTCCCCAAATGATGGTCAATTCGTTTTGCCAAAAGTGCCAATATTTCATGATTTGTCCATGAATACCAAACAACCGAGCCTTCAATTTTATCAGTTGATTCATCTGAAGTTCTAACCAAGTAATACACATCAGATCTGAGGCTAACTCGAAATGCAACTCCTTTGCTCTCTGAAGCAAGATCTCTAATTGCATTTAAAAGCGCAGAAATCCTACGAATATCATTTGTAGTACCTTGCCATCCCCGATCCAAGTCATCTAAATAGACGTAAATTTTTCCACTTTTTAAAAAGCTATCAATTACCGCTTGCTTTGTCGGTTCAATATTTGCGTAATTTTCTGGTAAAAACGTAGCTTGGAGAAAATCAATAAATTGCCCCCCATAACTATTTAATTTTTTCCGCCACCCTTCATGAAGCAATCCGAATGAAACGAGTGCTTTTCGAGCTATAATCTGTGAAATCCCGATTTTCCACTCTCGGATCAGCTTGAGAAAGTCTGTCTCATCTTCACCGATACCTGCAATATCATCTGGTTTAATAAGTAGAGTAAGCTTTTTTTCTTGATCTTGTTCCGCCTTAGCAACGTGGAAAAGTGCTGATTTACCAATGCCTTTATGTCCCACCAAAATTCTAATGGGAAGTTCATTGGCGACTTGGCTATAGACTTTACCCTTAAAGTAGTAAGCCCTAAGTCTATTGATATCTTCATCCTCAGCGGCTTCATGGCCAAATATTTCTGCGATATTTTCTTCAGTAAACTTCACGTTTATCTCCAATATTGACGATTAGCTCTAACGTCCGCATTTGCCGCTGGTTTTGGGCGGAGTGGAAAACCACAGTCCCTATAAAACCGTTTGTAATGTTAATTCTATTCGTCTACTCCCTTTTAAATTTTACATTAGACCAGTTTTCTTTTCTAACTTTCTTTAATGCCTTTTGGTGGGCCTCATATGTAATTACTGAACCGTCATATCCCTCACCAGGTAATCTAGTTTTTTTATTCACAACTAGTGCTTGCAAAGGAGCCAGTTTGTTTTCATGGCAAAACTCTTGTATCTCGGAAAGAAACCAGCGAGCAGCTCTGTGATGAAGACCAATCCGATTACTAATTTCTTTATATGTAAACGGCACACATGTTGTTTGTGCTCTTTTGACCAATAGAGGCCAAGCTTTTTTCGCCCTAAAAAAGTGATCAATCGCCATCAAGTAACTCCTTATTTTGACTCGTTTACATAACAGCATATTAATGTCCTAGCACACTTCCCCGGAACTAATAAAAGTACGTAAAATCTACAACCTATTGATTTCAAATGGGCATATTCCATTACATTGTCAGTTTATTCTTTGAAAGTATGCGCGCAAACTATTTCGGTTACTCATGGCACACTATTTCGCAAATCGAGTCTATCCCTCCATTTTCCTCAAGAAAAGCACATCTCACGACAAAACAACCAAAACCTCACTCCCAACTCAGATTAAAAGGCCAATTTGGCTATTTACAGTACCCCCCCACCCACAAAAAAGCCCGCGATCCTTCCGGACAGCGGGCTCTTTCAACAAGCCTAACTTACCAACCTGTTTTCTCTTTCAGCGCTTTACCAATGTCCGCTGGGCTCCAAACTGTGGTAACACTCTAGTGGTCAAGTATTTCCGGACAGTTACTGTTCCCAGAACTGGCTTTTAGTATTCAAGCGGAGTCAACCGATAAGCCGGGTTCTGTCTTGAACAGTCATTCGTCTAGGCCTGCAATCACTCACAGGCTCAAGCAACCTACCCGTTCCCAGCGCGGGCCGCGCCTATAGGGAACCTATTTGGTCTTGCTTCGAGTGGAGTTTACCATGCCACGAACTGTTGAATTTTCTTCAGCTACGGCGGTTTTGTACCAAATTTTGTACCAAATTAAAAGCCCAACCAATTGATTACTGGCACTCCGGAGTTCCCATGATACGGTGAACAACATTGCGTGAAAGCGCCTATTGTGAGCTATTTCAAGCATACAGTCCTGACGTGGATGTAGAGAAAGTCCGCAAGTGACGAATGAACATTGGGTATTATATAGTAAAAAATTATTGGGCAGCTTGAATATCGAGTAGGTGTTACTGGAAAAACAATGAAACATCGCGGGGATAAAAAATCGAAAGCGTATAGAAATCGACGGTTCTGCCCCCTTGAGTTCTGAATTCTGAATTCTGAGCATAGAACGTTGCTTTAAACAATCAAGCCAAACTCAGAACATCGAATACTTTGACAAATTCATCAAATATAGCTTTTTGATTATAGTCAATCGAACGAAATCCATTCTTAAATTGTTCCTTCATTGCCAGCCTACTAACGTCCTCTCCAACATCCCAATATCCATTATTCCTATTAAATTGAGATCCAATATACCATGCAAACACCTCAATGAAATCACAGAAATCAAAATCCTCACCTGAAATAGTCTCTGTAATTCCGAGAAGTGGATATATACTCTCTCCGTCATATATATTAAAAATTATTTGATTCTTAACATCCGGCCTGAAGCAATATATAAAAATAGAAAATATTTTAATAGCTTCAAAACCATAATCAAAATCGTAATTATAGTTACGATTTAAAGCACTATATACAGACAAATAGCGGACAAAGGCTTCGATCTCCCTGAGAGATATTTTATTTATTTTTAGCAAGCACTTACAAAATTCATTTAGTGGGGCCCTGCCTTGTCTAAGAGAACTAACCTTAAGAATATCAGACTGCTCTATACATGCATCAAAATGCCGATCTGAAACATCGTATTTTGAGTATCCACCCGATGGAATAAAATTAGGAAGTTCAAACCTAAACTTAAGAAACTTATCCAGATAACGCTGCGCATCAACTACAGCACCATATTCATGATTTACCGCTGCTTTTAACTGTAAAGTATTTGTCACCAATACAAAACTAACACCTTCTACATCGAAAGTATGCTTTATTACCTCAAGCACCTGCACTGCATAGTTCGGGCGACAACGATCAAGTTCATCAATAAAAATAACAATGGGATTGCTTTTGGCTATATCTCTAAGTGTGGCTTGTAATGCTTCTAGACTTTGCTCTGCCCGCTCATGATCTTTAAGCATTGCGCGTACCGTTGCGTCTATCGCAGCATTAGCGGTGTCTTGGATATGCTCCTCAAGCTCATCTGCAACATCATCTGCATTCTCTCGAAGCACATGACTTACACCAGCCTTTAACAATGCTTTAATACCAAAACGAATAACAGGAACCGCTTTCTGAAGGAAATTCTCTTTTTGATCTTTAGGAATAAGTGATAACACCTCTGCCAGAATTGTCATCAAAGCATCGTCAGCATGATCTGCGCGAAATGCGTCGACATATAAAATTCTGTAATTTTCATGTTCATCTTTGAACTTATTAATCAACTTATGACAGAATTCGGTTTTCCCTGTACCCCAGTATCCATCAACCACCATGGGCGATACATCAATATCGGAACATAAAAGCTTAATAACCTTATCAGCGACCTGCTCTCGAAAAAATTCATCGCGGCCATTATCACCAATGAAACGTAATTTTCGTACTTCATTAGACATAGTTGTTACCTCATCCATCCCAGTAGAGGGGGAAAGCTATTTAAATTACTAACGAGACCACGGAGGATCTAGGAGCTGAACTATTAGACTTTGGAGAATGAAACAGCTTTAACTTAGTTGCATTCAACCCTGACCCCATGAATCTGCTTGGCATCTAGTTATGAATTATGTATGAATTTATTCTGCTAATCTTCTCTTCCAACTCTTCTTCTGGTCCAGCAAAGTTTCGAGATGCTATTATCCCAAAATTTAACTTTTTGCCATTCAACTTTACTCGGTAATCCAATCCATTTTCGTAGCAGTTTTTTAAAAATTCGAGCTGTCTTGCTATAGAAGCGTAAATGTTAGAGTCTTCAGATGTTTTCTCTTTCAGTTGTATTTCTGGTAATACCTCGTCGATCATGTCGACTATTTTATCTTTCATACTTATAGACCTATAGTGGAGTTTTTGACTGAATTATTGACTAACAATTGAACCCCTCCTCCGGAGGTTTTAACTGGATTAGCCGGAACGGTCCAGTCATCGAGCACTGGCTTTGCATAACTTTGTAGTCCTGTACCCTCTGGAACTTTAAATGCTTTTAATGATCTAGTGTCACCATTAAGACCTAAAGAATCTGGGGATTGATTGCTTAAAGGATCAAACCAGTTTCCGGGATGGCCGTGAGATTTGACATACTGAGTCATTGTGTCAGGCGGAGGAAAGGAGACGACCTCAAGAGGTTGCGACAAGTCGACACCACCAATAACTCCATCGGAAGCACTTCCCAATGCGTTATCGATTTGTCCCTCCGTAAAGCCATTATTTTCTAAATAATGTCTAGCTACTTTGTCTCTGGCAGCAATATGCTCAGGGGTTGAACCTTTCGATTTCGCTAGCTCAACTTCTTCAGGAGTTGGTTTTAGTGTCTTATGTTTATTTTTATCATCGTGGCTGCCCGATACCTTCCCATCCTCCGCCCCATGCGGATCAGTCGGCTTAATCTCCACTTCATCCACATCAAAGACAGAAAACTTAGCCGTATTGCCTTTAGCTTTGCGTTTTTTGCCTTCGAGTTTTAGCTTGCGTGTGGCTTTGGCGAAGTCGCTGAGTAAATCCCCAACCTTTTGGAACTTCTTAATCAGGTGCGCTTTGCTGCCAACCGCAGCAACAACGCCTACGCCACCGGTAACGGCTGCAACTATGATGGTGAGTATTAATTCAAAGGCGGCGGTGCCCGCGACATTGGTGATTTCAATGGCGTGTTGGGCTTCGGCGTAGTCTTTCACAAATTGATAGAGCATGTCGCGCAGGCTTGGGTCTTCGATCACCAAGTTGGCCATCGCCATGGCTTCGTCAATTTGTTGTTCGGTAATTTGTGATGGATCAAAACCTAGGGCTTCGACCAGCTCGCGTTTTTCGCCTTTGACGTAGGTTTCGGAGTAGGTTTTAGAAAAGTCCTCCGATTCCCATGCGGCTTGCAGGGCACGGGCATGGTGCTGCATTTTTACAAAGGGGTTTACGACGTCGCTCACTTCTTTTAGCCATACCACCATGCCCCACGCGGATGAACCAATGCCTTGCATAAAGGCACCGGTGTAAATGACGCCTTTCATCACGGTGGTTTCTTTATCCATCTGCTTTTGATACATGGCCGCTTCGGCGCGTTCGCCCGCCACGATGGCCATTAATGCATTGCGGATTTTTACTCGTAGTTCGTTGCGTGGATCAGGTTCGTCGTCGTTGATGGCGAGCGCAGTGCCGATTTTTTCAATCGTGAGATACGAATTACTTAGGGTTGTGCTGAGTGCCGCTTGCGGGCCGCTCGGCAGATTCGGGATTTTGGTGAGTACATTGAAATAGAAGTGATTGTGCGCATCATACAGCCCGCTCACCGGCATTGTGCTGAGCAGGTTATCGTTAAGTAATGAGCTACCTGCACCGAGGTTTTCAGGATGCCAGAACCTTGGCCCTGCACCTGGGCGCATGCGGTAACGGTTACCGTGTTTATCTTCTAACTCAAAATCGGCCATATCCCTGTGATCGTCCGTCTAGTCCATGATTGCAGCGAGTATTTAGCTGTTAGCTGCGTGTGTAGCGAATCAATGGGGCGTAATACTAAGCGGTTAGGGCATTGGCTTCAATTTAAAACATCTGCTCATAAGGCGGCATCGACAGAATCTCTTCATAGCGCTGTCCGGCGTGTCTTAATCTATCTCCAATCATGCAAATTATGGGGGCTGCCAGCGATGCATCTTTGCTGAACATGTGATGCTCAACAAATTCGTAGAGCGAATCTAACGACTGTTGGATTAAATACAGTTCTTGGTGCAGGGATAGGATGTCATCCAGTGTTACCAGATGCGGCGGTAAACCGAGCTCTGTCATTTATATGCTCCAGTAATCGATGGCAATAGGGTGCCCATGCCCGATGCTCCTGAATTTAGGGCTTTCGGAAAAATGCGCGATGAAGCCGGACCGGTGGAAAAATGTTTTAGGTAAAAAAGCGAAGTTATATCAAGAAGATATGGAGGCTCTATACAAGCTTTGGCCTGAATATAAATATTGGCTAACTTTCGGTATCGAAGAACCAGAAAAGGGCCAAATCAGTCCTATGACCAAAAGGGTGATGAGGTCTTAACAGCAGGCCTCGACTTGTCATACCTAGCAGAACTTTTTTTACCTTTGTGTAAAAACGGTTACCTACATATTGCCCCCTCTAAGGGCTCTAGGATAGAACTCTGAATTTTTCGCTCGGGAGACCGCGTCTCTGATTTCTCTATCGTTACATTTTTAATAAACGTTCGTATTGTCAAAAATCTGGAATTTTTTCGAAACTATTTCTCCTGATTCAGGATTATAAGAATCTAAGCGCTAGTAACCATCCCTTTCTGATTTATATACACTTCATTGTTAGGGTAGTTTGGTACTTAGGCTTTATTGAAATCATTGCCATCGTCAAGGCGACGTAACCATTCAGGCTTAGTGTTTTTATTTGAATCCTTATTCGGTTTAACCAAGCAAAGCCAACCGATAAGCCCAAGTTTTAACATGAGGTATCTTGGACAGCGACGGTCCCAGAACCGCCTTACAAGCAAAAAAAAGCCCCGAGAAACAAGTTCTCGGGGCTTTAGTGTTCGAGTGGAGTCAACCGATAAGCTAAGTAGCTGACTACCTCAATCTGCACCATCGCTGGTTTTAGTACCTGCTACCCTACCACCTTGTAACACTTTTTGTAACAGTACTGGTGAATGGGTGTTTAGCACACCCTACAAATAGAAACGACAATCGTTCACTAAATCAAAAATATCTTAGACTATTCCTATATCATTTCACTCAGTACATACCATCAAGTGCAACTTGAGTTTCCATCATCTCCTTATTCAAGGCTTCAAGATACTCAGGCGATACCTTCGGTTTACTGAACAAGGAGCCATTTGGGGCTTGGTTATAGTATGCACTGAAATCACCACCTGAGAATCCTTTTTTACGATCCCATAGATAGGAGTTTATATACAAAATAACTGGGCAACTATCACAAGTTTCTCTTATTTTCTTATACTCATTTTTAATGTAGGACAACAAGCTTTCCTTAGTGGTAATTTCAACATAGATTTGACCATCTCTTGCATCCTTTGGTTTGGCTATTTTATTAAAAAACATATTAAAATGTTGTCGGTCAATTATACCCGATATATATTCCTTTCTATCTTTTTTGCTAGGCAGTATTTGAATACCAAACTCTTCCAACTGCTTAGAGTATATTTCTCTAAAACATCTATTCATAATTTTCGAGCAAAATGGCTCACCAGCTTTAAACTCACCAATACTTTGGGTGCTGGTTTTTGTAAATTGAGGAGAATCGGTATTTTCTTGGTTATCTGTTACAAAACCAGCTTTAAACTTAGCAGATACTTCACAACGAATCTGCCCTGTTCCTTCATCAAAGGAAGCTTTCTCTGACTTATCTAGCAACTTAGCAAAAGCCTTTGATGTAACTACCTGATCATCTTTATAAGAACTACCACTATCCGACTCAACACTGGTAAAAGTAGCCTGCACTACCGTTGTCGCAGACTGGGCAGCCTCTCTTCTAGCATAATCAAGAGCTATCTCACATGCCTTGATCTTTGTGTCAGCTACACCAACACCTGTAGCAGAGACCTCCTCTTGATTAGCTTGTGCAGATAAGGAGAAGGCTATCGTCAAAATAAACATTAACTTTTTAAAATTCAAAATACAGTCCTTTTTAATTAGAGCTTATACTTTATATCTATATACTGTTGCTCTACTCACTCCGAGCTTCTTAGCAACATCCATTGGTTTCATACCAGCTTCAAGTAGATTGCGAATTGCTTGTGCATCTACGGAGGCGGGCTTTCCTTTATATACTTCCGGTCGCTCTGCCTTTGCCTTAGCTATTCCAGCAGCTTGTCTTTCTTTGCGTAGATTGGTTTCAAACTCAGCAAATACACCTAGCATTTGCAAGAATGCCTTACCGCTAGCAGTACCAGTATCTATGCGCTGATCTAGGATTTCTAGTGTTGCACCTTTAAGCTCTAGCTCACTCACAATCTGCATTAGATCATTCATATTTCTCGCTAAGCGATCCAGCTTCCAAACCACCAGCTTATCGTCTTTGCTGATCATATCTAACAGTAAGGCTAGAACCTCTCGACCCTTAGTCGTCGTTCCTGATTTCTTTTCATGACGAATGATGGCGTCAGGATAGGCTTTCTTGATTGCATCAGCCTGCATTTCGCTATTCTGATCTACTGTACTGACTCGGCAATATGCGAAAATGGTCATAGTTTTTTTCTCACTAAGGTCTATATCCTAGTGAGAATACCCTTTTTCTCATTAAAAACAACCCTAATGAGACACATTTTGATGTTTCTTTTGGGTATAGCCAAATAAGACTAATATTATACCAAAGGTACTCGCACTTAATTACACCTGTTAAGACTATTCACACCAAGTTAGAACAATGAATCAACACCTTTATTCATCAAATGAAAGCGGTTCAATTTTCTTTGTCCAAATACTCTTTGTAAATCATGCGGTTTTTGTTTCATCACCGCTGCCTCATACGTCTCAAGCTTCCATTCTGGGGTAGACCGCACAAAAAGCCTAAATCCATCCTCTGAAACCTTAAGGTTCTTTTCTATAATCGGTAATAATTCTTTTCTTTTAAGCTCGCTAGTAATAAATGCTGTCCAATAGGGAATTGTTCCAGCGTAAAGTTGATTAGTTACATCAACCACACCTGCACTTTCTCTAACATTTTTACATACAAGCCGCCAAAGAAATGTAGTATCAGGGAATGCCTTAGCTAAAGCCCTCCTAACCCTTAAACCATGCTCTGGTGCATTGAGTGCATCATCATAATTACAGTAAAAGATTGAAATCTGCTTTAGCCATTCATAATCTCTAAGATGCTTACAAAACCCTCGTTTAGATCTATCTTCAGCACTCTCTGTCATAATTAATCTCTAATATAATCATTAATCCTTATACTACATGACAAGATACAGACAAAGTATAGCTTGAGATTAGGTAATACGGTACTTTTCGGCAATTCTTTGATCAACCAGTTAGACCTACTTTAACGGTATAACTTATAGAATAAGCTAAATTTCGAATAAATTTTAATCTAATCACATAAAGTCAGGGGAGGCACTTGTACTAAGCACTTCAAACGCACGCAGAGCCTTCTAAATCAGCGCACAGGGCGTTTTCAAAGAGAATCAATACCCACCCAAAGGGTAGATCTAGAACCCTCCTTAAAAGAGCTAATTTTCGTAATCTATACTTTCAATGACTTCTTGAAGTTCTTTCAATGGGAACTCATGGGTATATCTGTCTGTTATGCCTGCACTGGTTTTTTCATGACCTATAACTTGCTGAATTTTATCTAGACTAATCCCTTTGCTTCTAGCCATCGTAATAACGGTGTGGCGAAACGAGTGAAAGACTTTTCTCTCATCGTATTCATTATACTGTTCAATATTACAATTCTCTCGAAACTGGCTAAACCACTGAGTCATCGTTCTACTTTCCACACTGAATAACCCGCTTTTTGATCGAGATAGCCAATCTATAAATCCAGCTTCTATGAGTTTAGAATGTATAGGCACTAGACGCTTAGCAGCAACGGTTTTCAAACTACTACCAAATTTATCAGTTACAAGTATGTAATCAATGCCAGTTTCATCATCATGCCTAATAGCATCTTTAACAAGCCCGTTAATCTCGCCTAACCTCATCCCTGTGTAGGCACCTATCAATACAAGCCACTTATGCCACTCAGTTACTTCCTGTACAGCCGATTCAATTAAAACTCTAACCTCTGCATTAGTGTAACTAGAATATGTTTTACTAATATCTAAATTTAATTTTAAGTTCTTAACAGGGCTTTGACTCAACAACTCTTCTTCGACTGCGTAGGCAAATACACCCTGTAGCCATTTCTTATATTGAGTCGCCGTTCTGGGAGCAATTTTGTGATTTTCTGGAACGTCTATCTCCAATAGTTCAATAACTGTTTTACCTTTATATTCCCTTAAATTACGCCTTGGTAAATTTGAAATGCTTATAATGAACTTTTTAAAGTCTTTTCGTTTATATTCGTCTATTGGTTTATCTTCAACAAGTTCATTCCAGTCAGATAGGAAACGCTTATACTCAGCCTGAAGTTTATTTCTAAGACCAGACTTTACTTTATGATCTAAAAACTTGGCGCATAGCTCCGAGAATAGAATTGTGCTGATGGCATGAGTCTCATCACTAATTTCGGGAATCAGTTCTGACTGAAAATTAGGCGGATAGATCTCAGAGGAAAGATCCACACACTCTTTGGCCTTATTTATAAAATAAGCGTGGGATTTTATTTTCTCAAACCGCAGTCGTTTGATCTTATCTTGGTCATCTTTATCAAAATCTAATATGCATGAATCTTCGAATAGCTGATTAATGATGTACTGATCCATATAGCTATAAAGATCCGACCACCCCTCCTCCTCTTCGTTTTTAAAATTTATACCTTTACTCAATTTATTATATAGGTCGTAATGCTCCTGAACGCTCGAAAGGTACCTTGCATGTGCATGCTCATCCTCAAACTCCTGAGGAGGAATCATCTCACTCATCTGCTGAGCAAATGACCAAATTTCACGAAGTAAATTTTTATAGTCTTCATCCGTGATATAGCCCATAACTTGACTAGTCCTCAAAACCTTAATACTGGTCACGCATCGACCATACCGCGCCCCCCTTTCGTGAGCAGTCCAGTAATCTGGCGTTTTCAAAGACTTTACCAGTGCTGTGGCTTTTAGAATAGAGCGCAAATCAACGGGAACAACCCATCGGAAATAATAGATTTTATTACGTTTTTGTAACACTTTTTGTAACACCTCATGATTGAGGTGCAGGAGGATGGCTGTAAGCCCCGTATTTCAGGGGCCTACAGCACATTTTGGAGTCAGCCGATAAGCCGGGTTCTGTCTTGAACAGTCATTCGTCTAGGCCTGCAATCACTCACAGGCTCAAGCAACCTACCCGTTCCCAGCGCGGGCCGCGCCTATAGGGAACCTATTTGGTCTTGCTTCGAGTGGAGTTTACCATGCCACGAACTGTTGCCAGTCGCGCGGTGCGCTCTTACCGCACCCTTTCACCCTTACCTGTGCTATCCGAAGATAGCCATCGGCGGTTTGCTCTCTGCTGCACTTGTCGTAGGCTCGCGCCTCCCAGGCGTTACCTGGCACTCTGCCCTATGAAGCCCGGACTTTCCTCCCCTTGCTTACGCAAGCGGCGACTGCCTAGTCAACTCCGCGCCGGAGTCTACACGAATCCTCATCGACTGTCTCGGCCAGACTGCCTAGTACTACATAAACCACGCGGCGGCTACACAAAACCATATTTGATGTCTCGGCCAGACTGTCTAGAGCGAAACAAATCAAGCGATTATCGAACTGGTGCGATTATATTCAACGCTATATTTTCCATGCGAATTTCAAGCGGCAGCTGCGTTAGTGAGTCGCCATCGGCTTGCACGGGCTCTGGATTATGTTCGTTATGATCGGCATCCGTGATAACAATGTGCTCACCAGAGACCGATACGATACCAGGCATACGCTCTAGCATTCCAAAGGGTAAAGCCAGCAGTGTTAGCAAAAAACGCGCTGGATTTTGGCTCGACATCATTAATATCTGGGTCTTCGGATGACTCAAGTCCGCGTGTCGAGAAATCACAAAAGAGCCACCATAATAACGACCATTGGTTACGACAACAGAATTCGCTTGGTATTCCTTTCCGTCAATATTTAGGTGATAGCGCTTAGAACCAAATAGCTTTAAATGCTTCAGCATTGAAAGAATATAAGCGAATTTCCCCACGCGCTTTTTAAGATCAAGGTTCACGTTATCAACAACCCAAGCGTCGTAACCCACCCCTGCCATTAGCAAAAAGCGACGACCGTTGATACGTCCTGGATACACCAAACGGGTTGCGCCATCACGAATCATTCTGACGATTTTGGCGGCGTTACGGCTAATCCCCAATTCCTTAGCCAAAACATTCGTTGTACCAGTAGGAATAAGCGCTAAACGATAGGAACTGGCATCGCGATCAACAAGACCGTTAACAACTTCATTGACTGTGCCATCACCACCGGCAGCAAGCACTATATCTAACTCACCGTCATACGCTAATAAGTAGCGAGTCGCATCGCCAGCTGCTTGAGTGGCATAGTAATCGACCGTCATCCCTTCGAGGCGAAGCCCTGCAATCACGCGATCGATCAAGGGCATACTACCGCTTCCTGAAACAGGATTGTGAACGATTAAAACATGAGTCACGATGCTAAGGTTCCGAACAAAGAGGGCGCAAGATTATAGCGGAAGAAGCCCCATGCCTCCATCCGCTATAACCAGTGTTTACTCTATGCACCTAGCACTGGCGTAAACACCTTATCCCACATTTCTTCGTAACGTTTACGATGCCAGCCGATATGCCCTATGCGCTTCTGATTAACTTCGCTCGGCGTTACGGTAATACGGGTCATTGGCGCTCCCACAAAATACCGGTGCAACAAGTCGACGTTTTTCTTCGACATCATGTCGTCATCACTAAAAGCGATGGAGGTTATGGGGGTCTTTACGTTAGCAAAACGATCTCGCAACCATTGCCCTTCGCTACCAATGGCGTATTCCTTTTTCAAGCACCAACGACGCCACTGCATCATGACTCCCCTCGGCATATTGCACATCACTTTGATTCTATCACCGGGGAAATAACCTAATACTGGCACGGTTGCGGGCACTAAGAAGTACCACAAAAACCAAGCAACCCGTTTGGTTGGCGCCGCATTGTACCACCAGGTTCCGGTGCCACAGGCCACGGTGATAGCGCGATCAATTTTATCGGTACTCGCCATCATGCCTAGCATGTGGCCGCCAACGCTATGCCCGATCCATGTGCGAGCCTGATGTGGAAATTGCTGTTCAACAAAATCCAACACCGCAGGACAATCATAAGTCGCCCAACTTAAAATATCGCTTTTACTGTATTGAACGTGACGATCTACCGACAGCCCCATACCATCGTAATCAAACGTCACTACGTTATAACCACGCGCGGTTAACCAGTTGGCGAAATCATCGTACAGATACTGAGCAACGCCGGTTGCGGGAGCAATAATACAAACGCCGTTAACGACTTCTTGCTCATTTAATTGAGCAGGAAAAACCCGTGCAACAATCGAATGACCTGCTGCTGTTTGTAGTTTTTCAATACGATAAGACATACTCCCCCTCACGACTTATGGGTAATTAAAAGCTATTAAGGATGAAATTGAAAAAACGTAATACGGTGGCTATTTCTTCAGCGCTAAATTCTCGCTGAAATTCATTATTCAACTCGTCGACTAATGGCTTTAATCGCTCGATTTTATCGATGCCTTCAGGTGTAGGCCAAAGCTTAACCGCACGCGCATCATCATCTGAACTGACACGTTGCACTAATCCATTTTTTTCCATTCGAGTCACCAAACCCGTGATGGCAGATTTATTAAGCTCCAGCGCTTGAGCAACATCCTTTTGTCCACAACCCGCTACTTTGGCGATATACATCAACGCAGCTAACTGTGTTACTGATGCATCAAGCTCTTGCTCGCACATACTATCAATATGCTTAAAGAGCTTTTTTTGCGCCATATTGAGCAAAAAGAATAAACGCTTATCCACTGCAATCGACCTTATCCTCGTCAAAGTAGTTCACATGTAAACATTATATAGTTCATATGTAAACTATATATTTGTAACGATAAGATCTCATGAGTGAATCAATCGAAAATAATCTGAAGAATGTACATACGAGGGCACTGAAAAACTTGCGAGTAAAGTCATAAACTTGCCCCCATCTAACTGCACTGGTAACTTACCGGCTCTATTAATCTCTAGCAGCGTGTAATCAAGGACAGCAAAGATGACCGCGCCAATCGACGACGTAGCAACAACACTGGCTCAAGCTTTCGCTCACGATCCGCTGATGTGCTCGTTCTTCCCTTATGAACAAAACTCCAGTGCCTTGTCGTATTACACCTTCCGTTTTCTTATTAGCCACTCGCTCGCCAATGGTGAAGTCACGTTGGCTCACGCCAACGACCAAATAGTGGGTGCCGCTTTGTGGCTAGCGTCAGAAAATGCTGAACGTACCCTAATGGATGAGATACGTCACGGTGGCATCGCCATGCTCAACAAACAGGGGGTTAAAGCGATACTGCGACAAATTCGAGCCAGCGCACAAATGCAACAATTGCATCAAACACTGATGCACGCACCCCACTATTACTTATCCATTTTGGGTTTAACAAAAGAAGTGCGCGGCCAAGGTCTTGCTACTCAATTAATAACGCCCATGTTGGAACGCGCGGATTACGAAAAAAAGCCCTGCTACTTAGACACCCACAACGAAGCCAATATCAATCTTTACCGGCATTATGGGTTTGAAGTAGTTCATGAGGGGGTTATGAAAGGTTTAAAAGTGCGCCATTGGGTGATGATCAGGCAGCCGAGAAACAATTAAACCTAGGAATTAACTAGCATTTTTAATAAATACTAAAAATATATATTAAATTTTTTTAAATAATGATCAGCCGAACACTGCCTGATCATTATTATTTCTCGCATAAATTAGAAATTAAATTAATATCCGTACTCATTTTCATAATCTTCGTACAACCGATCTGTCTCACGCTCTTCCGAACTTTTAGATCTGAAGGAATGTTTTAGTTTTCTTGCTTTATTTTGTAATCGCTCAATTCGACGCGAAACGGCTCGGCTAGCTCGATCAACGGCAAGATCAATAGCTGAGTGAAAATGCTCCTTTTTATCGTCGATCACAATATCATTTTTGCCATCTAGCTTAATCAGGACTTTACAGCGTTTGTCTTCACCGCCTTTAGGACCGTTGACGTCTGACAAAGTCACTACAATTCGCTCGATTTTATCGTCACGAGAACCCAGCGCGTAACTAATACGACGTTTTATATAGTCTTTTAAATCTTTAGTTAGAGCAACGTGACGAGCCTGAATCTTAATCTTCATACTGATCTCCTGTGTCCGCTAGCGGACGAGTTAGAATGAAAATTTACTCTAGCTGCCAGAAGAAAAATGGAAAAATCGAATTATCTTTAGGTTTGAACATGGTTTTTTCGATGAATCGAAAATCTATTAAATATCAATAGGTTATATGATGAGGCAGGAATATTCATGGCTATTTCGAAGTGTATAATTTTGTAGAGGTTACTGTTTCTAAATAATTTATTAGCTTTTCTCTAGTACATCAGTGATGTTAAAAACACGAACACGTAATCAGAACCTAACAAAAGAAGTTCACCTCAGACAAGATTACGCAAGCTGAGAAAAAGAACCCCATTGAAGCCAACACCCTAACCGCTTAATATCCCCCTCGGTATTTTGCTACGTATGCAGCTCAATACCCGCAGCAATAATGGACTAAATGGGAATAATATAGGGATATGGCCGATTTCGAGTTAGAAGATAAGAGCGGCAACCGTTACCGCATTCGTAAAGGCGCAGGCCCACGATTTTGGCATCCCGAAAATCTGGGCGCTGGCAGCTCACTACTGGCTGACAACTTACTCAGCACCATGCCTGCCAATGGGCTTCAACAAGCCCACAACCACTTCTATTTCAATGCGCTCGTCAATATCCCCAATTTACCCTGTAGACCGCAAGATGCGCTTTGCTCAGCACTAAGCAATTCGTATCTCACGATTGAAAAAATCGGCACTGCGCTCGCCATCAACGACGACGAACCTGATCCGCGCAACGAACTACGAGTAAAAATCCGCAATGCATTAATGGCCAGAGTCGCTGGCGAACGCGCCGAAGCAGCCATGTATCAAAAGCAGATGGATAAAGAAACCACCGTGATGAAAGGCGTCATTTACACCGGTGCGTTTATGCAAGGCGTTGGCTCATCCGCTTGGGGCATGGTGGTATGGCTAAAAGAAGTGAGCGACGTCGTAAACCCCTTTGTAAAAATGCAGCATGCCGCCCGCGCCCTGCAAGCAGCATGAGAATCGGACGACTTTTCTAAAACCTACTCCGAAACCTACGTAAAAGGCGAAAAGCGCGAACTGGTAGAAGCGCTAGGCTTCGACCCTACACAAATCACCGAACAACAAATTGACGAAGCCATGGCGATGGCCAGCTTGGTGATCGAAGACCCAAGCCTGCGCGACATGCTCTATCAATTTGTGAAAGACTACGCCGAAGCCACACGCAAGCTAAAACTCGAAGGCAAAAAACGCAAGGCTAAAGGGAATAGCGCCAAGTTTTCAAACTTTGATACAGATGAAATTCAAGCGAAGAAGACCGATGCGCATGGGGCAGAGGATGGAAAGGTTAGTAAAAAGGCAAATAAGAAGGTTGAACCCAAAAACCTAACGGATGCTAAGAGTATCTTAGCGGCTAGGCGAGAAGAGATTGCTGCCAATGGTTATACACCTAAATACTCCGATGCTGAACTCCAAGATATTGCGAAAAATGGTGATATTGGTAGTGACCGCTATCAAGTTCGCTTTATGGAAACCAATTACCTGAATCATAGAGATCCCCCCTGATGTGCCTTTAAGTGGGTCTATGGGAAGATCAATGACCGGTAAATCAGGTACTGGAGCGAAATATTGGTCTACCAGCTTTGATCAATTAGAAGACGCTGATACGGATCCAAGGTTGATCTCGCAGAAACTCGGTTTAACCTATGACCCCAATGCCAATTACTCACTGGTGATCGTCGATAGCCAAGCCGCTGCCCCACTGACGGGTGTAAAAAGTGTTTCGGCAACGTTTGAAAATGTTAGCGAGTTTGCCAATACAGAATTGCCAGATGATTTTCCTAAATCATTTACCGACAAGGTTATGACGCCAGAGTTTCAGTCGGAATATTCTAGTCAGTATAAAGCGGCGCAAGATGCTGGTGCTTTTGACAAAAAATGGTCAGCAAAGAACTTCGAAAATCACTTAAATACAACGGATCTTAGTAGTTCCGACAAAGCTCTGATGAAGCAGCGTTTTGAAATGCACGAAGCGATTGGCAATAATGACGACTATCTCGGGAATGGACTAACCAAAAACAACAACCCTACCGTCAAACAAGAATACGGTGTGGTCGAAACGCTGAACTTTGAACGTAACGAAGTAAACTTGTCTCAACTAGACCAAAAAAATGCGATCACTATCCTACCAGGATTAAGCCCAATATGAGCTACGTACAAAATTACCCCTTATTACCACCTTTGCCCAAAATAGAACGCCACGATCAACTTCCCGATGACGCAGTTGTTATTGGTCAATTGAGAGAAGGCTACAAGCAAGATGACCCTTTATATATGTTCATAAAAAGAGGGAATTATCTATCCATCGTACTAACTTATGATGATCATTGGGGAGGACAGGACCATTACACTTGTGATCAGTACGATTTTCCTTTAAAGGTTCTTAGCTGGTTCCCTAAAGCCCTCGCTGATTTTCAGCGCCCCCCCGCCGCAGGTGGCTTACATGCTGGCGCTATGATCAGCAAAGATGAAGACGTTGATGGTGAGATGCTGACTGTGGGCAGTACGACTCGGGGTTATGCCCTTAAAAACAGGTCAAGGGATTCTAAAGGGGTTGATGCTGACCCCGATTATTATGAGCCGACATCCCTGAGCTTGGATTACGAATTACTCAATGATTTTGGCTTGCTTCGATTTTGGAAAGACTTGGGCGATAAATACGAAAAAGGTTTGTTGTGAGTGATCGTCGTATGAATGCAATTTCATACGACTTACTCATTATTCTGTTCTGACAAATCTAACGGCTTTAAAATGCCCTATAATATCGCAACTTCATTCACCAATAGGAAATCCGCGTGTATCAAAACAGGCAAGCATTAGCACTAGGCACATTAGCATTTCTATTTTTTGCAGTAATTATATCCATTGGGTTGTTAATGTGGAGCTGGCCAAAGTACAACTTATATCGAATGGAAATGCATGGAAGAGCTGCTCTCAAAGAAGCCGAGTGGTCAAAGCAAATATTGATCGAAGAAGCCAAAGCACAAGAAACAGCGTCGCTTATGCAAGCCAAAGCCCGAGTAACATTGGCTCAGGCCGAAGGCGAAGCTCAAATAGTTAAGGCCAAAGCTGAAGGTTTGGCCGATATCGAAAGTGCCAAAGCGGCTGCTGAAGCAAACCGAATAATTGGTGAATCGCTGAAAGGAAACGAAGAGTACCTTAGGTACATATGGATTAAAGGTCTTCATGACGGAAAAGGCGAAAGGATCTATATCCCAACAGAAGCTGGCCTTCCGATTCTAGAAGCTGGTCGAGGAAAATAAAACCTCCTACCGAACGTAGGAGGCGAAAAAGTTTCGCTCCTACACCTTCCCCTGCATCTCTAGCGCTTTCTGATACAGTACTTTTTTATTCTCGCCAGTTAGCTCGGCAATAATACCGGCGGCTTTTTTCGGTGGTAATTCGGCTAGCAGCAATTTAAACAGTTTTTCGGTATCAACCTCTGAGCCAGATATAGGTTCTGGGTTACCGGCAACCATCACCACGAATTCGCCTTTTTGCTGGTCGGCGTCGGCCAGTAGTTGGGTGCGAATATTACCGAGTGTGCCGTGGTAGAAGGTTTCAAAGGCTTTGGTGAGTTCGCGCGCGACGCAGGCGAGGCGGTCGGGGCCGAAACATTCTTCCATAAGGGTTAGGGTTTCGATAATGCGGTGTTTCGATTCATAAAACACAATGGTGGCGGTTTCTTGCGCCAGCGGTGCTAAGCGCTCACGACGGCCACTGGCTTTGTGCGGCATGAACCCTTCAAACAAAAAGCGGTCTGTTGGTAGGCCTGCGGCGCTGAGTGCGGTGATGATGGCACTAGGCCCGGGAATCGGTACAACCTTATGCCCCATTTCGCGCAACGCTTGCACTAACGGGTAGCCGGGGTCGGAAATCAGCGGGGTTCCAGCATCCGATACTAAGGCCATGTTTCGACCTTGGCTAAGCTGACTAGCAACCTGCTCAATACGATCCCTTTCGTTGTGGTCGTGTACCGACAACAGTGCTTTGCGAAGGCCCAGATGCTGCAGTAATCTTTGCGTATGTCTGGTATCCTCGCAGGCAATTACATCGACTGAACTCAGTACTTGCTGCGCACGTACGCTGAGGTCGGCGAGATTACCAATCGGAGTCGCGACTACGTATAACGTGCCGGCTTGTATATTTGGAACAGAGGTCATGCAGGGATATTTACCTGAATTCTGGTTACGCCGTTTTGCCACCGTAGCGGTAATAAGCGGTTGTATCGGACTAAGTGCTTGCTCGACGACTCCTCAACAGGATGATCGAGCTTTTCTGGAGTCCGCACTGGATAACAACCAGCGCTTTGAGCTGGTTGTCGAAAATCTGAATGCAGGCGAGTTTCGCAATGCCGGGCTGCAATTGCAACTACTCGAAGGTAGTTCGCTCTCGCCTAGCCAACAATTAGATTGGTTATTGCTGTCGGCTCGCGTTGCGATTGGCGAAGGCGATACTGTGTTGGCGCAAAGCTACCTCGATCAATTCTCTGCCCGAATCGACTCGGCCACGCCGCAGCAAGAGCAGCAAGCCGGTTGGTTAACGGCGGCCGTGTACGAAGCCGATGGCCAGTTTTTGCAAGCAGCGCGCGAGCGGGATTTTATTTCTGGCGTGTTGGTTGGCGATATAAAACAAAGCAACCAAGAGCGCCTGTGGTTGGATTTAATGCAAATCCCCGATGGCGAGTTACTCAGCTGGGCAGAAAAATCCCCCGATACGCGTTTTGGTGGTTGGCTGCAGTTAGCGGCAATCAGTAAGAGCAATACCTATACGCTAGATGAACATTTAGCCGCGATTATGGCTTGGCGTAATGCCAACCCCGGGCATCCGGCAAGTATGCAGTTACCCGGTTCGTTGTCGATGTTAGAAGACATTGCCGCCAACCGCCCTACTCGAGTGGCGTTATTGCTACCTTTAACGGGTCGTTTAGAGCGCACCGGTGCTGCGATTCGCGATGGTTTTATGGCAGCGTATTTTGCGGCGCTGAGTAAGGGTTATTTAGTACCTGCTATTACCTTGTTGGACAGCGAGCAATACCCGGCTGAAGCCCCCGCGCCACAACCCGCTTTTACCCAAAATCCGTTGCTGCTGGGCGATGTACCCGTGGCAGAGCCAACGGTAACCGTCGATGCTATGAGCGTTACTCCTCCTGCAGAAGTTTACAACCTACCATATAACCTCAGCCGTGCTTATGCCGATGCGCAGCGAGCAGGCGCACAGTGGTTGGTTGGACCTGTGAGTAAACCCGATGTTCAGGCGTTGCAAACCGCACCTATGCTGCCAATGCCAACGCTGGCGTTAAATTATGGCGACCGCAGTGACGATGAAGGTCAAATCCCGTCGGCGAATCTTTATCAATTTGGTTTAGCCGCAGAAGACGAGGCCGTTCAAATTGCTGAGCGCGCTTGGCAAGATGGTCATCGTCGTGCTTTGGTGATGATTCCTGAAGGCAATTGGGGTGAACGTATTTTCGCGGCGTTTGAACAGCGCTGGTTGGAGTTAGGTGGTGAAATCGGCGAGAACCGTTTTTACGCACCGCAAAAAGACTTTAACCCAGAAATTAAAGCTCTGCTCAACGTTGAAGACAGCCAGCAGCGTTATAAAACCATGCGGTCGTTATTACGCCAAAGCACTGAGTTTGAGCCGCGCCGTCGTGAAGATGTCGATTGGGTTTTTTTAGTGGCTTTGCCGGCACAAGCGCGCCAAATCAAACCAACACTAGCGTTTAACTTTGCCGCTGATCTTCCTGTGTATGCGACGTCGCATGTATTTTCTGGGGCGGTTGATCCAAAACGCGACCGCGACTTAAATGGCATTCGTTTCTGCGATGCGCCGTGGTTGTTGCGCCATACCGAGCTGTATAACGACGTAGAAAAATCGGTGAAAGGTGGGCAAGGCAGCTACGCTCGCTTGTATGCAATGGGCGTGGATTCGTACCGTTTGATTGCGCGTGTTAAGCAGTTAGAAGCCTTCCCCGAGAGCCAAATTTTCGGAACCACAGGCGCTTTAACCTTGGATGATCAACGTCGTATTCATCGCAGAACCGAATGCACGCGCTTCCGCTCCGGTGAGCCAGTACAGCTCGCCATCGAGTAAGCGAAAGCAATTAATGTAAGCGTTAAAGCAATTCAACAGGTGTCAGGCAAGGAGGCCAGACCATGTGGATACCTCGCAACAAGGCTAAGTCGAGTGCCAGTAAAGGCAAAACCGGCGATAGCAGTCATCGTGCCGCAGGCGAACGCCGCGAATTAGACGCCGAAGAGTGGCTAATACAACGCGGCTTTGTGCCTATTACCCGCAATTACCGCACCCGTGGCGGCGAAATTGATCTGATCATGCGCGACGCCGATACTTTAGTGTTTGTGGAAGTACGCTATCGTAAAACCACCGAGCACGGCACAGGTGCAGAAACCATTACTTACCACAAACAGCAGCGATTACGTCGTGCTGCCCTACACTACCTGCAAAAGCATTTTGGTAGCCGCGAACCGCCTTGTCGATTTGATGTTATGTCAGGTACTGGCGACCCGGTTATCTTCGAATGGATTAGCAATGCGTTTTAAACAGGCTGTTGAGTAAGCAAACCTTTCTACCTATCGGCTTTTTCTTTATGATGGCTTCCTGCTATTTCGGAGCTTTATTGTGCAAGATCGCATCATTAGCCACTTCGGCGCCAGTATCGAAACCAAGACATTAGCCGCTGAAGAGCTGCCGCCCTATATTGAGCACGCAGCACAAATTATGGTTAACGCCCTGCTTAGCGGCGGCAAGATCTTATCATGTGGTAACGGCGGTTCAGCCGGTGATGCCCAGCACTTTTCTTCAGAATTACTTAATCGTTTTGAGCGCGAGCGCCCTAGTCTTCCGGCGATTGCACTATCGACCGATTCTTCGACCATCACCTCCATCGCTAACGACTACAGCTATAACGAAGTGTTCTCGAAGCAAATTCGTGCTTTAGGTAATCCAGGCGATGTATTGTTGGCTATATCCACCAGCGGTAACTCGGCTAACGTAGTGCAGGCGATTCAAGCCGCCCACGAACGCGATATGTTGGTGGTTGCATTATCAGGTAAAGACGGCGGCCACATGGCATCGCTACTCACCGTCGAGGATGCTGAAGTACGCGTACCATCGAATGTGACGGCGCGTATTCAAGAAGTTCATTTGGTGGTGATTCATTGCTTGTGCGATTTAATCGACTGTTCGCTGTTTGGCGAAGAATAACGATTAAGCTACAACATCGAATAAAAAATGGCTGTGATTACAGCCATTTTTTTCGTCTGAAGAAAACTAATAGCCCTGCGGTTATTAACAAGAACACGCCCCATAAAGCAGGATATCCCCACTTCCATTTTAGCTCGGGCATGTACTCGAAATTCATGCCGTAAATTCCAGCAAAAAACGTCAGCGGAATAAAAATGGAGGCGAATATGGTCAGCACTTTCATCACTTCATTCATTTTGTTACTGACGCTAGAAATATAAACATCCAGCAAGCCAGTTAATATATCGCGATAGGATTCTATCGAATCGACAATACGCATAGAGTGATCGGCGACATCGCGCAAAAAGATGTGGGTTTGCGTATCAATAAGTTTGGTTTCGCTACGCAACATAGCAGCCAGTAGTTCGCGCACCGGCGCGACCTGACGGCGCATGGTAATAATTTCACGCTTTAAGCGTTGAATGGTGTTTAGGGTTTCTTTGTTCGATTGGGAATCGAGCAACTGATCTTCGATATCGTTAATGGCGTCGTCGAGCGAATCAATCACCACAAAGTTTTGATCCACTACAGTATCTAAAATGGCGTAGGTTAAGTAATCGGCACCGAGATTACGAAACCGGCCTTTGCTCGAATTTAACCGTACTTGAATAGGATCAAACAAGGCATCGCGTTTTTCTTTAAAGGTGAATACGTAGTCGTTAAGCACGATTAAACTGACCTGTTCGTATTCAACACTAAACTCATCTCTTTCGGCAGGCACTAAACATTTAAGCACTATGTATAGATAGTCGTCGTATTCTTCAAACTTAGGGCGTTGATGAGTATTTAGAATATCTTCAAGCACGAGTTGATGAATACCAAACTCTGCGCCAATTTTTTCTATCAAGCTAACGTCAGTTAAGCCTTCGATCACCACCCAAGTGACACTTTTACGCTCGCGGTAGGCGAAAATCTCTTCAGCCGTTGTCGCAGTAATGGTCGTTATCTCGTCGGGGGTGTAATCAACAACGGTGATAAGAGAATCATCGTGATGCCTATCGCCCACATGAATCAAACTGCCTGGGCGCATACCCAATTTGTCGGATGGCTTACGAAGGGATGTCATCGTGTTGTTACCTTAGGAACGTATTGCAAGAATACTCTGTTATTCGCTTTTAACTCAAACAATCCAACATACAAAAAAGCCACGCTAGGCGTGGCTTAGTTTACGTGTGCTAGTGGCTATTCATCTTTTAAGCGATTAATACCCAAAGCTTTTAACGTGTACTTTTCATAAATAGGCTCACTGGAGCCGGTTTTCATTTTATGAATAAAGTATTTTTCGAAGGCGATTTTCGCCACATGCACCCACTTCCCCTTTTTAAACCAAGTGACGTTACGCGGTGGAATCTGTGGAATCGCCACAAATGCAGCGCCGGTATCGCCCATATCGGCTAGACAAATTGCACTCCACGTACCTTTTGCCGTTGCAGGTTCTCCAGCTAAATCCGATTTTAGATTATGCGCAATGGCGGTCATCATTGATTCAATCATGTAGCCAGTTTTAGGAGTTCCGGTTGGTACGGGGGTTACTTCAACTGGTGGAATAGCAACGCAAACACCCGCCGAGTAAATATTCGGATAAGTAGGATTGCGCTGGTGTTCATCGATGATCACGAACCCTTTCGGGTTACAGATTTCTTTTACCGCAGCAACGGGGTCAACACCGGCAAAGGATGGCAACATCATCGAGTGTTTAAATGGTAGTTCATGTTGTTTTTTCAGCGAGCCATCATCATTCAGCTCATCAACGAACATTTTACCCGCTTCAACCTTAGTGACCTGAGCATTGGTAATCCACTGGATATGACGATTGCGCAATTCACTTTCGAGCATAGATTTAGAATCACCCACACCGCCTAAACCAAGGTGGCCAATGTAAGGCTCGCTGGTCACATAGGTCATAGGAACTTTGTCGCGCGTTTTACGGTTGCGCAGTTCTTTATCAAGAATAAACGCGTATTCGTAAGCCGGGCCAAAACATGAGGCACCCGGCATGGCACCAACAATGACGGGACCGGGTTCTTCGGCCAGCGCTTTCACATCTTCGAAACAGGTTTCGGCATGGTCGAGCGCGCAGATAGATTGGGTATGACCACCGTGTGGCCCTGCGCCTTCGATAGCGGCAAAGTTCAATTTCGGGCCAGTGGCAATAACAAGATAATCGTAATTTTCGACCCGACCGTCAGCCAGCGTAAGGCTGTTCTGTTTTGGGTCTATTGCGGTAACGGCCGCAGAGATAAATTCAATGTTCTTTTTTTCAAGATACGGTCGAATCGGAAAGCTGGTATCCGGACGTTCTCGCCAACCCACCGCAATCCACGGATTAGAAGGTACAAACTGAAAATCTTCACGTTCGTTAATAACAGTGACTTGGTGCTCAGAACCAATCGATTCGCGAATTTCGTAAGCCCCTGCCATACCTCCCGTTCCTGCGCCCAGTACAATAACCCGTGCCATAAGTAAGCATCCTTCTGTTAGCTACTTTAACTACCAATACCGTTTAGACTACTCCAATTCATCAAAATAACCATATAAGCATAAAGTATTATTGGGCCAAAATTGAATCATTGGCGTCGAACTTCCCGCGAATAGAACATGCGACTCTGCAGCGAATTTAGAGATTTAGTTCAGACAGGATTGCAATGTGGGCAGTTGGAGCGCTTACTCAGCTGCCAGCGTTGCCACTGACCTGCCTTGGCATCATAGGTAGCTAGCCAGCCTGCTTGCGGGCTACCGAACGGTGATATCAAGCGCAAAGCTTCAAGTGCTTGCATACTGCCAATGACACCAACTAAAGGCGACAGAACGCCGGCCTCGGCACAACTGAGTTGTTGATCATTCAAATTGGGATATAAACAGCCATAGCACGGGCTAAGAGAATCGCGCGGATCAAACACAGCGACTTGACCGCTAAAACCAATCGCAGCACCCGATACCCAAGGAATAGCGTGCGCTACACACCTTGCATTAATAGCGTAACGAACCGCCGCATTATCACTGCAGTCCACCACCAAACTAACGCCTGATAGATGATGATTCAGCCATTCATTAGTGGCTCGAAATGGATATACTTCAACCACCACATCGGCATTTAATTGCTGGCAACTGGTTGCCGCCGATTCGACTTTACTGCGCCCAACAGCTGCCTGCTGATGCGCTATTTGGCGCTGTAAGTTGGAGATTTCTACATGGTCGTCATCGACCAAACTTAATTTACCGACACCAGCAGCGGCGAGATACAAGGCAACCGGCGAGCCCAAGCCGCCAAGGCCAATAATCATGACATGTGCATCTAGCAAAGCTTGCTGACCGTCGACGTCGATATCGGATAGCAAGAGATGGCGGCTGTAACGTAATAACTGATCGTCGTTCATACAATACCCGCCCCCTTTCGATATGCCTGAATTAATCGTCACCTAGCCAGCGACCACCGCTAATACGCGGTTGTCCGGCGAGATCTAGCTGGGTTTCTACTTCGGTAAAACCGCGCGCGCGCAAGGCGTTGCACACGGCGTCAGCTTGTTCAAATCCGTGTTCTAGCAACAGCCAACCTTGAAGATTTAAAAAACGCGGGGCCTGTTGAACAATGGTGTAAATATCCGCCATGCCTTGATCATCAGCAACTAACGCGGTGCGCGGTTCAAAACGTACATCACCCTGACTGAGGTGTGGATCAACGGGATCGATATAGGGCGGATTACTTACGATTAAGTCATACGCTCCCTGCACGGCTGAAAACCACGAGCTTTGCTTAAAGGTGACCGTCAGTTGTGTTTTTAGTGCATTGCGCTGAGCAAGTGCGACGGCTTCAGGATTGAAATCAACGCCACTGATAACCCAAGTTGGTTTTTCAGACGCTAGAGCCAACGCTATTGCACCGGTTCCTGTGCCCAAATCAATCACTTTAGCTTCATGCGGCAAGGCCAGATTCAGCGCCCACTCAACTAATGTTTCGGTGTCAGGACGAGGAATCAATGTTGATGGAGCGACGTCAAGCATCAGTGACCAAAACTCACGCTCACCAAGCACATAAGCGATAGGTTCGCCGAGCAAACGCCGTTGCAACAAAGTATCGGCGGTTAAACAGTGTTCGACGGTTAGTAGGCGGTCCCCCCAGGTGTAAAGGTAAGTTCTGTCCTTATCTAACACATGTCCTAGGATTAATTCGGCGTCGAGGCGTGGACTTTCCGTATGCTCGTCTAATTGCTCGCGCGCATCAGTAATCCATGCCTCTATGGTAGGGAGGTTTGTCGACGAACTGATCTTAGGTGTTGTCATCAAACACTCACCAACATTTTAGTTGCCTGCCATTTCCGCTAACAAGTTAGCTTGATGTTCACGAATAAGCGGCTCAATGACTGGGGTTAAATCCCCTTGTACGATCTCGTCTAACTTATACAAGGTTAAATTGATACGGTGATCCGTTACTCGCCCTTGAGGATAATTATAGGTACGAATTCGCTCTGAGCGGTCACCACTCCCGACTAAACTCTTACGAGTGGCAGCTTGAGCGGCTTGAGCGGCTTGTTTTTGCGCATCACGTAAACGCGTAGCCAGTACAGCCATCGCCTTAGCGCGGTTCTTATGCTGTGAACGTTCATCCTGACACTCAACCACCATACCGGTGGGTAAATGGATAATACGAATCGCAGAGTCCGTTTTGTTAACGTGCTGACCACCCGCACCGGACGCGCGAAAGGTATCTATACGCAAATCGGCTTTATTGATGTCAATCTCGGCTTCGTCTTCGATTTCTGGCATCACGGCAACGGTACAAGCCGACGTATGGATACGACCTTGGCTTTCGGTTTCTGGCACGCGCTGTACGCGATGTGCGCCCGACTCAAACTTCAAACGTGAATATACGTCGGTGCCACTAATGCGCACGATCACTTCTTTGTAGCCGCCATGCTCACCGTCGCTGGCAGTCATTAGCTCGCTACGCCAGCCTTGTGTTTCAGCAAAACGGGTGTACATGCGATACAAGTCGCCAGCGAAGATAGCGGCTTCATCACCGCCAGTACCGGCACGAACCTCGACGATAACGTTGCGGCCGTCATCTGGATCTTTTGGCAGTAACAAGATTTCGATATCGGCTTCGAGTGCTTCTAAGCGCTCTCGGCTGCTTTCGATTTCTTCTTCCCCCATGGCGCGCATTTCAGGATCAGGGTCGCTGGCCAGCGCTTTCGCTTCTTCTAGATCTTGCTGTGCTTGCTCATACGAGGTGTAGGCTGCGGCAACGTCTTCTAGTTCGCTGTACTCTTTCGACAACGTACGGAATTTATCCTGATTCGAAATAATTTCAGGAGACGACAACAGGTAGCCGATTTCTTCGTAACGATCGCGAAGCTGTTCTAATTTTTGCAGTATCGAAGGTTTCATGAATTCAGTTATTTATCTCAGGGGTATCATCGCCATCCAGCTGAAACAGCTCGCGGCTCCAATCGAGTAATTCTAAACGCCCCTCGGCACCGGCTTTGCGTAAAGCGGTCATAGGACGATGCATTATTTTGTTGCCAAAGGTGTGTGCAAATTGCTTCAGCACGCGCTCTGGATCTGCGCCGTTTTGCAGCTGCTTTAAGGCTTTTTCCAGTTGTTCGTCGCGTAACGCTTCAATATGTGAACGCAAATCTGTGACTGTGTTCACCGCATCGAGCGCTTTTAGCTCGCGCATAAAATGTTCGACGCCCGCTAGAATTAGCTCTTCAGCTTGTATGGCCGCATCTTCTCGCGAGCGAACGTTTTCTTCAATGATGTCACGCAGGTCATCAACCGTATAAAGGTATACGTCCGCTAACTCGGCGACTTCTTCTTCGATATCGCGCGGCACAGCAATATCGACCATAAACATCGGCTTATGGCGACGCTTCTTCAGTGCCTTTTCTACCGCCCCTTTACCCAAAATCGGTAATGGACTAGCGGTGGACGAAATAACAATATCAGCTTCAGCTAAAACATTGGGAATATCTTCGAGCAACACAGCTTCCGCATGAAACTCTTGCGCTAAGTGCTGAGCACGGGCCAAGGTGCGATTGGCTAAGGTCATTTTCTTGATCCCAGCGTGGTGTAAATGACGAGCAACAAGCTCAATCGTTTCACCAGCACCAATCAGCAAGGCACGGCTATTTTTAAGATCAGCAAAAATATGTTGCGCCATGCGCACAGCAGCAAAAGCAACGGATACTGGATTTTGGCCAATCGCGGTATCGGTACGAACACGTTTTGCGATGGAGAAGGTTTGGCGAAATAAGCGTCCTAGCTCTGCACCCACTGTGCCGGCTTCTTGGGCAACGGCATAGGCGGATTTCATCTGACCGAGAATTTGTGGTTCGCCTAGCACTAACGAGTCCAAACCACTGGCAACACGCATGGTATGGCGCACGGCTTCGTCAGCACCTAAATTGTATAAGGCGCTTTCAATTTCATGGCGGCTAATGTTGTGGTGTAATAATAACCATTCAATAATTTCTGCGGGGCCAGTATCTGCCGACGAGCAGTAAATCTCAGTGCGATTGCAGGTAGACAACACCACGACTTCAGAAACGGACTCAAGCGATTGAATAGTATTCAACACCTGCGACATACTGGCAGGGTCAAATGCTACGCGCTCGCGAACCGCGACAGGCGCTGTCTTGTGGTTAATGCCGAGAGCCCAAATACCCATTCTTGCGGCCAATTCTCCAGAGAGTTGCTTAACTAAAACAAGCAACCCCAATTACAAAAGCGGCGATTATAAACGGCAGAGACCCATTAACACTAATTTATCTAGGCCTATTCGCCGTCTAAACATATCTTTACCGCTGAAATCTTTGACTTAAATCGGTATCTGACTCTAAATAGCAGCAGAATCCATAGGTTTGTTATTCATATGTCTGACAATGCAAGTGATCAGCGCGCACAACAGAACTCTTTTACGGTAGCGAGCATGACACAAAGAATACGAGCACCATGGCTAGTGTGCGCACTGGCTTTATCTACCCTACACGGCTGTGCCAGCCTTAATTCATCGCAGCAAAGCGCTGCCGACGATGTCGTCGCCGTTGAACAGCCTGTTGCAGCAGAAGAGCCAGTGTATCGGCCTATCCCTGCACCAACGCTGTATTCTTTACTGGTAGCCGAAATCGCCGGTCAACGTCAGCGTTATGATATTTCGCTCTACAACTATTTAGATCAGGCACGCAAAACCAATGATCCAGCGGTTGCTGAACGCGCATTACGCATCGCTCAGTTTGTCGGCAGCGTACCGCATGCCGTTGAAGCAGCAGGACTATGGTTAGAAAGTGACCCTGAGAATCCTGCGGCTCAACAAGCAGCAGCGCATTTAGCGATTGAGCAACACCGATATAGCGAAGCTATGGTCCATCTCGAAAAGTTACTGCAACTTACGGGGATTAGTCAGTTCGATTATTTAGCAGCCACTACGGGCTCAGTTGGTGTTGAAGAACAGCGAGCTGTACTCAATGATCTTGAGATATACAGCGAACGCTACCCTACTGACGCAACGCTTTGGTATGCACGCGCTATTCTTGAGCAAAATCTCAATCAGTTTGATACCGCGATAGAGCACATAGATTACGCATTGAAACTAGATCCAGAACAAGTCAGCGCTGCGGTACAAAAAGGCCGCATATTAGCTGCAACAGGGCAGAATGAAGCCGCCGTAAAATGGTTGGATAAAGTTCAAAAGAAACATCCAGACAATAAGCCCGCTGCGGTATTGCATGCCAAATTATTATTGCAAGACCACAGCATTGAAGAAGCACGAGATGCCTTTTTGGAGGTTAACGAACGCTTCCCAGATGACAGCTCGGTGATTTTATCGTTAGGTTTAATAGAGGAAGAACTCGGTAATATCCCTGCCGCGCGTGAACATTTATTAATGCTGGTCGAGCGCCAGCAGTACCTAAATGAAGCGCATTTTTATTTAGGGCGTATTGCAGAAACTGAAAAAGATCCCGAACTCGCTATTAGCCATTATGAGCAAGTAACAGAAAGCCGAGAGTTTCTTCCTTCACACCTGAATGCTTCGCGCTTAATCAGTGATGAGCAAGGCTTAAATGCCGCAAGAGTGTATCTAAACGACATGCGCCGCGCCTATCCAAAAGAAAACACTAACCTCACGCGTATTGAAGTAGAACTGTTAAGCAAAGATGGCGAAAAAGAAGAAGCCATGAACTTGATTAGTCATGCGCTTGCCACTGAGCCTAATAATACTGATCTACTATATACACGCGCTATGCTAGCGGAACAGCTAGAAAACTTTGATTTATTGGAAAGTGATTTACGCTACTTAATCAAATTAGAGCCTAATCATTCAGAAGCCCTAAATGCGTTAGGCTACAGTCTAGCTGATCGCACTGATCGCTTCGATGAAGCCCTACCTTTAATTCAGCGCGCCTTGGAATTAGCACCAAATAACCCAGCGATTATCGATAGCTTGGGTTGGCTGTATTTCCGACAAGGCAATATAAAAGACGCAGGGCCATTGCTAGCACGCGCGTTTGAATTAATGGAAGATCATGAAATTGCCGCGCATTATGGCGAATATTTATGGGCCATTGGCGAACAAGACGAAGCATGGAAAATCTGGAAGCAAGGCCTAAAACAAAGGCCTGATAGCAGTATCATTAAGCGCACCTTGGAGCGCCTAAACCTCGAATTACCATCTGCTTAATATGATATTTCCCCGAATAAAACCACTATTATGGCTGCTGATACTCAGCAGCCTTTCTGGTTGTTCAGCGCTCATGCCGAAAGAGGGTAAAGAAGCGCTGCAAGACAACTTAACGGAATTAAAGCACTGGCAAGTACGCGGTAAGTTATCAGTACGTTCACCTGATGACAGTGTCACTGGTTATTTAGATTGGGATCAAGATAATCGTGATTACGATATTTATATCGCTGGTCCTTTTGGCCAAGGCGCTACGCGCTTAAGTGGCGACCCGTATTCAGCTTCCTTAACTCTGCCCGGCTGGGATTCTCCACAATTTGCCGATTCTCCAGAAGAATTAATGGAAACCTATATGGGCTGGAATTTTCCTGTTAGCGATATTCGCTATTGGGTAAAAGGCCAACCTAGCCCCAATGCCAAATCTACTGCTGAATTTGATGAATACGGTTTATTAAGTGTATTACGCCAGCACGGTTGGGAAGTTCGCTACAGCCGCTACCAACAGCAAAACGGGTATTGGCTACCTGGACTAGTTAAAGTCACTGGCTATGATTTCCGTTTTACTTTCGCTATTCGTGAGTGGACTTTGCATGACTGATACCACTTGGCTGGTTGTGCCAGCCCCAGCCAAACTGAATTTAATGCTGCATATCACCGGGCGTCGCGCCGACGGATATCACAATCTGCAAACCCTATTTCAATTCTTGGATTATGGTGATGAATTACGCTTCAGAATACGAAACGACTCTGAGCTAACGCTATCACCTTCCATTGAAGGCGTAGAGTTTGAAGACAACCTAATCATTCGTGCCGCCCGCCATTTACAAAAATTAGCCAAGCGCAATGTCGGCGCAGATATTCAACTAGATAAGATACTGCCCATGGGCGGCGGCCTCGGTGGTGGCAGCTCTGACGCAGCCACCACCCTACTCGCCCTGAATCAATTGTGGGATTTGAATCTCTCTTTAGAAGAACTAGCCGCGATTGGTTTGAGCCTAGGCGCTGATGTACCAGTCTTTATTATGGGCGAAGCAGCCTTTGCCGAAGGCGTCGGTGAGGTGCTCACACCAACCCCAGAACTAGCAGAACCTTGGTATCTCGTGGCGTGTCCGCAAGTCCATGTAAATACTGCAAAAATATTTTCACATAAGGGTTTGACAAGGAACACGCCCGCCATTAATATTCGCACCGCGCTTGAGCAAGGGGGCAGAAATGACTGCCAAGCAATTGTCTCAATGTTGTATCCAGAAGTTGGTAACACATTGAATTTGCTAAATAAATTTTCCTTTGCTAAGATGACGGGCACTGGAGCTTGCGTATATTCAAGCTTCGGTTCTGAAGCAGAAGCTATCATAGTTTCTGAGCAGTTACCGGCTGGATATAAAGCCTTCGTGGCTAAGGGTGTTAATATTTCACCCACCCATAGGGTATTATTCAGACCGTCTTAAAGTTGTTGGGGTGTCGCCAAGTGGTAAGGCAACGGGTTTTGATCCCGTCATTCGCAGGTTCGATCCCTGCCACCTCAGCCAATTCTGATTCCATTTCCATCATTAAAATTCAACATCAAAGGGGACTCCTGTGTCTAAGTTGATGGTATTTACCGGTAACGCTAATCCGGAGCTAGCTAAGCTCGTTGTTGAGCGTCTCGATATTCCCCTTGGCGAAGCCACTGTTGGTAAGTTTAGTGATGGTGAAATAACCATCGAGATCAATGAAAACGTTCGTGGTAAGGATGTCTTTATCATCCAGCCTACGTGTGCGCCAACGAACGATAACTTGATGGAAATCTTGCTGATGGCAGACGGCCTACGCCGCGCATCAGCAAGCCGCATTACTGCGGTTGTTCCTTACTTCGGCTATGCCCGTCAGGATCGCCGCCCACGCAGCGCCCGCGTACCTATCAGTGCCCGAGCTGTCGCCGACATGATGTCTGGCGCTGGTATCGACCGCGTACTGACCGTTGATCTTCACGCCGACCAAATCCAAGGCTTCTTCGATATTCCTGTAGATAACGTCTACGGTTCGCCAATCCTTATTGATGATATGGAACGCCAAGCATTTGAAGATCTAATCGTTGTTTCTCCTGATATTGGCGGTGTTGTTCGTGCTCGCGCTATCGCTAAACAGTTGAACGTCGACCTCGCTATTATTGATAAACGTCGCCCTAAAGCGAACGTTTCTGAAGTTATGCACATCATCGGTGACGTAACCGGTCGTACTTGTGTATTGGTCGACGACATGGTCGATACAGCCGGTACACTGTGCTTAGCCGCTAAAGCTTTAAAAGAATTCGGCGCGAAAAAGGTTGTAGCCTACTGTACACATCCTGTACTATCCGGCCCCGCTATCGAGCGCCTAGCGAATGCAGAATTAGACGAACTAGTGGTAACAGATACCATTCCTTTGTCTGAAGCAGCAAAAGCGACGGGCACGATTCGCCAATTGACCATCGCTGGTCTTCTGGCTGAATCCATTCGACGCGTTAACAACGAAGAATCAATCAGCGCGATGTTTCGCTAAGCGAACCCGCTAGTTTGATTTTTTGGCTGTCAGGGTTGGTCGCAAGCCCTGATGGTTCATATACCCTTATTGAGGAATAACATTATGTCAGACGTATTCACACTGTCTGCTGAACTTCGCGAAGATGCAGGGAAAGGTGCGAGCCGCCGCCTGCGTCGCGAAAACGGCGTACCTGCTATCGTTTACGGTGGTAAAGCTGGCGGTAACGACCGCAAGCCACAAGCTATCATCATGAAAGCGAACGAATTGAACAAATTGCTGGAAAGCGAAGCGTTCTATAGCAGCGTTATTACGCTAAACGTGGCTGGTAAAGAAGAACAGGTTATCCTGAAAGATCTTCAGCGCCACCCTGCTAAAAACATGATCTGGCACGCTGACTTCTTACGTGTAAGCAAAAACACTAAGATCAAAGCTCACGTTCCATTGCATTTCATCAACGAAGAAACATGTGTTGGCGTTAAAACTGGCGGCGGCGTAGTTGCTCACCAGTTAACTAGCCTAGACATCATCTGTAACGCTGGCGATTTACCAGAGTTCATCGAAGTTGATTTGATCAATCTTGAAGTTGGTGGTCACATCCACTTGAGCGACCTGAAATTACCAAAAGGCGTTGAGTCTTTGGCACTTTCTCACGGCGCTGAGCACGATACTTCAGTGGTTTCTGTTGCTATGCCTAAAGGCGCTGCAGTTGAAGCTGACGACGCTGCCGAGTAATTCGACAGCGTTTGAAAGAAGCGGGGCTTGCCCCGCTTTTTTATTGTCCCGAAAAGCATAACTCCGGCAGGCTATCCATCATGACGGCAGCTATTCAATTGATTGTTGGCCTAGGTAATCCTGGTGCCGAGTACGAACAAACCCGCCACAATGCTGGCACTTGGCTAGTCGAACGCCTCGCGCGTGCGAACAATATTAGCCTCTCTCCTGATAAAAAATTTCATGGCCACGTTGGCAAAGGCACGATTGGCGGTAATACCTGCTGGTTGCTAATTCCCGCTACCTATATGAATCTCAGTGGTAATGCAGTGCAGGCACTCGCCTCCTTCTACCGTTTAGTACCAGAACAAATATTGGTCGTTCATGATGAGCTGGATCTTGATCCCGGCGTTGCCCGCTTCAAAAAAGGCGGCGGCCACGGTGGGCAAAATGGCTTACGTGACATCATCACTAAGCTAGGCAATAACAAAGAATTTCATCGTTTACGCATAGGCATTGGCCATCCGGGCGATAAAACCAAAGTGACTGGGCATGTTTTAGGCCGAGCCAGTAAGGCGGAGCAACAAGCAATTGATGCCGCGATCGACGAAGCATTGTGTGTTATTCCAGATGCCATCGGCGGTGATTTAGCAAAAGCCATGAATAGACTGCACTCTTTCAAGGGTTAAAGCCGCACTGCGATAGTGTTGGCGGGCGTGAATGGGTAGAATACCCAGCAAAATTTATACGAATCTGACAGGATACCTTTATGGGCTTCAAATGCGGCATCGTTGGCTTACCCAACGTCGGCAAATCTACCTTGTTCAATGCGCTAACCAAATCTGGTATCGCTGCCGAGAACTTTCCGTTCTGCACCATTGAACCAAACTCAGGCATCGTGGCCATGCCAGACAAACGCTTGGAAGAGCTGGCTGAGATCGTAAAACCAGAACGCGTTGTGCCAACCACAATGGAGTTTGTGGATATTGCCGGTCTTGTTGCTGGCGCGTCCAAAGGCGAAGGCTTGGGCAACCAATTTTTGGCTAACATCCGTGAAACCGATGCCATCGCACACGTAGTACGTTGCTTTGAAGACGAAAACGTTATTCACGTCGCCAACCAGGTAAATCCAGCTGACGATATCGACATCATCAATACCGAACTAATCTTAGCTGACTTAGATTCTTGCGAAAAACAGCTACAACGCATTGCTCGTATCGCGAAAGGCGGCGATAAAGACGCCGTTGCGCAAAAGAACTTACTTGAGCGTTTGATTCCTCATTTCGAAGCCGGTAAAACGGCCCGCATGATCGAACTTTCTGATGATGAGAAGCGCGCCGTGCGTACCTTCCATCTACTCACGATCAAGCCAACCATGTACATCGCCAACGTTGCCGAAGATGGTTTTGAAAACAATCCTCATCTCGACACAGTAACTGCCATCGCCGCATCTGAAGGCGCTTCGGTTGTTGCTGTGTGCAATAAAATCGAAGCAGAAGTGTCTGAACTTGATGACGAAGACAAAATGGAATTCCTTGCCGAAATGGGCATGGACGAGCCGGGCCTTGACCGCGTTATTCGCTCCGGCTATGAGCTTCTTGGCTTACAAACCTACTTTACTGCGGGTGTAAAAGAAGTTCGCGCTTGGACCATCAAGGTTGGCGATACCGCCCCCCGTGCTGCAGCTGCGATTCATACCGATTTTGAGCGTGGATTTATTCGCGCAGAAGTCATTGGTTACGGCGATTTTATTCAGTATCGCGGCGAGTCTGGCGCCAAAGAAGCCGGTAAATGGCGTTTGGAAGGTAAAGAATACATCGTTAAAGATGGTGATGTTGTGCATTTCCGTTTCAACGTTTAAGCCACCAATAAGCTAAACGTGCCTGTTCAAAAAAGCGCCTCTAAAACTATTTTTAGAGGCGCTTTTTTGTAGTTCCGATCTTTTGTTGCTAGATAATGAACAATAAATTACGAAATCACTTATCTATTTCATTTTAAAGCTATAGTAGAATGATTTCTCTTCTCCTTCCTTGTAAAAGATTTTTATGACACTGCCTCTCCCCCTCCTGTTGGCACTGCTATCCGCCATAGCACCTTTGGCCATCGACATGTATCTGCCAGCAATGGCCCAGATGGCAGGCAGTCTCGACAGCGACATTCACCACGTTGAATTATCCGTCAGCACCTTCTTGTTGGGCTTTGCGATTGGCCAAATTACAGGCGGCCCACTGTCTGATCGTTATGGTCGAAAACCGATTATTATTGCTGGCTTAACTATCTTTGCGATCGCTAGCTTGACCCTATCGATGACGACTTCTCTGTCAGGCTTGCTAATTTTACGCGCGATTGAAGCCATTGGCGGCGGCTTAGCGACGGTCAACTCGACCGCCATCGTACGCGATCGCTTCGAAGGTAAGGACATCGCTAAGGTGCTTTCTATGGTTGCCATGATCATGATGACAGCACCATTAGTGGCACCTATGCTTGGCTCTCTCATTGTCAGTTTTAGTAACTGGCGCAGTATCTTCATGCTACTCAGCGTATACAGCGCCTTCGTCATGATACTGCTTGTTTGGTTGCTCCCTGAAAGCCATCCGCCCCACCGTCGCAGCCGCGCCAAACCTTGGGTCGGCTACGGTGTGGTACTGCGTCACAAGGTCGCTCGTCGCTTCATTCTGACCTTGGCATGTGCTTACAGCGGTATGTTTATCTTTATTACCGCATCCCCCTATTTGTACCTCGATTACTTCGAACAATCGGCAGCACAATTCCCGTGGCTTTTTGGTGCCAACGTAGTAGTCATTATGATGGTCAACCGAATCAACATGTTGCTACTCAACCGCTTCAAGCCAATAGATCTGATTACCACCGGAATTTCCATTCAGGTAGTAATGGGCTGTATTTTACTGACACTAAGTCGTTACTTTCCCGACGCCTTTACGCTTTGGACCGTGTTACCACTGATGATGGCTTACGTTGGTGCGCTCGGTCTAATTTCAGCCAACTCAATGGCTACCGTACTGCAGTATTTTCGCGACGTTGCGGGTTCGGCCACAGCCCTCATTGGTGTAGTACAATTTTGCGGGGGTGCGGCTTTTGGTTTGCTATGGGGACAATTGCACGACAACACACCTGTCCCTATGATGGCGATGATGTTTTTATCGGCTTTTTGCGCCTTCGTCGCACTGATGGCTGCGAGGTATTCACGCGAAATATACGAAGCTCCCGCGACCTAATTAATACACGTATTAATAACGACTCACTGCCAATCGAGCAAAATTAAAACAGACTGATCCATATTGAACACCAATTGGCGCTTGTCAGTTGGTCATCAGACGAGCAGAATGAACGTTCATTCCGGTTGTTATAGATGGTATGGATAAGCGCGAACAAATTCTTGAGGCTGCGGCCAATCTGATTGCAGAACAAGGCTTACAGTCTTCACCTGTATCCCAAGTTGCTAAGCAAGCCTGTTGTGGTGCCGGCACGATTTATCGTTACTTTGAAACCAAAGAATCTCTTATTGAAGAGTTGTTCGTCTTAATGTTGCAACGCCTGACCATAGCGTGTTTAGAGGGCGATGAAAGCAGTCGCACTCCTGAGCAACGCCTGCGACATATATGGGCCAACACCTACAACTATCTACATGAAAACGAACGTGACTGTGTATTACTCGATCATTTGGCGGCTTGCCCGTCAATTAGCGAAGAGATCCGTGCAGAAGCATTGGAGAATATTCATAGCGTGTTGTTTGCTCTGCTTGATCAAGGCAAGGCCGACGGAATTATTAAAGACCTACCAAATGAAGTGCTCGCAACGTTTGCCTATGGCGGCTTGGCCACTATTGCTAAAAAGCGTCGCATTGCTCCACATATGATGGGCAAACAGATAAGTAACGAGATGCTGACTCAGCTTTGCTGGGATGCGATTCGGACTTAGTAAAAACGTTCAAACAGATAGGGAGACGATCAATGGCGAGTGTACATACCGAACAGTTCAGCAACTCTGAAAGCGCCAATGGAGTGCTAGTGCAAGGCACTGAAGCACCGAATCGCACGCACACTGGGTTCTTTGATGCTATTTCCCAGCTGGCTTTAACGCAGAAGCGTAACCGTCAGCGTAATAGTGAAAAAGTATCACGCTGAACGCTAGCGTATAAGAAAATCCCGGCTAATTAGCCGGGATTTTTTTAGTGGATAATCGCGCCCTCGCCCGTATCACTATCGGCAAACGCCGGTGATAACGCATAGGCTCGGTTAACAATCAAAACACTGTGATCCGGTACAAGACATTCTTCTCCATCTTGAATACTCTCTAACAAGATGCAGGTCATGTCGATGGAATCCATCCCTACCACGATCGCCATCACAAACCCATAACGGGTGTTCAGTGCAACTAAATCGCCAATTTCAAATTCTTCTCGTTCGGTAATGAAATCTTCGCCAACGATATCATCACTAGGCCATGGTGTTTTGAAACGCGCTAAAGCAACCAGTTGAACTATCCCCTGAACAACGCCGTCGTTGATATCGAGCGTGATGCCCTCTTCTTCGCCGTCATCATCATCGGATATACGATCAAGTAAACTTAAAAACAAATCAGAATCGTCATCAGACCAGCGGATATCCACTGCATGGCGATTTGATCGACGAGATTGAAAACTAACATCCACTGGGAATTCTGAAGCGGGCTCACCATCAGCATTCGATGGCATTAATAAACTAACGATCTCAGTACCGTTAGACTCGGCGTCTCGAATACGCCAGAACAGGGGCTGCATCTCTGCATTCATTGGGGTAACTCCTTATTCACCAGAACCGGGGGTTATGCCAGAACCTTACAGAGCTATTCAGTGGTTCATGCGGCAGTAAATACGATGTGTCTCCTCTTTTGCACCTGCGTACTTGTTATATAGCAAGGCTTAACAAGCCTGACAAGCTTTGCGCAACAGGTTCAGAAAAAGTGACAAGTTTGTTGCTAGGTCATTAGCAATAATGAGTAACCCGTCGCGGGATTTGTTATTTGTTAGTGGTATGATCTTGCCCCCTAACAAGTTTGCCACTTCGCGTGAATCACTCTGTCGATTTTAATTTGTCCGCCGTCATTGGAATATCATGAAAAAACATGTCCTGCTGTTGACCTCTATTGCTGCTCTAATCAGTGGCTGTGCTACTCCGGTTGCCAACTTTGAAACACTTAGCCAAACCGCTACTCGCGATGCTGCTCTTGCTGACGATAGTGCTCTAGAACTGTTACAGCGCAGCGAAGCACTAGCGGTCGATGCCAAGCAAAAGAAGCTGAGTTACTTCGCCCCAGCCCATGCTGAAACAGCGCAATACTGGTTAGATAAAAGCCAAGCCCTTAGCGCAAAAGGCAAACCTTCTGGCGAGGTTAAAAGTGCTGCGATGACCAGTATTCGCACTTGGGAAGCCGGTCTGCAAGCACGCGAAAATGCATTAAAAACATTAAAACCTGCATTCGATCATCAACAAGTACTGCGAGAAATCCACGCAAACGACTACTACCCCGAGGATAATCGCCAACTAAATGAGCGCTTAACCCAACTCATTCGAATGCTGGAAGCCGATAAGCAGCAAGAAGCGAATAAAGAACAACGCAGCCTCTTGGCCGATATGCATGACTTAGAAGTCCGTGTTGTTGAATTCGTGCAACTGCAAGCCATAAAAGACGATTTAGCCAAATTAAAAACTGAAAATGCCGATGAGCTATCGCCGATTAGCTGGCAAACTGCTCAAAGCGCGCTAAAGCAGGCGCAAGCCCTGATTGCTAAAACACCACGAGCAACAGGTGCAATTGCCAAAGCAACAGAAGGCGCTAAGCGTGCAGCAGCGCATGCTCGCGTGATTGCGGATCTTACTCAAGAGATTCTTGCAGCTAAAGATGCCGACGCTGAGGCATTAGCACTGCGTATGGAACGTTGGCTGTATCAAATAAGTGTGGCACTTAAACACGACGATATTCGCTATCTATCCATGCCTGAACAGGCTAAGCGTTACGCAGCGGCCGTTGAAGAGCTGCAGCGCTAACGTTACTGTTTAGTCGTTATCTCGTGGTGGAAAGCTCATCACGGGAAACGGCGTGACATTAGAACCATCTCCCTTACTGACTTTAGGCGTGCCTTCTTTCTCAACCTCATCAATGCGAATGATGGAGTTCATTGGAATAAAGGTACGCTTTACGTCGGCGAACGTTTCTTTTAACTTTTCTTCTTCCGAATCGAGTTCGCCTTGAGCGCCTTCACCAAACAATAGCTGTTCGACTTCGATAAATCCGTACAACTCACTTTGGTAAATGTAGCTGGCGTAAATTTCAAAAATATCGCCCTGCTGCTGGAAAATAATACGGTAGGTGGGTTCGCTAGGAGTACGAGTTGTCATGAGGTCACTATCAAAATCGCCGTCAGCCTATCTGACGGGCGCGGCAGTATAACACGACTAAAGGCAGCAATACTGGCGAAGACGTGATCAGGCACAGTATAATGCGCCCCTTTTAAGAAGAACTGCGCAATACCCTTACATTATGTAATGGCGCGCATGTAACTCGAGGCTATCTGCACCGCATGACTGAGCAAGTTAAAAAACTCTATATCAAAACCCACGGCTGCCAAATGAATGAGTATGACTCATCGCGTATGGCTGACATGTTGGGCGAAAGTCATAAAATGGTGATTACAGATAACCCGGAAGAAGCCGACGTTATCCTACTCAACACCTGTTCCATTCGCGAAAAAGCCCAAGAAAAGGTATTTCACCAACTGGGTCGCTGGAAAGGCCTGAAAAGCAAAAATCCGAATTTAAAGATCGGCGTTGGTGGCTGTGTAGCCAGCCAGGAAGGCGACGCCATCATGAAGCGTGCACCGTTCGTTGATATGGTCTTCGGCCCACAAACCTTGCACCGTTTACCCGACATGGTGAACAAAGCGAATAACTCGATTCAGGTGGTCGATATCACCTTCCCTGAAATCGAAAAGTTTGATCACTTACCAGCGCCGAAAGTTGAAGGTTGTACTGCCTTTGTTTCCATCATGGAAGGCTGTTCTAAATACTGCACTTTCTGTGTTGTGCCATACACCCGTGGCGAAGAAGTCAGTCGCCCGCTGGCTGATGTATTGAAAGAAGTTCAATCGCTGGCCGATCAAGGCGTGCGCGAAGTAAACTTACTCGGGCAAAACGTTAACTCCTACCGCGGCGACACCGGTGATGATGATTTCGCCGATCTAGCAGAGCTCATTACCTTAGTTGCCGAGATTGAAGGCATTGATCGCATTCGTTTTACCACGTCGCATCCGGTTGAATTCAGCGACAGCCTGATTGATGTGTATGCGCAAGTACCTGAGCTAGTCAGCCACCTACACTTACCGGTACAAAGCGGTTCAAACCGCATTTTGAGCGCGATGAAACGTGGCCACGAGATCGATATGTACATCGATAAAATCGAACGCTTACGCAAGTTGCGCCCTGATATCTCGATTTCATCCGACTTTATCATCGGTTTCCCTGGTGAAACCGAAGAAGACTTCCTTGAAACGATGAATTTAGTTAACCAGATTGGTTTTGATACGTCCTTCAGTTTTGTTTATAGCGCCCGTCCGGGAACCCCTGCGGCAGAACTACCAGACGATACGCCAGAGTCACTGAAAAAAGAGCGTTTGCAAATTTTGCAGGCTCGCATTATTCAAACGGCCGCTCAAATCAGTCGCCGTATGGTAGGCCGTGAAGAAACCATCTTAGTAACAGGTGTATCACGCAAAGATCTAGGCGAACTCTCTGGCCGTACTGAAAACAACCGCGTGGTGAACTTCCGCTCGGACGATCACTCCCTGATTGGTAAATTTGTGCGCGTAAAAATTGACGACGCGTATCAAAACAGCCTCCACGGCATTCTTTTAAACCCTGAATTGGCTTACTGATATCCATCACAGATATCATCTATTCAACTTGTATTTTCCCTACTTAGCCTCCACATTGAAGGTTAAGTAGGGATTATCACAGAGGTTACTTTGACAGAAACACATAGCAGCGAATCTGAAACAGCTCCGGGCCAGCACACCTTAAGTTTCACGTTAGAACCTGATGATGCAGCGCGCCTCTCCAATTTGTGCGGCAATCTCGATAGCAATCTAACGCACATCGCCGAACACTATGAGTTGTCGATCTACAATCGTGGCAATCGATTCCAGCTCGAAGGCAGTGTTAGCAAAGCCAAACGAGCCGCATCACTGCTGCAAAAACTGTATAAAGAAACCAATAACGGTACGGAAATAAGTCCGGACCTTGTGCATCTCTTTTTGCAAGAAGACACCAGTCGTGTAAGTCAGCGCGGTAAACGTAGCTACGATGCCGATAAAGGCCTAATCAAGACACCTCTTGCCGTTATTAAAGCCCGCGGTTCGAACCAGCATGAGTACCTGGAGCGCATTCGTGAGTTCGATATCAATTTCGGCATTGGCCCTGCCGGTACTGGTAAAACTTACCTAGCCGTTGCCGCGGGTGTTGAAGCCCTGTTACGTGATGAAGTAAAACGTATTTTATTGGTTCGTCCTGCGGTTGAGGCTGGCGAAAAACTTGGTTTTTTACCAGGCGATTTAGCTCAAAAAATCGATCCTTACCTGCGCCCGTTGTATGACGCCCTGTATGAAATGCTAGGTTTTGAGCAAGTTGCCAAGTTAGTAGAACGCAATTCAATCGAAATAGCGCCTTTGGCTTATATGCGTGGCCGTACACTGAGCCACTCATTCGTTATTCTCGATGAAAGCCAAAACACCACCAAAGAACAAATGAAAATGTTCTTAACCCGTATTGGTTTTGGTTCGAAGGCGGTTATAACCGGTGACGTTACTCAGGTTGATTTACCTCGTGGCGTATACTCTGGCCTTAAACATGGCCTCGAGGTACTTGATGGGGTGCAAGGCATTGGTGTTACGCGTTTTGCCAATAAAGACGTTGTCCGTCATCCACTGGTACAACGTATTGTCGACGCCTATGACCGCTTCGACGCAATAGCCGATGGTGCCGATACAATCGCGAACAATCAAACAAGCGGTGACGCGCAATGATGCTGCAGCTCGATGTGCAACTTGGGGATGATCTGGACGACAGCCCTGAGTTTCCTAGCGATGAACAATTTCAGCACTGGGCAGAAGCGGCAATAGCCAACCGCAGCGATTTTGAAAACCCTGAGCTAACGATCAGATTAGTCAGCGAAGAAGAAAGCCAAACACTAAATCATGAATATCGCGGTAAAGATAAGCCAACCAACGTGCTATCTTTCCCATTTGAAGCTCCGCCACAGGTTCCTATCGAACTTCTGGGCGATTTGATCATTTGCACCGAAGTCGTTAAGTGCGAAGCGAAAGAACAAGATAAGACACTAGAAGCCCATTGGGCTCATATGGTTGTTCATGGCTGCTTGCATTTGCTCGGCTACGACCATATAAATGACGACGAAGCCGAGATAATGGAAGGCCTAGAACGGCAAATACTCGGTAACCTGGGATATCCCGATCCTTACTTAAATGAGGCAACATGAGCGAAGACCGATCGAGCAGCCAGCCAAGAAGCTGGCTGGAGCGAATCACCGATGTATTCTCGGACGATCCAAGAAACCGTCAAGACATCAAAAATATAGTTCGTGAAGCCGCCGAGCGCAGCATTGTCGATAGCGAGACCCTGAACATTCTCGAGGGTGCTTTGCAGGTATCCGAAATGCAGGTACGCGACATTATGATCCCGCGCTCACAAATGATTTCGATCAACGTCAGCGAATCAATCAAGAATTTCCTCCCTAGCATCATCGAATCCGCTCACTCGCGCTTTCCGGTTATGGGTGAGGGCCAAGACGAAGTGGTTGGCATTTTATTGGCCAAAGATCTGTTGCCTTTAGTGCTAAAGAATAATTGCGAAGACTTCCGTCTAAAAGACGTTCTACGACCAACAACGTTTGTACCGGAAAGTAAGCGTCTTAACGTATTGCTGCGTGAATTCCGTGCAACCCGTAACCACATGGCTATTGTAGTCGATGAATTTGGTGGTGTTGCGGGCTTAGTAACCATCGAAGATGTACTCGAACAAATTGTTGGCGACATTGAAGATGAACATGACTTTGATGAAGAAGATAGCCTGATAAAAGAAGTCGAACCCGGCATTACCGTGGTGAAAGCGCTTACACCGTTAAGTGACTTTAACGAACATTTTAAAACACGCTTTCCTGATGAAGACTTCGACACTATCGGCGGGATCGTGGCGCACCATTTTGGCCGCGTACCTGAGTGCAACGAAACCATACGTATTGATGCGTGGATGTTTCGTGTTATTAACGGCACCAGTCGTCAGATTAATTTGCTTGAGGTCACGCCCGCGGGCGACGAATAGCCAGTGCCGATCTTCGGTTTACGTCTTTCCTGTATTATCGCCTTAGTTTCTGGGGCGATTTTCCCACTAGCGCTAGCGCCTCTATTTTGGTGGCCAATCCAGCTATTAAGTATTGCCGGTTTGGCGCTCGCATTTCCGGCAGCTAGCACGACCCGTCAGGCATTTGCTATAGGCTGGTGTTACAGCTTCGGGCAATTTGCCACGGGTGTGTCTTGGATTTATGTATCAATACATAGCTTCGGTGGCACACCTATTTGGCTGGCCGTTCCCATGGTGGGTATCTTCGCCGCATTTTTAGGCTTATTACCTGCCGCTTGGTTTGCGTTGCGTCAGTATTTAACTGGAAACACACTTGCTTGGCTGACACTGCCCGCCTTCTGGATAATGCATGAATGGTTTCGCAGTTGGTTTTTTACTGGCTTTCCGTGGCTATTCGCCGGCGAAGGCCATGTCGATACTTGGCTATCGGGATGGGCTCCCATCATAGGCAGTTACGGTATTTCATTTATCGTGGTGTTAACTGTCACTATGACACTTGAGGCGCTACGCCAACGTAAGCCATTATTTTTATTAATTTTCTCGTTATGGCCAATTGGCTTAGCCTTGCAAAGCATTGAATGGACGAAGGTAGAAGGCACCATGACGGTCGCCGCCGTGCAAGGCAACGTAAATCAAAACGATAAATGGCGGCGTGAGGAAATTTTTCCAACTATCGAAAAATATCAAAACGCGAGTAAGCCCTTACTCGGCACTGATCTTATTTTATGGCCAGAAACGGCAATTACGTTATTTCTAGATCAGTACCGCCCACACATGAAACGCTTTGCCGATGAAGCACGCGACCAAGGCAGCACCATTATTACGGGTATTCCTTATCGTCACCCATCAGGTACGACACTAGCCGGTGAGTTTCACAACAGCGTTACCGCCTTTGGTGCAGGTAGTGGTATTTATCACAAGCAACGACTCGTACCTTTTGGTGAATACGTACCGCTGGAAAAATTAATTCGAGGCTGGATACCCTTTTTTGATTTGGATATGTCGAGTTTTCTCGAAGGTGAAGCCAATCAGCCACCACTACTGGTACCAATTATTAGCGATGATGGTAACGAAGAATTAGCGCTTATTGCTCCTTTTATTTGCTATGAAATTGCTTACGCCGATTTAGTTGCACACAATGCGAAAGAAGCTGATTTACTCGTTACCGTTAGTAATGATGCTTGGTTTGGCGATTCATTAGGGCCAAAACAGCACATGGCGCTGGTGCGTATGCGTGCCCTTGAAACTCAACGCTATATTTTACGCTCAACCAATACAGGTATAACCGCATTGGTTGACGAGCGTGGTCATTTTGTTGAACGTATACCTGTTAATGCTGAAGGTATCTTAACCGGTGTAGCTCAACGCCGCAGTGGCAACACGCCTTATATGCTATGGGGAATTTGGCCGACGTTAGGACTAGCATTTTTCATTGCTATTGTGGCGATGTGGCAACGTCGTCGCCTCAAATAATTATAGCAACTGCGCCATACTGGTAATATTTAAACCATTTTTTAATGGCGAAGAGATTAGCCTTGGCTCGGGTGGTAGTGTCGCCAAATGCTCCAGCAAAGGTTTTGTTAACGTCGCCATATATTCTAAATAGTTACTGATCATTAATTCGACATCGACATTGTCTTCTCTTGCTGTATGTAGCAACTTGAGCTGATGATTCAAATGCGCTTTCACATCAATTAATTCAAATAATTTTTCTGTTAGTAATAAGCGAATTCGGCGAGAGCTGGTCGATGATGCTTTTAGAACCAAGTTATCACTCGCCGCCATTAAGCTATCAGTTACATCGACTTCTAATCGAGCTAAAGTTTTATTATCAACGCCTGCGTTTACAGCGGTATACATCTCTTGCACCAAGCTCGCTGTACGTCCATTCTCTGCGGAAAAACCAGCATTAATTCGCCTTAGCATGGCTAAGCGCATCCCCATAGGTACAGCTTGGTTAAACATTTCCAAACCAGATATCAGCAAACGTCCGCCTAATTCTAATTCGGGAATACGGTATAAGTTATCAAGGAAGTCGAGGCCAGCATCTTGCTCGATATCCCCTATACGGATACCTGAGCCTTGTACACTATGAATTATATTCATACGGCCTAACGTTCGCAGCGCCATACGTAATGACGTGCGATCGACCCCAAGTTGCTCGGCAAATTTCCTTTCTGGAGGTAATTTGTCCCCTGGTTTTAAATCACGGATGAAAATAAGCGAAATAATAAGATCAGCGACCTGATCGGGCAGTGTTTTTGTCATTATTGTAATTGTTAAGGCGGAATCGAGGCTGAGTCTCGCCAAAAAAATCATCTAGCGCAAGCCACCTATGGGATTATCCACTCGTATTAGACAAAAAATGTACAGGTGTCTTGCATACACACTAAATAGACAGTAGTATGCCACCTATTGGTTTATCCAATTTTGAGAATGCACACTATTCGGCCGCAACGGACAACTTCCGTTGCGGTTTTTTTTTGCCTATCCCGCTACACTAAGCAGCTACTTTCTTAAAACTGATCTGACATGTCTAAATTGCTCTTTCGTTTAAACGGCGTCACTGACGACGAAGCTGAAGATGTTCGCGCTTTGCTCGCGGAAGCTAACTTATCTGTCTACGAAACACATGCTGGACGCTGGGGATTGTCGGTTGCTGCCATCTGGATACGCGATGAGAGCGAATATGAGGCTGCTCGTGCGATTATCGATACATACCAGCAAATACGTTATGAAAAGATCAGAGCCGAGCCACACGAGACCATAGGTGAGCGAATTGGACGCAACCCCGCTAATGCCCTGCTCACGTTAATTGCCTTAGCAGCCGTAATAGGGTTAACGATTCTACCATTTCTAACGGTATTTAAGTAATTCAGGCCTAACGGCACCACGCATGCCGTTAGTTAAGTGCGTCTAAACGCTGCTGAATAGCAACCACTATAGGTTGATTGGCATCGGGAAAGGTAAACTCGTTTAAGCGCGAATAATGAACCCAACGGACTTCTTGGCCTTCAGCGCCATGCGCGAGTAATGCATCATTCATATTGGCTTCAACCCAGCAGACATCAAGCAACACACGCTTGTCTGGGTATTCGAATGGAATTTTCATCAGCGAAGTAATGGCACCAAGTGCAACCGGTAGTGCCACTTCTTCGTCGAGTTCACGCACTAAGGCCGCTTCTACGGATTCATCCGCTTCCACTTTGCCACCAGGAAACTCCCAGCGGCCACCTTGGTGTTTATCGTCAGGGCGGCGAGCGATCAGAATATCTTGATCATTCACCACCACAACAGCAACGGCTACGTGAACTTGCTTCATTACGAACGGTAGTTGGCGTTAATCGTTACGTATTCGTGCGACAAGTCCGTTGTCCACAAAGCTTCTGTCACATCACCGCGACCTAAGATAATACGAACGGTAAACTCCGACTGTTTAAATACAGCAGCACCAGCAGCCTCCGTATAACTATCGCAACGCCCGCCATCCTGAACGATTTGCACATCTTCGATATAAATCTGCACACGATCAAGATCAAAGTTCTGCACACCAGAACGACCAACAGCTGCCAAAATACGGCCCCAGTTAGCATCGGAAGCAAACATGGCTGTTTTAACTAAAGGCGAATGCGCTACGGTATAAGCAACATCCAATGCTTCTTTCTGACTAGCCGCTTCGTCAACTTGGATGGTCACAAACTTAGTTGCACCTTCACCGTCACGAACAATGGCTTGCGCCAAAATCTGGAAGGCTTCTTTCAACGCATTGTATAACGCTAGCGCCGCAGCACTATTCGCATCATCGATCACTAGGCCACTCTGGCCCGTTGCAATTAGCATGCAGGAATCGTTGGTCGAAGTGTCGCCATCAATCGTGATGCGGTTAAACGAACAATCGGCAAACTCTTTACACCATTGCTGCAACAAATCTTGGCTTACACCAGCATCCGTTGCGATATAACCCAACATGGTGGCCATGTTCGGCATAATCATGCCGGCACCTTTGGAAATACCCGTAATGGTTACAGCTTTACCTTCGATGCTAATTTCACGGCTATAGCCTTTAGGCAATGTATCTGTGGTCATGATGCCTTTAGCAGCACGAGCCCAGTTATCCTCTGCCAAATTTTCTAATGCCGCAGGAATACCGCGTTCAAACGCCGCCATATTTAATGGCTCACCAATCACACCGGTAGAAAACGGTAAGATCTCTTGCGACGTAACCCCAGTCGCTTTTGCCAGCATATCGCAGCTAACTTCTGCGTTGCGGAAGCCTGAAGGACCCGTTCCAGCGTTAGCATTGCCTGTATTAATCAACATATAACGCGCAGATGCTGCCGCCATATGTTTACGACATAGCTGAACGGGGGCTGCACAAAAGGAGTTAGTGGTGAATACACCCGCCACACTACTACCCGGAGCCAATTCTAAAATAACCATGTCGTCGCGGTTCTGATAACGCACAGCCGCCTGTGCGATACCTAAACGAACCCCTTTTACTGGGCGAAAGTCTTCAAATACAGTGAAGTTTACAGCCATTTTCTTTTGCTACGCCTTATGACAATTTGCCATGACAATGTTTGAATTTTTTGCCTGAGCCACAAGGACACTCGTCATTGCGCCCAACTTTTTGTTCATCACGAACGTACGGCTGTGCTGGTTGCTCGTCGGCATCATCGCCGCCGTCACCTTCAATTGCCGTTGCTGCTTCATGTTGATAACTCGCACGAGCAGCCTGTGCTGCCGCCTCAGCGCGACGTTTTTCTTCTAACTCACGGACCTCTTCTTCTTTGCGCACCTTAACGTGCGAAAGAATACGAATAGTATCGTGCTTGATATTTTTCAATAGCTCTTGGAACAAGCCAAACGATTCACGCTTGTACTCTTGCTTTGGATTTTTCTGACCATAGCCACGCAAGTGGATGCCTTGACGCAGGTGATCCATGGTTGCCAAGTGCTCTTTCCACAGATTATCCAATACTTGCAACATCACCTGACGCTCAAACGAGCGCATAGCTGTGGCACCTACCGTGGCTTCTTTTTCAACGTAAGCTTCGCTAATGGCAGTCGAAATTCGCTCACGAAGCGTTTCTTCGTAAAGTTTTTTATCGTCATCTAACCACTGCTGCACCGGCAACTGCACATCAAATTCAGAACGTAAGTGGCGCTCTAAACCTTCGATATCCCACTGCTCAGCCAAACTTTGCGGCGTAATAAATTGATCAATGGCATCAGCAACCACATCAGCGCGAATGCTATTAATAATTTCAGAAATATCGCCCATTTCCATTAAATCATTACGCTGGTTATAAACCACACGACGCTGATCGTTGGCGACATCATCGTATTCCAGTAATTGCTTACGAATATCGAAGTTGCGGCCTTCTACTTTGCGCTGTGCTTTTTCTACCGCATTTGTAACCATACGATGTTCAATCGACTCACCATCTTTCATCCCCAATGCTTGCATCATGCCGCGCATACGCTCAGACATAAAAATACGCATTAGGTTATCTTCAAGACTCAAAAAGAAGCGCGTAGAACCAGCATCACCTTGGCGACCAGCACGACCACGTAATTGGTTATCGATACGACGTGACTCGTGACGCTCTGTACCAATGATGTGCAAACCACCGGCTTCTAAAATTGCATCATGGCGCTTCTGCCATGCCGCTTTAATATCGGCAATTTGTGCGTCTGTCGGATTTTCTAGAGCAGCGACTTCCGATTCCCAGTTACCACCCAACATAATGTCAGTACCACGACCGGCCATGTTGGTGGCAATAGTCACTGCCCCCGGACGACCAGCTTCAGCAATAATCTGAGCTTCACGCGCGTTTTCTTTAGCGTTTAACACGTTATGCGGCAAATTCGCTTTCTTTAACACGCCCGAGATGTACTCAGAAGAATCAATAGACGCTGTACCAACAAGAACAGGACGATTTTGCGCAACCACTTCACGAATTTCTTCAACAACGGCATCGTATTTTTCTTTACGCGTCGCATAGATAACATCGTTGTAATCAATACGCTTAACTTCTTTGTTGGTTGGGATAACCACAACGTCTAAGCCGTAAATTTGATGAAATTCGAACGCTTCAGTATCCGCTGTACCTGTCATGCCAGATAACTTTTCATACAAACGGAAATAGTTCTGGAAAGTGGTTGAAGCTAATGTCTGGCTTTCCGCTTGAATGGTTACGCCTTCTTTGGCCTCAATCGCTTGATGCAGACCTTCGCTCCAGCGACGACCAGGCATAGTACGACCGGTATGTTCGTCGACAATAACGATCTGACTATTCTGCACAATGTAGTCGACGTTCTTTTGATAAATAGAATGTGCCTTTAATGCCGCTAATACATGATGCAATAAACCTAAGTTGGTAGCAGCGTATAAGCTCTGGCCTTCTTCGAGGATACCTTCGCGGGTTAGCAGGTCTTCAATGAACTCGTGACCTTCTTCTGTAAGTTCGATCGTGCGTTGCTTCTCGTCGACAAAGAAATGACCATCGACAGTCTGTTCTTTCTCTTTGCCCTCTTCCGCCGCTTTACCCTGTTTCAATTGAGGGATCAGCTTGTTAATACGACGATACATTTCTGAGCTATCTTCCGCTGCGCCAGAAATGATCAAGGGTGTACGCGCCTCATCGATAAGGATTGAGTCAACCTCATCGACAATAGCGAAATAGAGTTCTCGCTGAGCTTTGTCTTCAATAGAAAAAGCCATGTTATCGCGCAGATAATCGAAACCAAATTCGTTATTTGTACCGTATACGATATCGGCCTTATATTGCTCACGCTTTTCTTGGGAGTTTTGTCCTGGCACCACGATACCAACCGATAAACCAAGAAATTCATACAAAGGACGCATCCACTCGGCATCACGACGAGCCAAGTAATCGTTCACAGTCACAACGTGAACACTTTTACCGGTCAGGGCATTTAGATAGGTCGGCAAGGTTCCAACTAAGGTTTTACCTTCACCGGTACGCATCTCAGCAATACGACCTTCATGCAAGGTGATACCACCGATCATTTGCACGTCGAAGTGACGCATCTTCATGACGCGCTTACTGGCCTCGCGACACACGGCAAAGGCTTCAGCCAACAGATCATCGAGTTTCTTACCCGCAGCTAACTGCTCGCGAAACTCGGCTGTTTTTGCCTTGAGCTGGTCGTCGGTTAACGACTCCAAACTGGCTTCAAATTCGTTAATACGAGCAACAAGCTTGCCCATACGTTTTAGTTCACGGCTGTTCTTACTGCCGAAGATTTTACGAAATAAATTACCGATCATGAGGTTTAAGTTGTCCGTAATACAAATAGGTGCGCTGGGCAAAGTGCTAAAGGCTACTTATAACCCAGAATGATGACAAGCGTATTGAGCAGGAAAGTTTAACGCGGCTTACGATGGATATACGCTGCGGGGTCAACTGTGCGACCATTTTTGTATACTTCGAAGTGAACGTGCGGTCCGGTAGAACGCCCGGTACTACCCATAAGAGCGACGATATCCCCCTTACGTACAACATCGCCGACGGCGACTTTTAATTCTTTACAGTGAGCATAACGAGTCTTGTAGCCGTTGCCATGGTTGATCTCAACCATGTTGCCATAACCGTACCTATCATCTGCCCAAGTAACAACACCAGAGGCTACAGCAACAATATCGCCGCCCAGTTTACCGGCGAAATCGACACCGGCATGCCATGCGAGAGAACCATTGAAAGGATCGGTACGCTGCCCATAACGAGACGACATCCAGCCCTTTGTAATAGGACTACCAGCAACAAAGATATCATCACTAAATTTATTCGCCGCCATTAGATCATCAAGAACTTCTAACTGTTGTTCGCGGCTATCTATGCGTTCGGCTAACTCATCTAACACCTGACCAATTTCTGGTGCTTGATACGCTTGCCCTAGAGATGTGGCTGGACCACCCATGGCAGGTTCGATAGAAAAATCGAATTCATCACTTTGCAAATCTGCAACATCGACCAAACGCTCACCTAAAGCATCTAGACGAAGCAATTTACCCTGCATTTCTGCTAAACGTACCGTAAGAGCCTCTAGCTCTTGATCGGTCTGTTTACGTATCTCTTGAAGCTCTTGGCGCTGTTCATCTAAATCTCGTTCCCAAGCGCGAGCAGCATTGAGATCCAATACTCCCTCATCCGTAAGGCGCTCAGCCAACCAATAGCCAGCCGCGCCCATAGCAAACGGCAGAGCAAACAGGATGCCCATAATCACGTTCTTTGCTGACGAACCCAGCCTGTATGTGCGGGATTCACCATGTCTACGGCCGACGATGATGATATTCATAAGTAACTTCTTTCTACTATTATCCGCTGCGTTGAATAATCGCTATTCGGCCTTTACAACTCTAAATACGACAAAGGCCATAATGGAATTATGGCCTTTGTCTGAGGATACTCAAATTTGATTATGTTTCAATACGTTAACCAGCTGCTGGACGCATGTATGTAATCGGGGCCGCTTCTTCAGCAAACTCCACAAACTCCCATGCATCTTCATGCTGCAGCAACTCACGCAGTAGTCGGTTGTTCAGGCCATGGCCTGATTTATGACCGACAAACTCACCAATCAGGCTATGACCTAAGAGGTACAAATCACCTACGGCATCCAAAATTTTGTGCTTAACGAATTCATCGTCATAGCGCAAACCGTCTTCGTTAAGAACACGATAATCATCCACTACAATAGCGTTTTTCACGCTACCGCCCAGTGCCAAGTTCTTTGAGCGCATATACTCAAGATCTTTGGTGAAGCCAAATGTACGCGCACGGCTGACTTCTTTCACATAAGACGTTGAAGAGAAATCCAGACTGGCTTTCTGGATGCTCTGCTTAAATACTGGATGGTCGAAGTCGATCTCAAAACTGACTTTGAAACCATTGTAAGGTACGAAAGATGCGACTTTATCGCCCTCACGAACTTCAATCTTGCGCTTGATGCGAATAAAACGCTTAGGCGCATCTTGCTCGGCAATGCCCGCTGACTGCAGCAAAAATACAAATGGACCAGAACTGCCGTCCATAATAGGTACTTCTTGCGCACTCAACTCAACAATAGCGTTATCAATGCCCAAACCTGCCATCGCAGACAACAAGTGTTCAACGGTATCAACACGCGCATGGTCTTTAACCAGTGTGGTTGATAACGTTGTCTCACCTACTTGCAACGCATTAGCCGGAATATCGACCACAGGATCTAAGTCGGTACGACGGAACACAATGCCACTATTAACAGGGGCAGGTTTAAGCGTCAGGTAAACTTTCTCACCTGAATGCAGACCAACCCCTGTAGCGCGGATTGTGTTGTTAAGCGTTCTCTGTCGAATCATCGGACATTCCTGCCATTATTGAGCAAATTTCATACAAATTTAGTCGCGCATTATAACAGCATTTTTCAGACGCGCTACCGCGCGTTTGTTACATGCTGTTAATCCGCCTGACGACGCAAAAATGCCGGGATATCTAAATAATCCATATCCGGGCGACTGCTCACGTCAATTTGCTTAGCAGTGTTACCTGCTTGACGACTAATCGTTGGTCGCTCGAGCTGACGATAATCAGTACTGCCGTCTGCATTACGAGCTGACACTGTATTATCGACTACTTTAGTTGGTTTTGGTTCCTCAACAACTTTTTGTTGTTGACCTAAACCAGTAGCGACAACTGTTACTCGTAATTCATCTGACATTTCTGGGTCAATTACAGTACCAACAACGACGGTGGCATTTTCTGAAGCAAATTCTTCGATAACAGCACCGACTTCACTGAATTCACCCAGCGATAAATCAAACCCAGCCGTTACGTTAACAAGAATGCCGCGAGCGCCACGTAAATCAACATCTTCCAGTAGTGGGCTACCGATGGCTTTTTCTGCCGCTTCGCGAGCGCGGTTTTCACCAGTCGCAACACCTGTACCCATCATCGCCTGACCCATTTCAGACATAACTGTGCGCACGTCTGCAAAGTCGACGTTGATCATACCCGGACGGGTAATTAAATCGGCGATACCTTGCACAGCACCTTGCAACACATTATTCGCTTCTTTAAAGGCATCTAACAATGACGTGCCTTTACCTAAAACGGATAACAGTTTTTCATTTGGAATCGTAATTAAAGAATCTACATGCTCAGATAAAAGAGCTAGACCTTGATTAGCGATTGCCATACGTTTTTTACCTTCGAACGGGAAAGGCTTAGTAACGACAGCAACAGTAAGAATACCCATCTCGCGAGCAACTTCTGCAACAACTGGCGCACCACCTGTTCCTGTACCACCACCCATACCGGCGGTAATAAAAATCATATCGGCACCTTTAATCGCTTCCGCTATGCGTTCGCGATCTTCCAGAGCAGCCTCACGACCGACTTCTGGATTTGCACCAGCACCCAATCCTTTTGTTAGACCATTACCCAATTGGATAACAGAACGTGCTCCCACGTTTCGCAATGCCTGGGCATCGGTATTAGCGCAAATAAATTCTACGCCTTCGATGTTTCCAGCCACCATGTGTTGAACCGCATTACCGCCGCCGCCGCCAACGCCGACGACTTTAATAACAGCGTTTTGTTGTAAATCATCAGCCAGTTCGAACATATCACCTTCTCTTGTATGAGACATCGCATTATCTCCTATGCCGTGCGTTTAATATTTAATATTAAAAATTGACTTTTATCCAATCTTTTATGCGCAAAAATACACTTTTTTGTTCATCATCAGATCGGTTTGTAAATGTTTTATTGTTTTGTTGTTTGGCTGCAAACAAAAGCAGCCCAACAGCGGTTGAATAAATCGGATTATTAACTATATCTGACAGTCCAGTAACGCCATATGGTTTGGCTAAACGAACCGGCATATGGAATATTTCTTCCGCTAATTCGACTACACCTTCCATTTTTGCAGTACCGCCTGTTAATACAATTCCTGCCGCTACTAAATCTTCAAATCCGCTGCGACGTAACTCCGCTTGAATAAGCGTAAATAATTCGTCATAACGAGGCTCAACAACTTCTGCTAATGCTTGTCGAGATAAGTCACGTGGAGGCCGTTCGCCAACACTCGGAACCTTGATTGTTTCATCTGCTTTCGCCAACTGCGTAAGCGCACATGCGTACTTCATTTTAATTTTTTCAGCATGCTGAGTTGGCGTTCTCAAAGCCATCGCAATGTCATTCGTTACTTGATCACCAGCAATAGGAATAACCGCCGTATGACGAATCGAGCCGTCGGTAAAAATTGCAATATCCGTCGTGCCACCACCGATATCAACCATACAAACACCGAGTTCTCGTTCGTCGTCGGTTAATACGGCATAGCTAGACGCAAGTTGCTCTAAAATAATATCGTCTGTTTCAAGATTACAACGCTGCACACAGCGTTCAATATTTTGAATTGCATTAACAGAACCAGTCACTAAATGTACTTTTGCCTCAAGACGAACGCCCGACATTCCTACTGGTTCTTTAATGCCTTCTTGGTTATCAACTACGTATTCCTGCGGTAAAACGTGCAAAATGCTTTGATCTTGAGGGATTGCAACAGCCTGTGCCGCATCAATAACTCGTTCAATATCGGTCGCGGTTACCTCGCGGTCGCGCACTGCAACAATGCCGTTTGAATTCATCGAATGAATATGGCTGCCCGCAATTCCAGCATACACTGAATGAATAGTGCATCCTGCCATTAATTCTGCTTCTTCCACCGCGCGACGAATTGAATGCACGGTCGATTCAATATTTACCACTACGCCTTTTTTCAGTCCGCGACTAGGGCTGCTACCTAAACCAACAACTTCGATATTGCCGTCGGCATCTACTTCACCAACGATAGCTACAATCTTTGAAGTGCCGATATCTAGGCCAACCAACATGCGTTTTTGTGGTACCTGACTCATCATCCTTTCTCCTGCACAGACTGCCAGCCAATAGCGGCGCCTTTGCCATAACGTAAATCAACCATTGCCACATTTTGATTAGGCAACTTTTGTAATAATCGATGCAGACGACGTACTCTTTCTTCAAAGTTTCGACGCCCAAATGCAACCTGCCAATGATTTGATAAAACAATATCGACAGAGCCTGTATCTGATATGGTCAATTCAGTCACTGTGACCCCCATATCCGATAACATTTGTTGCACTTTTCGAAATCCCCGAACAGCAATATCGGTGTATTCTGCATTGCTCTTTATCTTTGCCAAATTACTGGCATTAAATCCTTCCGGAATCGCCATTAAACTGCCATTAATACTTAATAACTTATCGTCATTCCAAGCGGCCATCGCAACATCTTCATAGGCACTAATGACTATTGTGCCCGGCCATTTTTTTCGTATAACAACATTGGTTAATAATGGCAGCTCAGCTACAACATCATGAACCGTTTGCAAGTCTGCTGTGAAAAAACCTTGGTCTTTTACCCAAACCACTTTTTCAGCAATTTTTTCTGGTGTCCAAACTGATAAACGTCCCTCGACTTCAATACCAGTAATCGGCCACCGAACCATCATCCACTGCGCCGCATAAAATCCTGCAACCAAAACAACTGGGGTGACCAACCAAGCCCAATGAATTTTGATGGCGATGGTCGGCCAGCGAAATTCGCGCGGCGGCTTTTCAACTAATGGCGTTGCTCCACGACGCGGCTCTTTTTTCAGCTTACGTGGCTTAGCCGCCATGACGGAGCTTCGCTTCTTGCAATAAGCGGGTAACTAAATCGGTAAAACTCATGCCGTGTGCTCGCGCCGCCATTGGTACTAAGCTATGGTCAGTCATGCCTGGGCTAGTGTTCGCTTCGAGCAACCAAAACTGACCCGCTTCATCTTGCATCACATCTATACGCCCCCAGCCTTGACCACCAAGAACATCGAATGCTTTTAAAGCAATATTTTGCAGCAACGCTTCTTCATCCGCTGCTAGGCCACATGGCAATAAATATTGGGTATCGTTAGCTTGATATTTAGCGTCGTAATCATAAAACTCATGACTGGTTTTAAGTTGAATAACCGGTAATGCTTCACCATCCACAATCGCTACAGTAAATTCTTTACCCTGTACCCAGCGCTCTGCCAACACCATACCGTCGTACTGACATGCAAATTCATAACTGGCTTTTAAATCGTCAGCGTTATGTACTCGACGCATGCCGATACTCGAGCCTTCACGCGCTGGTTTTACAATGGCATTTTCTTCAAGCTGTTTGGAAATTTCATTCCAATTGCAGTCTTGGCTAAGTAAAAATGCTGGAGGAGTGGGTAATCCTGCAGCCATCCAAATCATTTTGGTGCGCCATTTATCCATTGCTAATGCAGATGCCATCACACCACTGCCGGTATAAGGTTTATTCATCCACTCCAAAACACCTTGAATAGTGCCATCTTCGCCACCGCGCCCATGCAAGGCGATAAACGCAATATCGAATTCAATATCGGTTAATTGGTGAATCGCATGATCCCGAATATCAACCGCTTCAACGTTCGCTCCGGCCTCAACTAAAGTGCGATAAACTTCACCACCACTTCTTAATGAGACTTCACGCTCTGCTGATGTTCCGCCCATAAGAACGACGATTTTTCCTAGATCTTGCACCTTCACGCCTCCACCTCTTTAAGCCATAGCGGTAATTGGTCGGTTAAAGTAATCGCCAAACCGCCGATATCTCCAGCTCCTTGGGTTAACAATAAATCGCCGGGCTTTAATACACGCTTTAGAGGTAGCTCTAGCGATTCATCCCGTTCAATAAAAATTGGATCAACAGGACCACGCTGACGAATGCTTCCGCATAGCGAACGGCCATCGGCACCAGCAATCGGTTTTTCACCTGCAGGATAAACATCCATTAACAGCAAGACATCGGCATCCGCTAATACGCGTACGAAATCTTCGTATAAATCACGCGTGCGACTGTAACGATGAGGTTGGAAAATCATGACTAAACGACGATCCGGAAATCCTTTACGAATTGCATCTAACGTCACCTCAAGTTCGCGCGGGTGATGACCATAATCATCCACCAACATCACATCACCGTCAGCGAAAGGAAATTCTCCACAAACTTGGAATCGGCGGCCGACACCGGCAAATTTTTCTAACGCTACGACAATCGCGTTATCGGCAACGCCTTCGTCATCGGCAACGGCAATTGCAGCTAGCGCATTTAATACATTGTGTTTTCCCGGCATACGCATACGAATTGCTAAAGGCTCGCGATCACCGGGACGCTGAACAACAAACGAAGTAAACAAACCGTCCTGACATAATTCGGTAGCACGATAATCGGCACCTTCGTCAAAGCCGTAAGTAACAAATTGACGACTGATTCGCGGCAAAATACTGCGTACATTTTCATCGTCTACGCAGACCACGGCTAAACCGTAAAAAGGTAAGTTGTGCAAAAATTCAACAAAAGTATTTTTCAGTTGCTCGAAGTCTCCACCGTATGTGGACATGTGATCCGCATCGATATTCGTAACAATCGAAACCATTGGTTGAAGGTGTAAAAAACTCGCATCACTTTCATCGGCTTCAGCTACGAGATAACGACTTTGTCCCATGCGCGCATTCGTACCGGCACTATTTAATTTGCCGCCAATCACAAAGGTGGGATCTAAATCTGCTTCGGCCAAAATCGAAGTCACTAAGCTAGTTGTCGTCGTCTTTCCGTGAGTACCAGCAACCGCAATACCATGGCGAAAGCGCATTAATTCGGCCAACATTTCAGCACGGCGTACAACCGGTATGCGTGCTTCTAATGCGGCACTAACTTCCGGGTTGCTAGCATCAATAGCCGTCGACACAACCAAAACATCTGCACTTTTAACATTATCGGCATCGTGGCCAATCATCACTTTTGCGCCGAGTTGCGCTAAACGTTCGGTCACACTTGAAGCTTTTAAATCTGAACCCGTAATCTGATACCCTTGGTTCAGCAATACCTCGGCAATACCGCACATGCCGGCACCGCCAATTCCAACAAAATGGATGACACGCACACGACGCATTTCTGGAATCATGCTCACCAAGCTTGATGGCGACTTATTGCTCACGGGCAAACCTCTTAATTTGATTAACCACTTGATCAGTGGCGTCTGTTACAGCTAATTTTCTCGCCTGACTCGCCATCTCACGCAGGAGTTCGCGGTCGGAATTGAGTTGCTGCCATTGCTGCGCTAACCACTCAGGACTTAATTCTGATTGCTGCCGAATAAGTGCAGCACCTGCTAATTGTAAATACTGTGCATTAGCAGTTTGATGATCATCGACAGCATGGGGATACGGAACAAAAATCGCCGCACACCCTGCTGCCGCAATTTCAGAAACCGTTAACGCACCAGCGCGACAAATGATTAAATCGGCCCATGTATAAGCCGCCGCCATATCATCAATAAATGCTGTGACATCTGCATCAACGCTTGCGGATCTGTATTCTTGCTGCACAAGTTCAACATTACGTTTGCCAGCTTGATGACGTAATTGTGGACGTTCATTGATAGGCAATAATTGCATAGCCGCCAACACGGTTTGGTTGAGAGCAACAGCACCTAAACTACCACCCACGACCAACACTCGAATATTGCCGCTATGAGATTCGCGTTGTTCTGGCGCAGGTATTTCAATAACCTCGCGACGAACAGGATTCCCTGTAGTGAGCGCATTATCTAACGCGCCCGGAAATGCCTGCATCACACAATCGGCGATTCGTGCTAATAAGCGGTTAGTCATCCCTGCTTTTGCATTTTGCTCATGTATTAACAGTGGGATACCCGATAGATATGCCGCAACGCCGCCGGGGCCTGTGGCATAACCACCTAAACCAACAACAGCTAACGGCTTTACGTCTTTCAGAACTTTCCGCGCAGCCGCTACCGCTTTGATAATTCGTAAAGGCGCTTTTAACAATCCTAATTTGCCTTTGCCGCGCAGGCCGGCAATATCAATGGTGTGCAAAATAATATTATTAGCCGGCACTAAATCTGCTTCGATTCCGGCAGCCGTGCCTAACCATTCAACATTAAAGCCTTGCTCACCCAATTCGCGCGCAACCGCAAGTGCAGGGAATACATGTCCACCCGTCCCACCGGCCATCATCAATACGGTGTTACTCATGATCGCCTCCTGAATTATCGCTATTTTCTAGATTTTGACGTGACTCATAGTCTATGCGCATTACAATGCCGATCATCGCACAGCACATCATCAAGCTACTGCCGCCATAACTAAAAAATGGCAGTGTTAAACCTTTGGTCGGTAACAAACCGGTATTAACACCCAGATTAATAACCACCTGTAACCCGAGTAATGAGGCAATACCAATGGCAATATAAGCAGAGTACATTTGGCCTCTTTTTTGCGCAGCCCAAGCCACACGCCAAATTAATCCAATCACTAACGCTAAACCTAATAAGGCAATGGCACCGCCGAATAAACCAGTTTCTTCCGCCCAAATTGCAAATACAAAGTCGGTATGCGCTTCTGGTAAATAGAAGAGTTTTTGAATACTTTCGCCCAAACCAATTCCGAACCACTCTCCACGACCAAAAGCGATTAAGGATTGTGTTAACTGATAACCAGTGCCATACACATGCTCTGGCGCCCAAGGATCTAAGTAAGCGAGTAGCCGTTCCATGCGGTAAGTTTCAGCGGTTACCACAAAACTACTAACAATAAGGGTGGCAAAAAGTAGTAGAAAGAACTGCCCAGCTTTTACCCCACCTAAAAACAATTGCACCATTGCCGCGCCCATCAACACAACAACTGCGCCAAAATCAGGTTCCATTAGCAGCAAAGCAACCATAACGGCTAAAAGGCCGAGGGGTTTGATAAATCCAGACCACTGACTTTGCACTTCATCTTGGCGACGAACTAGATAACCAGAGATATAAAATACGGCGCTCAATTTCGCGATCTCGGAAGCTTGTATTTTAATGATGCCAAGATTTAGCCAACGCTGACTGCCGTTAACCTCATGACCAATACCGGGAACAAAAACCAATACCAATCCGACAAAACCAATGACCAATAAAATGGCATCTAACTTTGCCCAGCGCGCCATTGGAATCAGACTGATAGAAAATGTGACACCGATACCCAGCAATAAATAGAAAGCATGACGAATTGCAAAATGCGCTGGATTGCCGGTATAGAATTCGGCTATGCCTGTGGAAGCCGATGCCACCATGAGCCAACCAAGCAACAACATGGCTAACCACGGATAAAATAATTGTGTTTCATTTTGCCAGCTAAGGTTCGGCATTTTCATTGTAATGCCTCCACCTGTGCGACAAAATATTCACCGCGCGCAACGTAGTTTTTGAATTGATCAAAACTTGCACAAGCCGGTGACAACAACACAACATCATTTTTCTGCGCATGCTGACGCGCATGATTTAACGCCTCATCAATTGTTTGCCATTGAGACGTTTTGCACGCGCCATCGACACCGTCGACTATACGAGTTGCATCTATGCCATAAGCCAATACTTCAGCAACGTAGGTTTGGCAAAACTCAGCCAGCTCAGAGAAATCTTGACCTTTTCCTTCGCCGCCAGCCAATAACCAAATACGACCATTGATGGTGCGCCCGAGACCTTTTAAAGCAGCAAGAGTAGAACCAACATTGGTTCCTTTAGAATCGTTAAAATAATCAACGCCATTAATATTACGAACCCACTGACATCGATGTGCTAACCCAGAAAATTGTTTGAGCGCCGTAATAACCGCTGCCGGCTTAACACCCAATACAGAAACCAACGCCAACGCAGCTAAAGCATTAGCGACATTATGCTCACCGCGAATATGCAACTCGTCAGCACGTACAATCATTTCACCCTGAGAAGTCAACCAAGTACCATCACTGCGCTGCACGACACCAAAGTCACTATTGCTCTCTTCTAGCCCAAAACTTACTGCGCTAAATCGACCTTCTAGTAGTGGTCGAGTGTGGTCGTCGTCGCGATTAATTACGACCGATTGAGCACCTTGGAAAATGCGTTGTTTAGCACGTTCGTAGTCTGCCATTCCGGCATAACGATCCATGTGATCCGGTGAAATATTTAAAATCGTCGCGACACGTGCTTGTAAGTCGGTAGTGGTTTCTAGCTGGAAGCTTGAAAGCTCCAATACATAAACATCGGTTGCCTCATCGTTAGCCAACAGGTCCAATGCCGGAATACCTAAATTGCCGCCAGCACTTGCACGAATGCCAGCAGCATTCAGTAATGCGGCAACCAGTGTTGTCACTGTACTTTTACCATTAGAACCAGTAATCGCGATCACTGGCTTTTGACATGTTTCAGCAAATACTTGGATATCACCAGCAATTAAACTACCTTGCTGTTGTGCAAATTGAATGGCTTCTTGCTGAATGGTAATACCAGGACTAACCAATAAGACTTGGTACTGGGCAAGTACCTTACCCTGCAACGCGCCCAACATAATGTTGGCATTGGGAAATTCTCGGCGAATGTCTTCTAAGCTAGGCAACGATTCACGGGTATCACACAAATCAAATGCCAAGCCATTTTTCTGACAGAAACGCGCGCACGACAACCCAGTAAGCCCAAGGCCTACAATCAGTCGTTTAGTGTTAGCGTTAGCCAGAACAGACATTACAATTATTCCTTAGCGAATTTTTAACGTAGCTAAACCGAACAGCACCAAAATAATGGTGATGATCCAAAAACGAACAATGACCCGCGGTTCAGGCCAACCTTTCAATTCGAAATGGTGATGAAGTGGCGCCATACGGAAGATGCGCTTACCAGTGGTTTTAAATGAAGCCACTTGCAAAATCACGGATACAGTTTCTGCTACAAAAATGCCGCCCATAATAAACAGAACAACTTCTTGGCGAATAATAACTGCGACAATACCTAAGGCAGCCCCTAGCGCTAATGAACCAACGTCACCCATAAATACTTGTGCTGGATAGGTGTTGAACCACAAAAAGCCAATACCGGCACCAACAATAGCGCCACAAAAAACCGCGACTTCACCGGCACCGTGGATGTAAGGGATATGTAGGTAGTTAGCGAAATTAACATTACCCGCTAAATAAGCGCATAAGCCAAGTGCACCACCCACCATAACCGTCGGCATAATAGCCAAGCCATCAAGACCATCGGTTAAATTCACCGCATTACTTGAGCCAACTACAACAAAATAAGTCAGTACGATAAACATCACGCCCAGCTGCGGCATAACATCTTTAATAAAAGGCACAACAAACTGAGTTTCTTCTGGCGTTTGCGCGGTGTAATACAAATAAAATGCAGCGACTAGAGCAAATACCGACTGCCAGAAGTATTTCCAACGCCCTGGTAATCCTCGAGAGTTTTTCTCAACCACTTTGCGGTAGTCATCAACCCAGCCGATAGCGCCAAAAACAATAGTGACTAAAAGCACGACCCAAACGAAACGATTTTCAAGATCGCCCCAAAGCAGTGTTGAAACGGCAATAGAAAGCAAAATGAGTACGCCGCCCATGGTTGGCGTCCCTGCTTTACTTAAATGCGATTTAGGACCAACTTCACGAATTGCTTGGCCGATTTGATATTCGCGTAATTTACGAATAACTAGCGGGCCTAACAACAAGGACACTCCCAAGGCGGTAATCACACCAAAGATAGCGCGTAAGGTTAAATAATTAACCACACCGAATCCCGAGTGATACTGCGCCAACCAGTCACCAAGCCATAGCAACATAATTAAATTTCCTCATTCCCGTTTTGCAACGCAGCAACGACCTGATCCATACCGGTGTAGCGCGATCCCTTAATTAGCAATACATCTTGCTTTTGGGTGTGTTGTTGTAAAAAACGAATCAATGCAGGTTTGTCCTCAAACCAATGCGCAGATTCGCCAAATGCTGTTGCAGCGTTACGACTCAATGGGCCTGTTGCTACAAAATGTTCGATACCGGATGTTTTTGCATACGTACCAACGTCTGTATGGGCGGCAATTTCATCACTACCTAGCTCCCCCATATCACCCATCACTACCCAGCTATTTTCTGTCCCTTTTAAGACATCAATGGCCGCTTTAAATGCGGTAGGATTAGCATTGTAGGCATCATTTAAAATCAGTTGACCTGCAGCACCACGGCAAGGCTGTAAACGCCCCTTTACGGTTACTGAAGCTTGTAAACCTTTAACAATGTGATCCCATGACAAGCCTGCAGCATGCGTTGCGGCTATAACAGCAAGCGCGTTACGTACATTGTGTTCGCCCAACAAAGGCAATTTGATCGCTACGGTTTGGCCATCACACAAAACATCAAACTCACTCCCCTCTAAGGAGCAACGAATATTAGTAGCGCGGACGTCTGCCAATTCAGAAAAACCAAAAGCTAATTGTTGCAAATGGGCAGCGCGTTGCTGCCATTGAGCTAAGTTGGCGTCATCAGCGTTTAATACAGCGGTACCATTCGGTTGAATGAAATCAAGCAACTCGCCTTTTGTTTCGACAATGCCTTGCAAGCTACCGAAACCTTCAATGTGAGCTGGAACTGCGTTGGTAATAATGCCAACTAGTGGTTTAACAAATTGAGCTGTGTAAGCAATTTCGCCAAGACCACTAGCACCTAATTCAATCATTGCTGCTTCATGTTCTGGCTTAAGCGCCAGCAACGTTAACGGTGCACCGATGTGATTATTCAAGTTGCCTTGGGTCATCCACGTATTAAATGTTTGCGTCAAAATACTTGCAGTTAATTGCTTCACACTCGTTTTTCCGGCACTTCCGGTGACCGCGATCACCAAACCAGAAAATTGATCACGCTGCCAACCAGCAATACGACCTAACGCCAATAAAGTGTTATCTACACGAATAAGCGGCAGTGAAGTTGCAACATCTTCACTCGTCAAAGCAGCAATCGCGCCTTCATTTTCTGCCTGAGCTATAAAATGATGGCCATTAAAATTGTCACCAGACAATGGAATATACAAAGCGCCGTCGATAAGAGAGCGCGTATCAGTAGATACCGACGATATCAAAACATCGGCAAATTCTGGTTGAAGTAGTTCGCCATTTACAACATCGGCAACTTGAGCAAGAGTCATATTACGCAACATAATCTTCTCCTGCTTTTCTATAACCCTGAGCTATTAATACGCCAGCATCGCTATAAGCATGGCGAGTTCCAGAAATTTCCTGATAAGCTTCGTGCCCCTTACCAGTAATTACCACAATGCCGTCTTTATCTGTCTTTTCTAGCGCACTTTCGATAGCCTTGCGACGATCATGAATACAATAAAAATTATCCGAGCCATCAGCCGCTAATACATCAGAAAAAATTTGATCGCTGTTTTCACCACGAGGATTATCGTCGGTCAACCAAACTTGAGCAGCGTGCGCTTGAGCTATAACCGCCATGATTGGGCGCTTGGTTCGATCGCGTTCACCACCACAACCAAACACCAAAGAAATAGCTTTATTCCATGGCTTTAAAGCATTTAAGACGTTATCTAGTGCATCTGGCGTGTGAGCAAAATCCACTATCGCTAGGGGCCCATTATCTTTTACGTATACTTCCATGCGACCGGCGACAGACTGTAGTGTTGAAGCTGCAGCAACCAGGGATTCAAAAGGGAAACCTTGAATAGCCAATACAGCAATTGCCGCCGTAGCATTAGCCAAATTAAATTCGCCAATTAATGGCAAAACAATATCGGCTTCGCCCCAAGGCGTGGTCAGCGTTGCTGTCATACCGCGAGCGTTTAACTCGACATTGTGATAACGCACCTCTGCCTTATCACTATGGCCATAGGTAAACACTGGTACAGTGATGTCTTTATCTGCCGCTAATCGGCGTCCATAACCATCATCAATATTTATGAGCGCAGCACCAATATTGCCGCCAACAAAGAGGCGACGCTTCGCTTCAAAATAGGCTTCCATAGAACCGTGATAATCTAAATGGTCACGGGTCAAATTAGTCAGCACTGCTACTTTGAAATGTATTCCGTCAATGCGGCGCTGATCTATTCCATGCGAAGAAACTTCTAACGCGGCGTATTTTATTGATTGCTCCGCCATATCATTTAAATGACGTAACACCACAGATAAGTCGGCGGTTGTATTGCGAGTTTCAGCTAAATTGGGCCAAATGCCGTTACCCAAAGTTCCGAGCAAACCACACTCTATTTTCATTTGTGTCAGTAGCTGGGCAATATATTGCGTAACAGAGCTTTTACCGTTAGTGCCAGTAACAGCGGTTAAATCAAGTTGAGATACGCCTGCATAGGCACGATGCAGCCAATCACTTAGATGATCTAATAAATCCGGTGTCGAAAAAATCGGCACACCTAATATTCCACAACGGAAACCAGGTTCACCCAAAGCAACAACAGCGCTGGCTCCGGCTTGAATGGCGGTCTCAATAAAACGCTCGCCATGATTATCACGACCAACACGAGCGATAAATAAATCACCCTGCTTAACGTCACGACTATCAATCACGATATGATTAATTTCGCGATCCCACTCAGGAGGAATAAACAAATGCGGCGCAGCGATTGCACTGAGTTTCATGCTCCACCTCCTGCCATTTGTAAGGTATTTTTACTTGGAATATCAGGCGCAACCTGACGTAAACGTAAAGCCTGACCCATGATGCGAGAGAATACCGGTGCCGCTACTTCACCACCGTAATATTCCTGCCCCTGAGGTTCATCAATAACAACCACTAATACTAAATCTGGGTCCGAAATCGGTGCGATACCGGCAAAAACAGCAGTGTATGCAGAATCTTCATAACCACCGCGCCCGACTTTATGAGCTGTACCCGTTTTACCGCCAACGCGATAACCCTCAACACGAGCGCGACTACCAGTACCTTTGTCGCTTGTTACTGTCTCTAACATATCGAGAATTTGACGGGATACTTTTGCCGACATCACAGGTTCACAAGCTGGTTTATCTTCATCGCGCATAATTAACCGTACAGACTGACGGCATCCACCAGCAAAAGCGGTATATGACTGCGCCAGTTGCAATGGCGAGACAGCCAAACCATACCCGAACGATGCCGTTGCCAACCGTAAGGAATCTAACTGTTCTGGATAAGGTAAAACGCCGACAGCCTCACCCGGAAAACCCAAAACGCCCGGCTGACCTATACCCGCCTTAGTAAAGAAATCCCAAATAACTTCGGCACCTAATTTATGGGCTAAATAGGTAACACCAACGTTACTGGATTTAGTGATAATGCCAGTAATATCTAGCACACCGTAATCACGGTGATCACGAATGGTTTTATTTTTTACGCGCACATAACCCGGTGACGTATCAATCTGGGTAGACGGAAAAAAGCGGCCGGAATTTAGGGCCGCTGCAACAGTGAAGGGCTTCATGGTAGAACCGGGTTCGATTAAATCGGCGATAGCTCTATTGCGCATATCTTCGGGCTTTAACGTTGCTCGATTATTAGGGTTGTACGATGGCTGACTGACAAGGGCTAATACTTCACCTGTGTGCGCATCAACAATAACAGCACTACCTGACTTAGCACGATGCTGCTGCACGGCGGCTTTTAATTCGCGATAGGCTAAATACTGCAAACGCAAATCAATGGTCAAAGCCATATCTGGGCCATTTTCTGCAACACCATTAACTTCTAATTGCTTAATAACGTTACCGTATAAATCTTTAACAACTTTGCGCTCGCCGTCATGTCCGCGCAGATAATCGTCGAATGCTAATTCCAGACCTTCTTGACCTTTTCCATCAATATTAACAATACCGACTGTGTGCGCAGTAATTTCTGCTGCCGGGTAAAAACGACGAAAATCTTCATCACCGTAAACACCGGCAACACGGCGAGCCAAAACTTTCTCAGCAACATCAGGCTCCACCTGACGCTTCAAATAAATGAATGAACGCCCTTGTGATGCAGCACGCTCAACGCTTTTCACCAAAGTATGCGCTGGAATATCCAAATCCTTAGCAATGGCTGGTAACTGCTGGATATTAACTTGTTGAGGATTTAACCAAAGTGTTACTACTGGTGTACTGACCGCTAGTGGTGTACCAAAACGATCCGTAATCATGCCGCGACTAGCCGGTTGAACTTCCTCACGCACCGTGCGCTTTTCGCCTTGTTCAAACAAAAATGGCTGATCGACAGTGTGTAATATAACCAAGCGACCAAGCACCACCGCTAACAACAGGGCGAACACAGCTAGCACTAGCGTAAAACGCCAGCGAACAATGCTGTTTTCCTGTGGTTCTAGCGATGTTTCTGTCATTCTGACAACACCTGTACTTGTTCTGGATCTTTCATATTCAGTTGCTTTCTTGCCAACTGATCTACCCTGCCATTCGCCAACAATGTGCTTTTTTCAAGCACCAAACGCGTATGTTCTTGCAACAACAAATAGCGTTGTTTATCAGCCGCCTGCCATACCTGTAATAAATCGCGATGATGCTGAACTTGCGCTATTTGCACTAACGCAGAGACCACCACAAAACCCCACAGGGTTCCTTGTAACGCATTCATGCAAGGCGCTCAGCCACTCGCAATACCGCACTGCGCGCACGCGGATTACGTTCAACTTCTTCACGCCCTGGCATAAACGCTTTACCAATGCGCTTCATCGTGCGTCCTAGCTGATCGTCTGTTAGCGGCACACCCGGTGGCGGTTCATTGCCTTTTTCTTGAGCTCGAATAAAACGCTTAACCATGCGATCTTCCAACGAGTGAAAGCTAATCACCGATAAACGACCGCCCGGTTTTAATAAATCAACGCTTCTTGCCAGCACATCTTCTAAGTCACCCAGTTCGTTATTCACCGCAATTCGAATAGCTTGAAATGCGCGTGTAGCTGGATGCTTATGCTTTTCCCAGGCCGGGTTTGCTTCTTTAATTAATTCAGCAAGTACGGCGGTACGAGTAATTGGCGCTTCCGCACGAGCATTAATAATTGCGCGCGCCATGCGTTTGCCAAAACGTTCTTCGCCATACACTTTTAATACGCGGGCGATTTCTTCTTCACTGGTCGTAGCAACCCATTCTGCGGCGCTCATTCCAGCATCAGGATTCATGCGCATATCCAACGGGCCATCACGCATAAAGCTAAAACCGCGTTCGGCATCATCTAGCTGAGGCGATGACACACCAAGGTCTAACAGAATCCCGTTCACCTGCGGGTAACCCAGTACTAACAACTCGGTTGTCATATCAGCAAAACTGGCCTGCACAATGTGAAAGCGGCTGTCTTCAGCCGCTAGTTCTTTTCCGCTTGCGATTGCCAAAGGATCTTTATCGAAGCCAATTAACCGGCCCTTAGGCGATAGTTTGCTTAACAACAACCGGCTATGCCCCCCGCGCCCAAAGGTGCCATCTACATAGATGCCATCAGGATCGACGACGCAGCCATCAACGGTTTCGTGCAGCAGTACCGTGGTATGGGCCAGCTCTTCCAGGTTCATAGAGAAATACTCATTAGTTCTTCAGGCAATTGATCGGACTGACTCACCATGTCGAGATACTCATCACGGCGGCCTTCCCACATTGATTTGCTCCACAACTCCAGCTTTTTGCCTTGTCCAACCAACACAATTTCTTTATCTAGCTCGGCGTACTCACGCAGCGAGGGCGGTAATAACACGCGACCACTGCCATCAAGCTCTAGATCCGTCGCATGACCGATCAATAAGCGCTGAATACGACGAGCTGCAGGATTAAAACTTGGAAGGGCTTCGATCTTGGCCTGAATCACTTCCCACTCGTTGATCGGGTAAACCAACAAGCAGCGTTCTTCAGTATCAATGGTGGCTACCAAACGGGCACCACAAAGCGTCGACAGCGGTTCCCGATACTTAGTCGGGATCGCTAGTCGCCCTTTGGCGTCCAGATTGATCGTATGTAGCCCCCGAAACATGCCTTATCCCTTTATTAAGTGAGTAATCACCAACCTAGTTGATTCCCACTATTACCCACAATTTTCCACTTTGCGACACTATAGGAAGCAAAACAGCCTTTTGCAAGGTAAGAACCAATCGTCTTGCAGGGATTTTTGTTAAGTAGCACAAGGACTTAGCGACCATTTACGGCAAGGTGGGGAAAAGTGGGAGAGAAAACCCAAGCGCTTCTGTCAGCCTGCGCGGCATACTTAAAGTAAACTGTGAAGTTAGCGCCCACTAACAAACGACTTTAGACATTTTTGTACTATGAAGTGATTACTAACTAATCATTTTGAATATGCACTTCGCAGATTTGATTTCGTCATGACGAAGTTAACGAAAAACCTTCTGGTTTGGCGTTTAAAGGCGCTACTATTCGCCACAAATACAGACCCTTTCGGCGCGCGTCAAATGACTCAAGACTCAACGCGACCTACTGAATTGAAGCCACAACATAGCTCCACAATCTAATCTCAAGCAATTGATATCAAAGGAATTTTTAACATGCGTTACCTCATGAAGGCTTTAATCAAAGGCTCCGTCGTGATATTCCCTCTGCTCATTACTTTATGGATGGTTTGGTCTGCGCTGAGCTGGTTAAATGAGCTCGGGTTGTCTGTGCTGAACGTACTCCACCTAGAAGCGATCGTATTTCCAGGCAGCGGCTTACTCATTATGCTGATCACCCTGCTAGGAACTGGCTTATTATTTCAATTCAACCCGGTTACTTGGCTTTATCAATACGTTGAAGATGCTTTATTGCGCTTCCCACTAGTAAAAACGCTATACGGCGCAGTGAAAGATTTCGCTGACATGTTTGATGGTGAAAAGCCTAAGGCACAGCAAGTGGTGCTGCTTGATATGGCAGGCCAAGGTCAAGTGATCGGATTTATCACTAGTACCTCGGTTCCAACCCCAGTCAAAGCCGCCAACCCACAAAGCCAGCTAGTCGCTGTCTATCTTCCTATGAGCTATATGGTGGGTGGATACACACTATTTGTAGCGCAAGAGCGCTTAACTTACGTCGACTGGTCAATTGAGGATGCTATGCGTTTTGCCCTTACTGCAGGTGTATCGCAAACCCAGGCAAAAGTACGTGAAAAACCGCAAAGCGAAGGAAAAAACACCCCTACGGACGATCCGGTTTCTGCAGAAAGCCCACTGCTTTAACAGCCAGAATACATGACTAAAAAGTGTCTATAGAACTAGTGGCGATTCAATGAGGCAAATGAAATGAGATAAGGGGGAAGTGATCCCAAGAATACATAATTTTTTTCGCAACTTTCTGTTTACTAAGTCCTAGCTAAGTTTACTTAGTTACTCTCCATTCTTAGTAAAGCAATACAGTTATCTCACCGTCTAAATTATGAAATTCCTCTAGGGGTCACCATGCAAGCAGTAAGTGAACAACTCAACTTTGTAAAAGTACCCGTCATTATCACCCTAGTCTTTTGGGTGATAAAAATTTTAGCCACCACAGTTGGAGAAACAGGTGCCGACTTTCTAATTTTCAATCTGAATATTGGCTTATCGACGACCTCAATGATCATGGGAGGATTGCTGTTGGTCGTGTTGTACTTTCAAGTATCAGCTAAAAAGTATATCCCTTGGCTCTATTGGTTGAGTGTTGTTATGGTCAGTATTGTTGGCACACTGATGACTGATTACTTAACAGACGAACTTGATGTACCTTTAACGCTATCTACCACTGGATTTACCATCGCCCTCCTTATCAGCTTCGGTTGCTGGTACAAAGTTGAAAGAACATTGTCTATCCACAGCATTTTTACTTTCCGTCGCGAACTATTCTACTGGGCTGCTATTCTTCTGACATTCGCACTAGGAACAGCTGCTGGAGATCTTCTGTCAGAATCGGTAGGGCTTGGCTATGTCGTCAGCGGGTTAATTTTTGCCGGTTTGATTGGTGTCATTACCGCAGGATTTTATCTATTTAATATCAACGGCGTGTTGGCTTTTTGGTTAGCTTATATTCTTACTCGTCCATTAGGCGCATCAATAGGCGATTATCTGTCGCAACTACCAATGGATGGCGGTTTAGGTTTAGGTTTAGGCACGGTGAGCACCAGTGCAGTTTTCGTCGTTACGATTATCGCTCTGGTAATCTACCTTACACGCAGCCAAATTGACGTATTACCTATCAATAATTCACAGTCAGAAATTAGAGGCAATTAAAAATGATTCGATCAGCGACTGCACAGAATCAGTCATTAATAAATCGCGTTCCTCACATTATTATTTTGTATTGGGTCATTAAAATTGCTTCGACCACGCTGGGAGAAACTGGCGCTGACATGTTCTCTATGACTTATGACCTAGGGTATGGCACCACAATTCTGATATTTATCGGGTTATTCATTGGTTTTCTTGGTCTTAAGTTAGCGATAAAACGATACGAACCTATTTTATATTGGCTAACCTTTACCGCCACAGCCATTGCTGGCACAGCCATTTCTGATTATATCGACCGCACACTAGGCTTAGGTTACTTAGCAGGCTCGATTTTACTCATCGCACTGCTATTGGTAATTTTGGGGTTATGGTATTGGCGTGAAAAATCTATCAATGTCGAAGTGATCACCAGTGGCAATGCAGAGCTTTTTTATTGGCTAGCCTTTCTGGTAGCAAACACCTTAGGAACCGCGGCGGGTGATTACGTTGCCGACGAAGTCGGGCTCGGATTCGCCGCCAGTGCGATGCTGTTTTCTGGGTCTTTAATCGTGATTACCTTGCTACACTTTTATACCCGTATTTCTGGCGTTGTACTATTCTGGCTTGCCTTTGTGCTCACTCGCCCATTTGGTGCTACCTTTGGCGACTGGCTAACAAAACCGCTTGATCATGGTGGTCTATCGCTCGGAACCGAAGGTGCTTCAGCAGTGTTTATGATAATTTTAGTGCTCGCCGTTGCACGCGAAACTTTTCTTGAGAGAACCAAGAAACAGATATCTGAACTGGATTAGTAAGGAAAACACCATGCGAATCTTGCTGGCGGAGGACGATCATTTAATCGGCAGTGCTATCGAGCAGCGCTTAAAAGAAGAGGCGCATGCGCTCGATTGGGTAAAAGATGGTGAGTCTGCCCTGTCAGCGATCAATAATTTGGACAACAGTAAAGGTTACGACGTACTGCTATTGGATATTGGCTTACCGCGTAAAGACGGTTTTCATGTGTTGCAGCAATTAAGGGCGAGTAACAACTGCTTACCCGTCATTATAATTACCGCCCAAGACGGCGTCGATGAACGGGTAAAAGGGTTGGATTTGGGTGCCGATGATTTTTTGGTAAAGCCTTTTGCGATGAAAGAATTACTGGCTAGAATTCGAGCCGTTAGCCGCCGCCATCAAGGCACAGGTAAGCCGCGTTATGGCAATGGCATTCTTGAGCTCGACCCCGTCACGCATCGAGTATCGCGAGCTGATGTGGACGTGGTATTAACCGCACGCGAATTTTCTCTGTTACAAGCCTTGATGGTGCGACCCGGTGCCATCCTCTCGCGCAGCAAATTAGAAGATCATATTTACGGTTGGAATGAAGAAGTAGAAAGCAACGCCATCGAATTTACCATTCACTCACTGCGCAAGAAACTCGGCGCAGACGCTATTAAAAATGTTCGTGGTGTTGGTTGGATGGTAGATCAAAATTCATGAATCATTCCCTGCAACAGAATTTAAATCGAAGAATACTGACAGCGACTGCGCTGTTTGCCCTGCTTGCTAGTGCGATTTCAGGATGGCTCGCTTTTAATGAAGCACGTGAACTGCAAGATAATCTACTACGCCAAGCCGCGGCGCTGGTTGATTCACACACCATTAACAGTGCCCAGACCTTTCCCAGATCAGAGCCGAGAGCATATCCAGAAGACATGCTGGTGTTGCAAAGTCTCGGCGCAACTAATCTAGGGACTTCGGCAAACAGTCTGCCGATTCCCGTCGAGCTTAATGATGGTTTATACACCTTAAATTTAAATGATATCGGCTGGCGCGTATTGATCGTCAGCCAACAAAACAATGATAAATTACCCACACAGCGTTTTGCTATCAGCCAACAAACAGAAGCACGCGACGAAGTCGCTTGGAACAGCAGCCTACACACATTGCTTCCAGTATTACTGCTTGTTCCGATTCTTATGGGTATTGTTACGTATGCGATCAAGCAAAGTATCCAACCCATCAGCGACCTCGCGCAAGAATTGGATGAGCGTGACGAATCCAATCTTGAATTATTACCTAAACACTCGATACCTACAGAGTTGGCGCCTTTTATAGAGTCCATCAACCGTCTTTTAAAACGTCTAAAACGAGCGATAGAATTACAAAGACGTTTTGTTGCCGACGCGGCCCACGAACTGCGCACCCCTGTCACGGGACTTTCTTTATTGGCAGACAACCTCGCTCGCGCCACCACTATGACCGAAATTCAAGAACGCCTAATTCCACTTCAAGCAGGGCTGCAGCGCACTCAACAGTTGGTGGTGCAATTGCTTGATTTTGCAAGACTGCAAAGTGAAGCAAGCGCAAAAAATCAGCCAATAAACTTACAAGACATAGTGCAAGAGGTTATCGCCGAGCTTTATCCCTTCGCTGAACATAAATCCATTGACCTTGGTATGCTGCGTAATGAATCACTTCAAGTAATGGGCACTAAAACTAGCCTACGAACACTGACTCACAACGCGATTGATAATGCATTACGCTACACGCCTAATCACGGAAAAGTAGACGTCAGCCTTTACACACTTGATGGGTTTTCCATCTTAGAAATAGAGGATACCGGGTGCGGAATTCCAGTAGAAGATATAACGCATGTATTCGAAGCCTTCTATCGAGTCGGCGTTAACACAGAACCCGGAACTGGACTTGGGTTAGCCATTACGCAAGAAATAGCAAATCGATTGGGTGGAAAAATATATTTAGAAAATCGTCCTGAAGGCGGGCTTAGGTTTCGTTATATTCAAGGGCTTTATCTGAATACCGAAATTAATTCTCCGGCTTGCGTTTAACCCCATTTCAGAAAATCACGATAAATGGAAAAATCCCCCCACGGATGATCCGGTTTCTGCAGAAAGCCCACTGCTTTAACAGCCAGAATACATGACTTGTATGGATTGAGATTCAAGGGACTGTTTTTCTCTGAAGTAAAGATAGAGTGGGAGGCCAAATGACACTCCCACAAACAATCGACCCAACACAGCAATATACCGAACCGTCACTTTATTTCTGTGGCATATGATTTATTGACGACTGGGAAAGTTGAATATATTTCTAGACCACCAGAATCGGTGGAGAGCCATGCAATAACAAGACTAGCCTACCTATTGCGCCATTTTTTAATTCTGGCATTCTACAAAGCACCATTTAACGATACGGACATTATTATGGAATCCGCTGATCTATATCCGCTAGGCCCCGAGACTATCCCTTCAGATCTTACAACACCGAGTCGCTCTTATAAAAAGCATGCATGGCTAGCCATGTCTGGGTTAACACTGTTTATGCTTGCCTACATTGCACTGGGGGTCTGCTTTACTGGCATTACCGTTTTAGGGGCGATACACCTCAGCGAGGCTTTTGATGTTGTTCGAGCGTTCGTCACTTTTTGCTCTGGCTTACTATCATTATTTATCATCAAGTCACTATTATCTGTACGTAAAGCGTCTGAGCCCAATGGCATAGAAGTCACTGCAAGCAACCAACCTCAACTGTTTGAATTTATCCATACCCTAGCTGATGATGTTGGAGCCCCCCGACCACATCGTGTCTTTTTAACGCCTGAAGTGAATGCTGCGGTCTTTTACGACTTATCATTAGCCAACCTCCTATTTCCATCAAAGAAAAATCTAATCATAGGATTAGGCTTAGTTAACGTACTCACCCTAGGCGAGCTCAAAGCCGTGTTAGCCCATGAATTTGGCCATTTTGCCCAAAAATCCATGATGGTTGGTCGCTGGGTATATACTGCCCAGCAAATCATTGGACACATGGTCGTTGCACGTGACTGGTTAGATAAACTCATTCGCGGGATTGGCCGAATTGATATTCGTATTGCTTGGATTGGCTGGATGCTCGGATTAATTATTTGGTCTATTCGCTCGGTCGTCGACACTCTCTTCCGCTTGGTCATCATTGCCGAGCGAGCACTGAGTCGTGAGATGGAATTTAACGCTGATTTAGTCGCTGTTTCTGTTACCGGCAGTGACGCCCTCATTAACGCTCTGCATAAACTACAAGCCGCAGACCACGGCTGGCAAACGGCCATTAGCGTTTTACATTCAGAAGCGAACAATGGCCGCCGCCTATCGAATATATTTCAGGCGCAGGAAGCGGCAATGAATAAAATGAAGGCCGTATTAGATGATCCCGATTACGGCGTACCACCGGTACCGGCTGCTGGCAGCGAAGCCAGTTCTCATCGAGTATTCACCGAAGCCATGGCGAGACCACCACAAATGTGGTCCACCCACCCTGCCAATAGAGACAGAGAAGATAACGCCAAGGCAATGTATGTACCCGCAGATATTGATTCACGCTCATCTTGGCAGTTATTCACTGACCCGGATGCCTTAAAAAAATCCATCAGCGACGACTTCTACAACCCAGAGAAAAGAAGCGAACTCGAAGAAATTGCCGAAGATGATGCCATGATGCGTCGCTTTGGACGCTCGTACTTCAACCCAACGTATCGCGGAAATTATTTGGGCCGTGATGCCCTGCGCCACTTTACGAGTATTGATGAACTACTCACAACGGGAGATATAGAAAGTGACCCGCTTTATGCACTATCAAAAATTTACCCAGAATCACTCAAAGAGAGTTTAGCGGCAGAGCGAAGCGTAAATGCTGAAATTCGCACTCTGGAAGGACTCCATAAAGGGGAATTACAACCGTCTGGCGGCACTATTCGTCATCGTGGTGAGGAGTTAAGCAAAGCAGAAATTCCATCTGCACTTCAGCAGCTTGCAGAAGAACGTACTGCGTTAATAGAGACACTAAAAATGCATGATGCATTGTGTCATCGCAGCCACCTTCTCGCCGCTGAAAAAATAGGCAATGGCTGGCAAGAGCACCTACTGCACCTGCTATACCTCTTGCACGCTGTCGAGCATATGGCAGCAGTGGTTTCTAATGAAAGAGCATTGCTCGTCAATACTTGGCAAGTTATTAGCGCAGATGGAAAAGTGGGGTTCTTCGAAAAACGTAGAATGATTCGCACAGCAGTAATCGTTCAAACCAGCATGAGAGAAGTATCCAGTGCCTTCTCACAATTAAAGCTTCCAGACACTATTTTAGAAACCGTCGGAATAACAAACTGGGATGAACAACATCCTAAGTTTGAATTAACGGATGTCACCAAAAAGAACTGGGATCAATGGTGCCAAATTGCAGATGAACACATTGGTATAATCGGCAGACTTCTTAATTACTTAGCAGAGCTTCTGCTAGAAGACGTTATTGTTGCTGAGGATAAAATTGCCACAGCATTAAAAAACAATACCGACATAGAAGTAGCTCCGCTAGCACAGCCGCCACTGACAAAATACCCAACCTTAATGCAAGGTGATGAACATCAATTGCAAAGCAAACTAGATCTCTGGAATCGCTTTCAGTTAGCTCATGGTGTCGCACCAACCATTGCTCGGCTAACCGTAGCAGGCGCCGTGATCGGCGGTACTATTTATGGCGGATTTATGGTGGCTTAACAATGAGGCATTGGACACCTCATCTGTTAGATGTTGGTGTCCGTTAAAGCGGGGGAAGATCAGCTTCTTTACTTTGAGATACGTCACATCAGCAACCCATACTTTGTTCTTTGCTTCAGGCACCGCACCATCAGATCTCAGATTTTCACCAGAGGCAAGGAAACGCCTCATGCCGGGTGCTCGGTAGGTTACTCGAGTAACGCGCGCGATTAAGCCCATCTCTTGCATCAAGCGCGCTATACGCTTCCTGCTGACGCAAAATCCTTGGTTTTGCAGTGCTTTCCAAACTCTAGGGCTGCCGTAGCGCCCTTCAGACTTGTCATACACTTTCTGGATTTCAATCTTTAGGAGTGTATCTTCACTTGTTCGGCTAGATTCTTCGCGCTTACGCCAATCGTAATAACCACTTCGAGAGACACCGAGCAAAAAGCACAACGATTTAATTCCCAGATCTAGTCCGAATCTTTCGATGAATCGATACCTTGCTGATGTTCCTCCGCAAGAAACCGTTGCCACTTTTTTAGTAGATCGACCTCTTGCTTAAGCTTGCGATTTTCAGCTTCTAATCGCTTAACTTTCGAGAGTTCTTTGGCTTGCTTAGAAGATACTTCAGTTACTTTCTTTCGTTTATCTGCCACGATTTTGCCTTCACGACGACTATAGACAGTCATCCTAAGAAGAATGCCCGATTGATCAGGAACGTCAATACCGCTAGTTTGAAAATACGAAGCAAGTTGCAGGAGGCTTGGATGCCTAAACCGAGAAAAGAGCTTATATCAATCGAAGCTACACCCTACTACCACTGTGTTTCGCGCTGTGTAAGGCGTGCATTCCTATGTGGAACAGACGAGGAAGGTCGTAGTTTTGAGCATAGGCGCGGCTGGATCGAGCATCTACTACTCGAACAAGCCAAGGTCTACTGTATTGATATCGCAGCATACGCTGTAATGTCGAACCACTTCCACGCCGTACTCCATATAAACCAAGCCAAGTCTAAAGCCTTAACCGATATAGAAGTCGTCAAGCGCTGGCATCTATTATACAAAGGTAATCTCGTCTCGCAGCAGTTTGAGCGTGGCGAGGAATTGCGGGAGGATCAATGGATATTGTTGCGACGAAATATCGAAGAGTGGCGCTCACGACTAATGAGCATCAGCTGGTTTATGCGCCGGTTAAATGAAACAGTCGCGCGCTTAGCAAATGATGAAGATGAATGCACGGGCCATTTCTGGGAAGGCCGATTTAAATCCCAAGCCTTGCTGGATGAAAAAGCTCTAGCCGCATGCATGGCCTACGTCGATTTAAATCCAGTGCGCGCTGCCATGGCAGAGACACCGGAAGAATCTAAGCATACATCGGTGAAAAAACGTGCTGAGAAAGCAAAAGAAGCCTACTCCCCCAACCATCCCCAGCAACAAGTGCCTGAACTTCTCAACTTTGCCGGAAATCCGAAACAGGATATGCCTGAGGGCATACTAATGCGCCTGACGGACTATTTAGAATTAGTCGACTGGACTGGCCGCCAAATCAGAGAAAATAAACGAGGCTCCATTTCTGAAGCTGAACCTGCAATTATGAATCGATTAGGTATTGACGCCGAACACTGGCTCTATATTACCCAGAATTTCGAATCTGAATTCAAGGGTGTTGTTGGTGCCGTCAATGAAGTGAAATCAAAAATTAGTTGTTTTTGGGATAAACAAAGAGAACGACGACGAACGGCGGGAATTCAAGCCTGTAAATTAAGGCTTTCGTAACCTCGAAAATCTAATTGAACACGCGTACGCCATAATTCAGAGTACTCTGAGGTTTAGCCTCACCTCAAAATCGCTAAATTTGGATATTTTTCCAAATTATCACGATTAAATCTCCAAAAAACCCAACCAAACGCAAGGCTGATTGAATCGGCCGACAATTAGAGCAGACCTCTTCATATCTTGACTGTCTAGTTAAGACTACTTCATATCTTGACTGTCTAGTTAAGACTATAATTCAGAGTACTCTGAGGTTTAGCCTCACCTCAAAATCGCTAAATTTGGATATTTTTCCAAATTATCACGATTAAATCTCCAAAAAACCCAACCAACCGCAAGGCTGATTGAATCGGCCGACAATTAGAGCAGACCTCTTCATATCTTGACTGTCTAGTTAAGACTCGTTAAGTAAGCCTCGCCTGAAAATCGTTAAATTTCGATATTTCCCTAAATTACTGCGATTAAATCTCCAAAAAACTCAACCAACCTCAAGGCTGATTGAATCGGCCGAAAATTAGAGCAGACATCTTCTTATCGTGACTGTCTAATTAAGTTGATGCCACAATCTCTCCTTGAGGGTTAACGACTAAGCTCACCGGCGGCAATGGAGCGCAGCGGAATTGCCGTCCGGTGCAGCGCCTTGTTATGCATCGGATTATGGGGCAACTAATAAATAGCGATTATCTCCGCCACCCTTCGGTGGCCATTATCTTTTGCGCTTCTTCGGTAACCAGAAAGTCTAGGAACATCTGCGCCTCACGGTCTGCGTCAGGTGAGATGACTACATTGACATCTCGCCAGATCGTTCGGCCTTCATCTAAGCGAACAAGCTCCAATACATCGGGGTGCGTGATTGGCCAGTTCGGCCAGGTAATCCAGGCATCAGCGTCCAGCTCCTTGAACGCATTGAAGCTGGCGCCAGAGCCGAGCGAGTACGACACGATATTCTTCCGAAACTGCGCGACGTCATTCAGCGAGCCCATGCGTCCGGCGACGTCTTCCCATGTTCCAGTTCCGGAGGTGTTGTAGATGCCCTTGCCCTCCGTAACGACGATTTTCATTCCTTCCACTAGAAGCGCGTCAAAGCCCTGAATATTCTTTGGGTTGCCGGCCTTAACGGCTATAACGGTGGGCCTGATATAGATCGGCTCGACCTTGCTGGGGTCGAAGGTCTTGTAGGTTAGCAGGAATGCCGTCATCGACTGCTCCGAAGTACCCCAAAGTATATCGGCATCTGCCTGCGCATCAGCAGACCATCTGCTTTCAGGCCCGGCGATAATTTCCACTTTGGTACCCGAACGGTTTTCCCAGACCTCAGCGACTTTTTTGAAGGCGGTATTCGGCCCCCCAGCACCATACAGTTTGACGACACCATCCTTCGGCTCGTGCTCGATTGATGGGTCATAAAGTGATGCCTGAGCGAATGACGGAACAACTGCTGCTGCACAAAAGAGTGCTATGACGGTAACTATTTTCATTTTCTATCTCCTAATTTGAATGAGATTGTAACTTGGCTGTGAGGCATAACAGTTTTATTCATGCGCATGCGCGTTTTGACGCTTCGCTTCCCTTTTATGTTTCGAGTCTAACCCACTGTCTCTGCTACGAAAAGTACCCAAAATAAGCAGACTCCTTAGCATGTAAACGCGCATACGCGTTTACACACCAGTTTAATTTTTACACTTGGCACACTATCACTTTGGCCAAAGTCGTAACTTATTGATTGATCTGATATTTTTACTATTCGTCGGCGGCAATTTGAGCATGACAATTTTGATGGTGGAACGTAAACGCGCAAAAAATCTGTCAATTCGTCAGATATACTGTATGTAACCTACAAAACTATCAGTAAATATCACAGTCAATCTATTTCCGTCGCCCACAAAAAAACGCACCGACGTGCGCTTTTATCATCAAAAATGCAGTGGAAGATCACCGACTAACAAGTCGTTTGAATGACCTCGACAATCGCACCCGTCAGCGTCGCCAAGTCTTCGTTGTTCATAATAAACGGCGGCATCACATAAACATTATTGCCGAACGGCCGTACCCAGATTCCGCGCTCTACGCAAGCCGGTTGCAGCACTTTCATATTTACAGGCTCATGCAGTTCCACCACGCCAATAGCACCCAACACACGCACATCAGCCACAGCAGCAAACGCCCGCGCTGGGGCCAAGCCGCGCTCTAATTCTGTTTCAATACGCTGCACTTGCGCTTGCCAATCGCTACTCAATAGCAAATCCAAACTGGCACAGGCAACGCGACACGCTAGCGGATTGCCCATAAAGGTTGGGCCGTGCATAAAGCAGCCGGCTTCACCTTGGCTGATTGTTTCTGCTACATGGCGCGTGGTTAAGGTTGCCGCCAAAGTCATATAACCACCAGTAATGGCTTTGCCGACGCACATAATATCGGGCGAAATATCGGCGTATTCACAGGCGAACAATTTACCCGTACGGCCAAAGCCAGTGGCAATTTCATCGGCAATTAACAGCACATCAAACTCATCGCACAAGGCACGCGCTTGGCGTAGATACTCAGGATGGTAAAAGCGCATACCGCCCGCGCCTTGCACAATTGGCTCTAAGATCAACGCCGCGATTTGCTCATAGTTCTCCGCTAATTGCGCGCGCAGTGGCTCGATATCGGCAGGGTTCCATTCGTCGGTGAATCGGGTATGGGGCGCAGGTGCAAAAAACTGCTGCGGTAAAATACCTGCAAATAAGTGATGCATACCGCGTTTAGGATCACACAGAGACATGGCCCCTAAGGTATCGCCATGATAGCCGCGCTCTAGTGCCAATAAGCGATTTTTGCTCGGTTTACCGCGCGCATGCTGATATTGAATGGCCATCTTGATAGCCACTTCAACCGACACCGAACCAGAATCCGCTATAAAGACTTTATCTAGCCCCTCTGGTGTTAGAGCCACCAGCCGCTTGGCTAATTCAATCGCAGGTTCATGAGTTAAGCCGCCGAACATAACATGACTCATGCTCTGCAATTGCTCAGTGACAGCAGCATTCAATACGGGATGATTGTAGCCATGCACAGCGCACCACCAAGACGCCATACCATCAATCAATTCTCGACCATCTTCCAGTTGCAAACGCACTCCCTTGGCGCCGACCACTGGCCAAATGGTGGCTGGCTGAGTCATCGAACTGTAGGGATGCCAAATGTGCTCGCGATCAAAAGCGAGGTCTAAACCGTTCGATGTCATGCGTTACTCCTAATTTCTGCATTAACCCACTAGAAAAACCAAACCTAGTAGCAAACCAACCGCAGTAGTAAACCTAAAGTCTCTGGTGTAGTTGACCAATTATCCGCGCCCATTATGATAAAGGCCTTCCCAACTGTCGAGTCACCCTGTTGAGTCATTCATGAGCTGGCAACACCGACTACATTCCAAACTGCAACAACGTCGCGACCAACATCTCTGGCGTCAGCGCAGCGTATTAAATTCTCCTCAAGATGCTCATGTTGATTGCAACGGTGAGACCTTAGTTAACTTTTGCAGCAATGATTATTTAGGCTTAGCCGCGAGCGGTGGCGAAGATTTAGCCACAGCCGCTCGACGCTGGCAGTTCGGTAGCGGTGCATCGCACTTAGTGTGTGGACATAGCCGAGCCCATCATGCTCTAGAAGATGCTCTAGCGGAGCTAACGGGATATCCACGCGCGCTTCTGTTTTCAACCGGCTATATGGCTAATATCGGTGCGATTAGCGCGCTAGCACAACGTGGTGATCGGGTGATTCAAGACAAGCTCAATCATGCCTCATTACTCGATGGCGCCATTCTTAGCCGTGCCGACTTGCAACGCTTTCGCCATGCAGACTATGAACATCTTGCCGACTTATTGAACAAGGACGATGCCCGCGGCGAAACACTCGTAGTGAGCGATAGCTTATTTAGTATGGATGGTGATCTTGCGGATGTGCCGCAACTCAGTCGTTTGTGCGAGCAGACGGGTTCACTGCTGATGATTGACGATGCCCACGGCTTCGGCGTACTTGGCGAAAACGGCGGTGGCGTACGCGAACATTTCGGCTTAACAACACAACAATTACCTGTGTATGTCGGCACCTTAGGTAAAGCACTGGGCGGCTATGGCGCTTTTGTTGCTGGCTCTAACGATCTGATTGATTACCTAATTCAATTTGCCCGCCCTTACATTTATACCACCGCGCTCCCACCGGCCGTTGCTGAAGCTATGCTGGGAAATCTGGAGCGGTTGAAAGACAACGCCCGCCGCCAGCAACTGAAGGCGCGCATCCAGCAATTCCGCAGCGGCGCAGAGCAAATGCACTTGCCCCTAATGGACTCACATTCACCCATTCAGCCACTGTTGATTGGCGAATCCGCCAAAGCAATCTCGGTAAGTAATGAGTTACGCACTCGTGGCTTGTGGGTCAGCGCTATTCGTCCCCCTACGGTTCCTGAAGGCAGTGCACGGTTACGCGTAACGCTTAGCGCTGCGCATAGTGATGATGATGTGAAACGCCTGTTAGACGCATTATCGGCGATATGGCAGAACGATAACACCTTGCCCCGCGCATCTGAGCAGGTGCTATGACAGTCAACAAAGAGCTCTGGACTCAGCTACACGAGAACCCCAGTACAACCTCGATTGATTGGTGTTGGCTTCCGGGCTGGAGCTTTGCCCCCACCGTATTTGCTGAGCTTTATCAGCAACTGCCGGGACGACATTGGGGCGCCAATATTCACAGCACGACCGCCACGTTCACGGAACAAGCTCAAACACTGGCGGCGCAAGCGCCTGATAACGCTATTTGGATTGGCTGGTCACTTGGTGGAGCGCTGGCGATGGCTGCAGCCACAAAATCTAACGCTCGTTCGATTATTACCTTAGCCACAGGAGCGAGCTTCACTCAAAGACCACATCAACAAGGTGGGATGTCGGCGACGCAATTCGAAGATTTTAGCCATCAATTTAATACGGCGCCCGCCAAAACGGCTCGCCGTTTTCTCGGTTTGTGCAGCCAAGGTAGTAGGGATGCGAAAGCCACTCTGCGTGCGCTAGCTGAGCATCAATTACCTGCGGAAGAAGCTTTCGATGAATTGACTCATAGCTTAGCGTGGCTGGGTGATTATCAGCTAGACACGCAAAATGCCAAATCACCGCAACAACATTGGTACGGCAACGATGACGCGTTAAATCCCCACGGTTTAATTCCAAGCCAGCCATCTTGTAGCTCTGGTCATGCCTTTTTTCTGAGGGCTGAAGGTCGAGATGAATTGTTAGCCACCTTAAAACCATTCGTCCAAAACACTCAGACGACACGCAATAAACAGCTGGTTGCCCAGCAGTTCAGTCGTGCAGCCCAAAGCTATGATCAAGCAGCCAGTATTCAGCAACGCACAGTAAGTCGCTTACTGGAGCAAATCGGTGAAATCAGTGGTCATTGGCTAGACATTGGTTGCGGCACCGGCGCCGCGTTACCTTCTTTATTGGCGCTGGGTGCTGAGCATATCAGTGGTATTGATTTGGCCAGCGGCATGCTCGAACAAGCCGCCCAACGTAAAGGCCTGTTGCCCAATCAAGTGACCTTATTACAGGCCGATGCTGATGACCTACCAATTGATAGCAACAGCCAAGACGGCGTGTTTTCTAGCTTAATGCTGCAATGGAGCGAAGATCCCAATACCACACTGCAAGAGTGGGCGCGGGTTTTAAAGCCTAATGGCTTACTGGCAATCGCCACCTTAATTCCCGGCACTCAACGTGAACTACGTCAAGCTTGGCTAGCCATTGATAATCAGCCTCACGTGAATCACTTTGCCGATACCAATACGTTAAAACTGGCGTTACAGAATAATGGCTTAACCTTGTTGCATGAGGCCCAATCCTGTTTACAAGAAGACTATGCGTCACTACCTGAGCTACTTCGCGGACTAAAGGCCATAGGAGCAACCAACGTAAATCCAGGGCGCCGCGTAGGCTTAGGCGGTCGTTCCGCGCTGATACAGCTCGATAAGCATTACCCCCGTAACGCCGACGGCACACTCCCACTCAGCTACGAAGTGATTTGGCTCATCGCCCGCGCAGGAGCATAACCATGCAACGTTATTTCTTAACAGGCACAGATACCGATGCCGGCAAAACCCTGATCAGTAGCGCACTCTTATTGAATGCACGACAACTCGGTTTCAGTACCTTTGGTTTGAAACCAGTCGCAGCGGGGTGCGAGTACATGAATGGTGAATGGCAAAACAGCGATGCCCGCCTGTTACGCCAGTACAGCACCACCACGGCCACCTACCCAGTGCACAACCCCATCGCCTTAGAAGCCGCTATTGCACCGCACATAGCAGCACAACGCGAAGGCATAGCACTGAGTGTTAGTTCACTTTTTACAGCCTGTCAGCCCGCGTTAGAAATAGAAGCCGACCGACAAATAATAGAAGGTGCCGGTGGTTGGTTAGTCCCACTCAACGATACCGAAACCTTGGCCGACTTTGCCTGCGCATTAAAACTGCCCGTTATTTTGGTGGTTGGCATGCGCTTGGGTTGCATCAACCATGCGCAACTAAGCGCGCAGGCAATACAAGCCAGTGGTTTACCATTAGCGGGATGGGTAGCGAACTGCCTGCACGCCGATATGGATGCACAGCAGGATAATTTGGACTATTTAACTCAGTGGTTTCAGCGCCAGAATGTCGAGCACTTAGGCACTGTGCCTAGGTTTTCAGGAATCGACACCAGTAGAGAAGAAGAACTCAGCGCAGTAGCTGCGCATCTGCATTGGCCGACCATTGATGTAACCGCCTAGCCTTCTAACCAACCTGCATAAAAAAACGGCCCCCTCTTTTACGGAGGAGGCCGCTTGGCGTCACTAAGCGCCCTTGAATAGAGCGCAGATACCGCTTTAATCGTAACCAATCGCCAGTGGCAGAAAGGCGACAATAACCAAGGCAACCGCCATGGTGACCAGCGGCAACAGAATCCGCTCATTACGATACCAGAAGTTCTCACCAGCACTCTCTTCCTTCGCCAATTCGAACTCCCGTTCGCCAACCACCTGTCGCGTTAACAGATGATTCAGTGCCACCGGCGGGCTTAGATAGCCAAGCTCGAAGGCTACAAGTGTCACCATCCAGAAATGCACCGGATCAATGCCATTCTTGTAGGCGATATCCGCAATCGTGGCGGTTACCAGCACAACCGCACCGTATGGGTCCATGATCATGCCGATAAAGACCAACATGCCAACTAGCAGGGCCATCGCCATCCAAATTGAGCTAAATTCCGCCGGTAATAACAGCATGATTTCGGCGCGATCAATCACACCACCAATACCCATCGTCATGCCCATCAGCATCAGCAAAGCACCGATATGACCGGTTGCTTCCGTGGTCGCTTCGCGCACAATTTTCTCCATCGAATCACGACCGGTTTTAAGGTCGTTCAAGGAAGCTCCTACCCGCTCTTCGATGTAATCAATGTTCATATTCTCGCGTTTTAGAACATCTTTTTCTTGCGTCAAACGCTCGTAGAAAAGAATAACTAACATTAATACTGGCAGGATAATCGGAGCTGAGAATTCATCAAGATACGCATTCAGCAATAAAGCATACGCACCTAACGTCACCGCGATCAAAATAACATAAGGAATCAAAGGCTTCAGTGCGGCCAGAAACTCAGGCCAAACATCGCCTGTTGGCTTACGGTATTCGAGTGGCGCTTTACGAGTTATCAGGGCAAAAACGGCAAACAATAAGGTGGTCAGAAAGAAAACTTTCACCCCCCAGCCAAACAACTGGTCGGTTGTTACTTCATTGTTGAGTGCCGCTACGATCACCACAAGCAAACAAGGACGCAAAACGACACCAAGCGAACCAGACATAGCCGTCGCTGCAAGCGCTAACTGACGGCGAGCACCGGCACGACGCAGCTCCATAAAGATCAAGCCACCGACCGCGATAACAAAGATACCTGAACCGCCGGTATATGCTGTTGGAATGGCCGCCAGAGCCACAACGGCAACCGCTAGCATTTCAGGAGGAAGATTGAATGGGCGGAAGATATTAAATATTTTTTGCGCCATCTCGGTACGTTTAAGCAGCATACCGACCCAAACGTACAGGCCAACGTTCAAAAATAACTGCGACAGCTCCATCATTTGATTCAGATAGATAGCAATACCGGAAGGATGACTCACTGAGAGAAAGTAGACACCGGCTATCATCGCCATATTTGCATAAAGTGGAATCGCCAGTTGCGCCTTTAGAAAGCTACCGCCAGGTTCGGCTTCCTTGGGCACCACAATCATTTGATACAAGGTAATGAGGATTGGCGAAGCAAAACCAAAAATCCAAATCCAGTGCAGCGCCGCATGTTCAGTAGTGACTTCAACTCCAGCAGAGAAGGCGATCACCTTAAAGCTATAAACAGAATAAAACAGAAGGCAGAAGGCGATAAACTGAGCACCCGCAGACACACGATAATCCATCGCCGTGACGGTAGGACGCAGAGCTATATGATGACGTGTGACGAGTGCCGTACCACCACATATCAATACGAGTATGGCGAGCAAGATGCGCTCAACAGACATCCCAGCACTACCAAACTCAGCGATGCCTTTTTCAACCGAACGGAAGATCTGCACGCCCGTCGTTATCCGATCTTTCGTAGCATTGTACTGATCGAACTTTTCCTGACACTGGCTCTTTACTGCCTCCAGAGATCTCCGAATAGCAACAGGATCAACGGGATCTGGCTCAAATAAAGAGAAGCCATCGTCTTCCGGTATGGCGTTACGCTCGGCAATCAAGCGTTGAGTTGCCACTTCGACATCCATATTGACGTCGCAGCTTGGTTGAACCGGATCTTCGCGTAATTGAAAATATCCTTCCCAGATCGCCTCACCTAGCTGCAGCAACTGTGCATGCATGGTGTGACTGGTATTCAAGGTTATGACAAATACTAGGACGAGAAACGCAGGTAAAGCAGCTAGCCACTGATATAATGTACGGTTGCCCGCACTTACCTTTTGATCCATGAAAGACCTCAATTTATTATTTTTAATTAAGCCATAACTCAATAGCGTAGGCTTGGGCCTTTCATTCTATTGAACACATGTCTAGTAAATGATACCTGAGTATCTTTTTCGGTCAATACTAGATGCGCTGTCGTTGACAAAAGCGTCATTGATTACCCTGTTTGACCACTAATCTGACGGAACGTAACAGCTTTTGCTATAGTCAAAGGCATCGACAACAGTTTGAGTCAAATTCCCGAATTCCATGGAAACTACGCTGAGCCAACAATTGCAGCGCTTTATCCCGTTTGATGAATGGTCAGAAGACATCATCGACGGGCTTCTGCCGCACTTCCGCATCTATATCCTCGATAAAGGCAAGGTCGTATTCAAACGCGGCGATGCTGACGAAGAGTGCCACTTTCTTCTGAAAGGCACGATGGACCTTGCGGATGAACACTTCAATGTCACCAATGTTGATGCCGAGGACGACGATAACTTCATGGCACTCGACAGCACACATCACATCCATCGCTATGCGGGTATCACCACTAGCGAATGTGAATTTGTATCAGTTAAACGTGCACACTTAGATTTGATTTCGACTTGGGCCGAATTACGCACGGACATCCGTCAATCTGGCGACACTGAAGATGACGAAAGCGACTGGCTTGAACGCCTAGTGACCTCAGAACTGTTTAATCGCATTCCTGCAGGGAATATTCAGAAGCTGCTGTCGCGCTTCGAAGAAGTCCCAGTAAAACTTGGGGATGAGATCATTCGCCAAGGTGAGCCCGGTGAACATTGCTACGTTATCAAACACGGCAGAGCGCTAGTCACTCGCTCTGATGGCGAAAATATTCAAACACTCGCGGCCTTAACACATGGCAACCTGTTTGGAGAAGACGCTCTCGTAAGCTCACTTCCTCGTAATGCCACCATCACCATGAGCAGCGATGGCGTTCTTATGCGTCTAGCGAAAGAACATTTTGATGCTCTACTGCGCCAACCTGTGGTGACCTTCATCACGGCGAAGCAAATAGAAAAACTCGTGGAAGAAGGTGATACCGGCACTGTCGTGTTAGACGTGCGTCACGAAGAAGAATATGCGGCCGATCCTATGTTACGAGCACGCAACATACCGTTGGCTAAGTTGCGTGATCGCCTAAAGGAATTAGAGCCTGCGTTCATTTACATCGTAGCGGGAGGCAATCGAGCAGAGGCGGCAGCCTACATATTATCGGAAGCTGGATTTGATGCGCGGGTATTAAAAGAACCGCAATAATTCTTAACTCATATGCATAAAAAAACCCGCCAATGCGGGTTTTTTTATGCAAGTTGCGAAGGCAATTACAAAGCCTCAGCAGACTCAGATAGATACTTAGCCACACCTTCTGGTGAAGCATTCATACCTTTATCGCCTTTATTCCAACCCGCTGGACACACTTCGCCGTGCTCTTCATGGAATTGCAGCGCATCAACCAAACGGATTAATTCATCGATATTACGACCCAGTGGTAAATCGTTGATATTTTGCGCGCGTACAACACCGTCTTTATCGATGATAAATGCACCGCGTAAAGCAACACCACCCATGGTTTCAACATCGTATGCTTTGCAGATGCCATGATCGATATCTGCCGCCATAGTGTATTTAACAGCACCAATACCGCCGTTATTTACAGGCGTGTTGCGCCATGCATTATGAGTAAAGTGAGAATCGATAGAAACAGAAATGACTTCAACACCCATTTCAGTAAATTTATCCATGCGCTTATCAAGAGCAATCAGTTCTGATGGACATACAAAGGTGAAGTCCAATGGATAAAAGAACACAACCGCGTATTTTCCTTTAATGGCATCGTACAAGTTGAATTCTTCAACAATAGAACCGTTACCCAATACTGCCGGAACGGTAAAGTCTGGGGCTTGCTTTCCTACCAATACGCTCATTTTAATGACTCCATGTGGATTGTTATAATTTGCAGATACCCTGCAATATAAGGCAGAGTAGCTATCATACATTGCGTATCTGGCTAATCATACCGCCACTACCAGATAAATCGCGCCCAATAATACAAGGGTTATTCTTATAAGAAACCCTGTTTGCCCATGATGTTAGATTGTAGGTTATTACTGTTTTGATGATGCGCCCGTTGACCGGAAATCACGCCAACAAATACCTGCCTTGGTCTATGGTTTGGGCCTTGACGCTATCCATTATTTTGCACACTGCACTCTTCATCTCTGCGCGCACTGAAATTCATTACGAACGACCGCACACTATTATCAATGCCACTATCCAAACGACAGTAGCTAAACGTAACGACAGTCAAGATCAACGCGGAGATTCTGGTAACAGCAGTCTAGCGGATGCACCGACGGCACAAGACGCTAGCCGCGCAGCGGTAGCCGCAACGCCAGCTTCAGCCACACAACCCAAAAAAAACGCACAGCCCAGTACGGCACCGGCAGCCAGCGCCCCAAGTAAAACGCAAGCGAGTAAGCCTGTTGTGGCAGCTAATCAACCCCGCGCCGCCAAATCCGCACGCCTAAGCGACCAAGAACCGCAACAAGAAACTGAGGCGCCAAGCGCACTGCAATCACTAACCAATGCCATAACGCCCTCCCAACCAGCGCCAACAACAGTACCACCCACTGAAGCAAAACCAGTGGAAGACGCGAATATCGCCAGCAATCCCAAGTCTGCGACAAACAGTGCTTCACTTAAAATTCGCGGTGACGAAGACGTAATCACGGATCCTGTCGAGCGTGCTTATTACAAGGAGCTAATGGCGCATCTAATGCGCAAACTTCCAGCTCATCCTCCAGGGATTATTGGCAATGTGCGCTTACAGCTCGAAATCAACTACTCCCAAGTTATCACCGGGGTCGAAATTATTGTCAGCAGTGGCGATAAGCGCACAGACGAATGGGCGCGACGAGCAGCACTGTCAGTTAGTCCAGTTCCTCCAGTACCCAAAAGCCTACTGCAGCCCTACTATTTTCGCCCAACCATCAAACTCGCAGACTAACTCGCGGCGAAAGGTTTCTGTTGACCACTTAGCTCGCTATGATGAAGGTCACTTTCGTTATCGGATTATCTCTCCTTCATGGATTCTACAATTTTAGCGTTCGCCTTCGTCGCCATATTAGCATTCGCTTGTCAGTGGCTAGCATGGCGCGTGAAGCTTCCCGCGATTCTCTTTTTACTTGCCTCTGGCCTCATCGTAGGACCGCTCACTGGATGGTTTGATCCTGATCCGCTATTCGGCGACCTACTCTTTCCGCTGATATCACTATCGGTTGCTATTATCTTATTTGAAGGCAGCCTAACCCTAGATTTTGCCGAGATTCGAGCGCAAAAAAACGTTGTACAAAGATTAATCACTATTGGCGCTTTAGTAACGTGGGGCGTCATTGCCGCTGCCACCCATTACTTATTCGAATTGAGTTGGTCTTTAAGTGTGCTCTTTGGCGCACTGACTGTAGTTACCGGCCCAACCGTCATTGTACCTATGCTACGGACTGTGCGGCCCAATGCCTCAATCGGTAATATCCTGCGCTGGGAGGGGATTCTTATTGATCCCATCGGTGCACTACTCGTGGTGGTAGTGTATGAATTTATGGTGGCGCAAGGTCAAGCCTTAGGCCTAACCAGTGGCCTACTTGCGTTTGTCGAAATTATAGCCGCAGGCAGCATCATGGGACTTGCTGGCGGTTGGATATTATCCGCGATACTAAAACGTCACTGGGTTCCAGATTATTTAGAAAATCTAGCCACTCTATCGTTAGTTTTTGTGGTCTTCGGTGTAGCTAACGCCTTAGCACACGAATCCGGTTTATTGGCGGTAACCTTAATGGGGATGTGGCTTGCGAATCAGAAAGATATTCGCATGGCTGAAATTCTCAACTTTAAAGAAAATCTAACCGTTGTTTTAATCTCAGGGCTATTCATTATTTTAGCGGCTCGCCTAACACTCGACGACATTATTGCACTGGGTTGGACCCCTCTTATTTTGCTGGCGATCATGCAGTTTGTAGCCCGCCCGCTATCGGTTCTTATTTCCTCTACTGGCAGCACATTAAGGTGGCAAGAAAAGGCGCTATTGTCTTGGATTGCACCACGCGGCATCGTTGCCGCCGCTGTATCCGCGCTCTTCGCAATTAAGTTAGAACAGGCTGGAGAAGAAGGCGCTTTGATATTAGTCCCTCTCACGTTCAGCGTAATTTTTGGCACAGTCGTTCTGCAAAGCGCAACCGCTGGATTTCTGGCCCGCTGGCTTGGCGTTAATGAGCCACCGCCCAATGGTTTTTTAATTGTTGGCGCCAATAGTGTTGCTCGTGCCGTTGCCACCGAATTAAAAAAGCACAACGTGCGGGTACTCGTCAGCGATTCTAACTGGGACAACATCCGCGCAGCCCGCATGAAAGGGCTTGAAACCTTCTTTGGCAATCCCGTTTCAGAATACGCTGAGCAACGCCTAGATTTAGTCGGTATTGGTAAACTATTGGCACTATCCCCTGAGCGCAGCAATAACACAGTAGCGGGAATGCGTTTCGGATCAGAGTTTGGCACGCACAACATTTACGCGTTACAGACGACCTCTGAGGCAAAACTTAGCGAAAAACACCAACACGGCGAGGAGCACAGAGGGCAGCGCTTATTTGCTGAGACCATGACTTACAGTAAGTTTTCAAGCCTATTGTCCCAAGGGGGCGAAATGCACTCAACGCGTCTAACTAAAGAATTTGGCTTTGAGAAATTTATCGATATCAACGGTAAAGAAGCGATTCCCCTATTCGCTATTACACCGGAAGGCAAGGTTCAAATATGTGTAATTGGGCGTGAATTTAAACCCAGTGCTGGTTGGACAATCGTCAGTTTGTTTACACCTAGCTTGGTTACAGAGCGCGCTGCGTCTAACACAGCGACCTCCTAGGTCGTTGTGTTTTGACGCCAAATAACTATGTAACATTTTGTGACAAAAACAAGACATGTAACGACCAACAATAGATCTGTCGCAAAATGACTAATTTAACCTTTGCAATGGCTGTATTGATATTTCTATCTACAATCCCCCGTTCCGTGGCCGTTTCGGCCATTTAAGGGTCATATTAAGCCAAATAATTTAAAATCATTGCGCAATTAAACATTGATCTGTCGGTAACGACCATTAGAGTCTAGGTTCTCACCATACTATATAACTAGACCAATCATGCATTCTCTTAAACCACATACGGAAACACTGCAGACGTTGCGCCGTCTTGTGATCCGGAAGGATATGAAAAAAGCGACACCGACACTCAACTGCTCGGTCGCCAATATTCACGATACACCGGCATTGCTTCACGTCGTCTCAGTACTCGAGAATAGCCAACTGGTCGATACTTATCCGACACTTTTTTTGGAATATGGACAAATTCTAGGGATGCAGGCAACCGCACAAACTGACAACCTCAAACAGTTGTTAGAAAAAATGCAGACCTTGATTAGCACGCCTGAACGTCCTTTTTCTCTTAAAATTCTTGACGACGGCATGACCAGCCACTGTGAATTTTTGTGGCTATCGTCATCGGACCCAACACCGTCTCAGGGTCTATCAGAGTTAATACTCGCGTATGGGTATACCTTAGGCTTCGCCTTCATCACGGGTATACATGAGCAGATCTCCATATTCCTGCCCTACCCAGAGCCTGAATATGCTGCTCAATATCCACTCTATGCCCCCCTCAGAGTAACTTATAACGCACCATATTTAGCGATGCGTATTCCTTCCGCACAATTGCTCGCACCGTTATCAACTGACGTCATTAGCTTTGGCCCGAAGGAGGCTAACTTACGCTCATCGCAGCTGATTGTGCAGAAAGCCGCCAATATCTTACGTAACAATCTGCGCGAGCCGCCGGCGCTGGCCGATTTAGCCGCGCAATTGAGCCTAACAGAACGCACCTGTAAGCGCCGTTTGCAAGAAGCGGGAACACACTATCAGCAGCTGCTGGCTGATTTGCGTTTAGAACAAGCTCACTACTGGCTAAATCAACGTATTTGCAATGTAAGCCAAGCGGCCGAACGCCTTGGTTACTCTAGTGTCGCCAATTTTTCGAAAGCCTTTAAAAAGTGGAGCGGTTACTCACCAACCCACGCCAAACAACGTCGCGAGCCAGAGCCAGCCTGATGTTCTACCGTGGGTGGTCACAATAGCCACCCACTGGCGACGAAATCCAGGTGCCTCGAGCCACATAAAACGCTATACTTGCCGCCTTTTTCAGACAGCCATCTTGCCCTAAAGCAAATGGCTTGAACTCGTAATCAGGACAAATCATGGGCAAGCAAACCGCTCTCTACGCTAAACATCTTGAAGCTAACGGCAAAATCGTCGATTTCGGTGGTTGGGATATGCCAATCCATTACGGGTCACAAATCGCCGAGCACAATGCGGTTCGTGAACATGCAGGCATGTTCGATGTATCGCACATGACCATCGTTGATGTTCGCGGCCCAGACGCAAAAGCATTTCTGCAAAAATTACTCGCCAACGATGTCGACAAGCTCACCGAAGTTGGCAAAGCCCTATACAGCGGCATGCTCAACCATGACGGCGGAGTGATTGATGACTTAATCGTTTACCGTATGGAAGGCTGGTATCGCACGGTCGTCAACTGCTCGACGCGCGAGAAAGACCTTGAGTGGATGGACAAACAAAGCCGCGGTTTTGATATCAGCCTTACCGAGCGGCCAGAGCTTGCTATGGTTGCAGTACAAGGCCCGAAAGCCATTAAAATCGTGCAAGGCATTAAAACCGAGGCCGCCGATTTAATTGCTAGCTTAAAGATATTCCAAGGTCTCCCTCATTCCGACTGGTTCTTCGCACGCACCGGCTACACTGGCGAAGACGGTTTAGAAATTATGATTCCAGAGACTGAAGTCGCTGCATTCTGGCAAGCACTGACCGATGCCGGTGTTAAACCTGCAGGACTTGGTGCACGTGACACTCTGCGCCTAGAGGCAGGCATGAATTTGTATGGCAATGATATGGACGAAACCATTAGCCCCCTGCAAGCAGGCATGGGCTGGACCATTGCTTGGCAACCTGCGGATCGTGATTTCATCGGCCGTGAAGCGCTAGAACAGCAACAAGCTGCGGGCGTAACTCATGTTCAGGCCGGTTTAGTATTTGAGAGCCGTGGCGTTATGCGCTCGCATCAAAAAGTAATCGTTGATGGTATTGGTGAAGGCGAAGTGACCTCTGGCACATTTTCTCCTAGCTTACAGTACTCGATTGCGATGGCACGAGTACCAGCCGGAACTGGCGACACGTGCCAAGTAGACATGCGCGGTAAGCTGGTTGATGTACGCGTCGTTAAATTGCCATTCGTACGTAATGGTAAAAAGCAGTTCGAGTGAGCTGCTAATAAAGAATTTTTTTGCATAAATAATTGGAGACACCCACATGAGCAACATCCCTGCTGATTTGAAATACGTTGCCTCCCACGAATGGATCCGTGTTGAAAGCGATGGCACCGTAACGGTTGGCATCACTGATTTTGCACAGGACCAACTGGGCGACGTTGTATTTGTTGAGTTACCAGACGTTGGCACTGACGTTGAAGCAGAACAAGACATTGCTGTTGTTGAATCGGTTAAAGCCGCTTCTGACATCTATGCACCGCTGTCGGGCAAAATCATTGCTGTTAACGAAGCATTGGCCGATGCGCCAGAAACCGTTAACGAAGATCCGTACGGTGAAGCTTGGTTCTTTAAAATGGAACTCGCTAACAGCGACGATCTTAATGCGCTACTCGATGCTGACGCTTACGCAGCACTTTGCGAATAACGCTCGATCTTCTATAGCCGCTGGTTGTTAACGACACGGCGGCTACAGAACGCTTTACTTAAATATCCCCGAACTCCGACATGCCCACAGGTTCATCCATGACCACTCTGTCCCTGAAAGATCTGGAACAACGCGACAACTTTATTGGCCGCCATATTGCCTCTAATGGCGCAGGTAACGACGACAACGAAGAAGCAGCATTGCTCGCTGCCGTTGGCGCTGATTCACTGGAAGCGCTCACTGCAGAAATCGTTCCTGCCGATATTTTGCGCCCACCGTTCCTGACTACGGGTGAACCGCAATCAGAGTTTGCAGCGATCAATCGTCTGCGCGCAATTGCGAACAAAAACAAAGTATTCAAAAGCTATATCGGCTTAGGTTATCACGACACCATCATCCCACCTGTGATCCTGCGTAACGTGTTAGAAAACCCAGGTTGGTACACCGCCTATACCCCATACCAGCCGGAAATCGCTCAGGGCCGTTTAGAAGCCATCTTAAACTTCCAGCAAATGGTGATCGACTTTACCGGCATGGAACTGGCAAACGGTTCCTTGTTGGATGAAGGTACGGCCGCGGCAGAAGCCATGGCGATGGCTAAGCGTACTGTGCGCAAAAACAAATCAAATACCTTCTATATTGATGAAAATTGCTTACCGCAAACCATCGACGTGGTAAAAACTCGGGCCGAAGCCTTTGGCTGGGATTTACTTGTTGGCCCAGCCGCCGCTGCGGCTGAAGCTGACGTATTTGGCGCTCTGTTCCAATACCCAGGTAAAAATGGCGAAGTGACCGACTTCACTGACGTCATTACCGCCCTGCACGCTAAAGATGCGCTAGCCGCCGTGGCTACCGATCTGATGGCCCTCGTTATGCTAAAAGCACCAGGCGAAATGGGAGCCGACATTGTATTGGGTAACGCCCAACACTTTGGCGTACCGATGGGCTTTGGTGGCCCTCACGCGGCCTTCTTCGCCACGCGTGATGCTTACAAGCGCTCTATTCCTGGCCGCATCATTGGCGTTTCTATTGATGCTCAAGGCAAACAAGCGCTGCGTATGGCACTGCAAACTCGCGAACAACATATTCGTCGCGAAAAAGCCAACTCGAACATCTGTACCGCGCAAGTATTACTAGCGAATTTGTCTTCGTTTTACGCTGTGTATCACGGCCCACAAGGTTTAAAAACCATTGCCAGCCGTATTCATCGCCTAACGGATATTTTGGCGAAAGGTCTGCAAAACAAAGGCGTTGAACTCGTCAACACAACTTGGTTCGATACCCTGACGATTCGCGTTAACGATAGCGCTGACGTCTTAGCTCGCGCCGAAACCGCTGAAATCAACTTGCGCTACAGCGACAACAATCAAATCAGCATAAGCTTGCACGAGAAGGTTAGTGCTGCCGACATCGTCGAACTATTCGATGTGATTCTAGGCGCAGAACATGGCCTAGACGTATACGCACTTGATGCTGAAATTCTAGCCAGCGGTAGCAACAGCATAGATACCGGTATTCAGCGCACAACCGCATTTTTAACGCATCCAACGTTCAATAAGTACCATACCGAACACGAAATGCTGCGCTACATGAAGCGTTTAGAAAGCAAAGATCTAGCGATGAATCACTCGATGATTACGCTGGGTTCGTGCACCATGAAACTGAATGCCACGACTGAAATGATTCCGGTAACTTGGCCAGAGTTCAGCAACATCCATCCGTTTGCCCCCAAGAGCCAAACCCAAGGCTATGAAGAATTGGTACAAACACTGGATGCCTACTTGCGCGACATTACCGGTTTTGATGCCATCTGCATGCAGCCAAACTCAGGTGCACAAGGCGAATATGCTGGCTTGCTAGCCATTAAGAAATATCATGAAAGCCGCGGCGATCATCATCGCAATGTCTGCCTAATTCCACGCTCCGCGCATGGTACTAACCCGGCATCAGCACAGATGGCCTCAATGCGTGTCGTTGTTACCAACTGCGACGAAGAAGGCAACGTGGATTTTGCCGATCTAAAAGCGAAGGCCGAAGAACTCGGCGACCAGCTATCCTGCTTGATGCTCACCTACCCTTCGACGCACGGTATTTATGAAAAAGGGGTACGCGAAATTTGCGACCTAATTCATAGCCTAGGTGGCCAAGTCTATATGGATGGCGCCAACCTTAATGCCCAAGTCGGTGTGACTCAGCCCGCCTTTATCGGCGCTGACGTATCACACATGAACCTACATAAAACCTTCGCTATCCCTCATGGAGGCGGCGGCCCAGGCATGGGGCCAATTGGAGTAGCGAAACACTTAGCGCCGTTTGTGGCTAACCACAGCGTACGCCCAATTGAGGATGCGAGTATTGGCAACAGTGCGGTATCGTCAGCCCCTTATGGCTCAGCCAGCATTCTACCAATTAGCTGGATGTACATCACGCTAATGGGCGGCAGCGGTTTGCGTAAAGCAACACAAAACGCATTACTGAAAGCCAACTATCTGGCCAAACGTTTAAGCAGCCATTACCCAATTTTGTACTCAGGTTTAAATGGCCGTGTTGCGCATGAATGTATTGTTGACCTACGCCCGATTAAAGCAGAAACCGGTATCACGGAAGTGGATATCGCTAAGCGTTTAATGGATTACGGTTTCCACGCGCCAACCATGTCATTCCCGGTTGCAGGGACTTTCATGATTGAACCAACAGAATCTGAAAGCAAAGTCGAAATCGACCGTTTTGCCGACGCCATGATTGCGATCAAGGGCGAGATCGAAGCGATTCACCGTGGTGAATTAGATGCGGGAAATAATCCGCTGAAAAACGCCCCGCATACCGCACCCGTTATTGCTGGCGAATGGAATCGCCCCTACAGCCGCGAACTCGCTGCTTATCCAGTAAAAGAACTGGGCGCGCATAAGTTCTGGCCAACAGTAGGACGTATCGATGATGTCTACGGCGACCGCAACTTAATTTGCTCATGCCCCGCGATTGAAAATTACGAAGATTAATTCGTTATTTTAAGCAAAAAAAAGCCCGCATTTACTGCGGGCTTTTTTTTGATAAATAGCTTATTTTGTTAAGCTAGTCTTATTGGCGGATATTGACGCGGCATCTTGTATGGCGTTTCGTTATGAATCAGATACCAAGCATCTAACTCCTGACGCAACATAGGTTTCGCAAAGTAGTACCCTTGCAACTCCTCACCGCCAAGACGCAATACGGCTTTCAATTCTTCCTCCGTCTCTACGCCTTCAACGATAATTGATAACTCTAAGCCATGGGCGAGCGCAACGATACTGCTATACAGTCCCTCACCACCATCCTTCAGAGCAGTAACAAAAGAGCGATCGATTTTTAGCGAATCTAATGGAAAATTACGTAAGTAACTGATTGAGGAATAACCTGTACCAAAATCATCGATAGATACTCGGATACCTCTTGCACGGAGCTGGTTCAATACATGGCGAATTTGCTCGACATCATTAGCAAAAACATTTTCTGTCATTTCGACTTCTAAGCGCTCAGGTTGCAAACCGGTCTCTTCGAGAATAGTGAATACCTCAGGGACAAAATCTGGATCTATTAATTGCAGTACCGATATGTTGACAGCAACTCGGATCATGGAATCAGGCGCTATTTCAACCAAGATTTCACATGCCCGTCGTAGTATCCATCCACCAAGCAAAGGCATAAAACCGTATTCCTCAGCTAATGGAATAAAGACTCCAGGACTTATTGAATCACCATTTTGTTGTGGCCACCTAGCCAACGCTTCAAAACCGGTAATACTGCCGCTTTTGGCGGCAATGAAGGGCTGTAGTGCGACATCCATTGATCGAGTTTCAATGGCTTTGCGCAGTGCTTGCGCTAAGCGCACTCGCTCTGCCGCCTCGCTCCCCCAGTGGTCGTTATAAATGGATACTCCATCTTTCATACATTTGGCGCGATAGACCGCGATATCGGCATGCTCTAGTAACTCATCAGCTGCCACACCATGATCAGGGCATATTGATACACCAATGCTAGCACCCACGGTTACTGGGCCCTTCTCAAGCTCAATAGGAACTTGTAGCTGTTTGATTAGGCGCTCTGAAAATCGTTGAATATCATCCCGTGACGAAACCCGCTTTTGTAAAATAACAAATTCATCGCCCCCCCAGCGTGCGCAAATTCGATTTTCATCGCAAGCCTGACTGATTCGTTGCGCTGTTTCGCGTAAAACATGATCGCCAGAAAAGTGTCCCAAACCATCATTAATTTCTTTAAATCGATTTAAATCGAGCATATAAACCGCAAAGCCCGATTGATCTTTATCGTATTCTTCTAACGCTGTTTGCACTTCTGTTGCAAAACGATAACGATTGCCTAATCCCGTCAACATATCGTGATTTGCCTGATGCTTTAACTCTCTTGTTCGTTCTTGGATTTGGCTTTCTAGCGATGCATTGACTTCAGTTAAACGCTTACGTGCGTGCGTGAGATCGATGTTCAGCTCTTGCATTTTTTCCGCTCGATACTCAGCAAGCTTTTGTAGTAATCGCCCTTTTAGTGAACGAGCCGACGACTGATGTATATTCTCTACGACGACTAACAAACTCAGTATTGCCAGCAAACTCAAGGCTACGACTAACCAAGTATTTAGATCCGCAATCAAAATTAACGTCAATGGCGCAAGACACAAAACGCTATTGAAGTACAACAAAGCGCGATCAGCAGTGAGGCCTATCGTACTAAACACGGCCATGAGAATTAAAATCCCTGAAACCATGCTGTAGTTGAACCCGTTTAACATTTCACTAAATATAAAAAGATAAGAAAACCATGCTATTTGGCTAACTAGAACCCCGCCTGAAAAAATTAATCGCCATTGCATAAGCGTGCGTTTTTCAGAATCATCCATAAAGCTAACTATGCTTGCAGCTCTTAAAACCTGAACAGAGATAAAGCCTAAAAACCAATTCCACATCAATGCTTCGGTTGTCTCAGTTCGCAGTGCAATAACCAAAATAAATGCAGTAGCTGCCTGCAATATAATCGATTGTGCACCTTGGAAGTACATTGCCGAAATTCTTAATTGTTTTAATCCTGACTCCGACATGTCCGGTTCGGAAATCTTACCTCTATAGTGCTCCCGTCTAAAATTATCCATTTCAGTACGATACAACCAGACGATCTGCATAACTTCCATAAACACCAAAACCATCCCGGCCAAACCCAATGACATAATTTTATCGTCACCGAGAAGTGCCAACTGCAGGGACATAGGGAAAAGACTAATCGCCAGAATAAATAGTGCATAGCGTGGAAGTAACGTCAGTGGTAAAAAATACGCCAATACCGACACAATAAATAAACTTATGGTTATTAAACGTATATCGCCTTCTAAAATTGGAAGTATAAATGCCGCCGAACAATTCCAAACCAAAATAACAATGGCCAATTGCCGCATATATCGACGTATTTTTTTCTTTTGATCAAAAAGCTGATCGGGTTTATCTACAATGAATCGATAACTCGTATGCAAAGGGAAAACATAAAGAGGTAAGCAGAAAACAGCGATAAACCAAATTTCAAAAACGTCTTGAAGATAGAGAAAGGTGATCATTGCTACATTGCATGCAATAGCTAAAGCCAATCCTACAATAGCTCGCCTCATCAATAACGATGCTCTTTCTCCATAAAATTCATCTGTGTTTTTTATAATGCTAGGCAGGAAGCCGATACTTCTCATAAACCGCGACAAACCCTATTGATTGTGTTACTGAATACCAACTCGTCTATCTTTAACTTTAGGTTGCTCGTGATAGCATATCGACGTCCTACATCTAAATCTGGACACAATATATGCATACCATAGACCTCTCATCGAATTACAACCTACCTCTATCATAGTTCAACTAGCGAACGAAGAATGAAACGGGCTACAACGCCTGACGAAAAATCAGATCTATTACAGTGACTATCCTGTCAGCCATGCGAAGGAATCTTCTGATGACGACTGAAACATGATGCGTAGAGTGCACATTTATACGCTAGCGCTAACCTAGGCTTACAAACGGAAACTTCTGCTTAATATCAAATGACGTATCACGATGCTCTATTAGCCAACCCTCCAATTCTGGCAGCATCATAGGCTTAGCAAAGAAGAAGCCTTGAACTTCTTCACCACCAAGACGAATGACACTATTTAGCTCTTTTTGCGTCTCTACACCTTCGACAATGACCGACAATTCGAGGCCATGCGCAAGCGCAATAATACTGCTAAAGATACCTTCGCCACCGCTGTTCAGGGCCGTAACGAATGATCGATCGACTTTTAATGTGTCTAACGGGAAGTCCAACAAATAACTAATAGAGGAATATCCTGTACCAAAATCGTCAATAGAAATACGTATACCCTGTTCTCTTAATTGACTTAGTACATTACGTATTTGTTCAACATCGCTAGCAAATACGTTTTCGGTCATTTCTAGTTCTAGACGCTCTGGTGGCAACTCAGTTAGCGTCAGAACATCAAGAACTTCACTAACAAAATCGACATCAAGCAATTGTAATACGGATATATTTACCGCGACTCGAAGATCACTGTCTGGTGCGACGTCCTGCAACATTTCACACGCACGCTGCAACACCCAACGACCTAACATCGGCATTAAACCACACTCTTCCGCGAGAGGAATAAATACACCAGGGCTAATAGGGGCATTGTCCGTTTGCGGCCAACGAGCTAACGCTTCAAAGCCCGTTAATTTGCCTGTATTCATGGCAATTAAGGGCTGCAGCGCAAGATCCATACCTTGGCTTTCGATGGCATTGCGTAGTGCTTGAGCAAGATGAACACGCTCAGCGGCTTCAACCCCCCAATTATCGTTATAAATCGACACAGTACCGCGCATACATTTAGAACGATAAACAGCAATATCAGCATGTTCGAGTAGCTCTTCGGCCGTTGTGCCGTGCTCTGGGCAGACAGATACACCGATACTAGCGCCAATACTCACAGGGCCGCTGGACAATTCTATTGGCATCTTTAATTTATTAACAAGATCGTCAGAGAAGCGATAGATCTCTTCACGACTAGAGACATAGCGTTGCAAAATTACGAATTCATCACCGCCCCAACGCGCACACACATGATCCTCGCCGCACACGTCACGAATGCGTTGTGCTGTTTCCCGAATAACATGATCACCTGCAAAATGGCCAAGGCCATCGTTAATTTCTTTAAACCGATCTAGGTCTAATAAATAAATAGCAAAGCCTGACTGATCGTTGTGATACTCATCCAATGCTCGCTCGACCATATTAGTAAAGCGGTAGCGGTTGCCTAACCCAGTAAGCATATCGTGATTAGCTTGATGTTTTAATTCTTGGGTACGCTCCAGCACTTGAGATTCAAGTGATGCATTTACTTCTGTTAAACGATGACGAGCATTGATTAAATCTAAATTTAGCTCTTCCATTTTACGAGCACGGTAGTTTGCCAATTTATGTAACAAACCACCCTTTAACGAACGAATTGCGGACTCATGAATACTCTCCATGACTAAAAATAACGTTAATGCAGCAGTTAGCCCCAGCGAAGCTAGCATCCAGAAATTAATGTCTGATGCTATAAATAAAATCGGCGGACTAATACATAATGCGGTATTGGCATATAACAATGCTCGATCTGACGTTAAACCAATGGAACTAAGCACTGCAATCACAATCAATACGCCAGCAACCACACCTAAATGAAAATCACTAAGTGCCGCATTAAAGATAAACGGGAATGCAAACCAAACGAACTGACTGCCCAACATGCCGATAGCAAAAAATGCGCGCCAACGACCTACACGGTCGTCATTCGTTCGGCTCATATATGCGACAAATACCGCAGCCCTAATGGCTTGCATCGACACAAAAGCCAAAAACCAACACCATAGGGTACTTTCGATTTCAGGCGCTCGCAGTGCAATAACAAGTAATAACGCTGTTACCAGTTGCAAGACCACCGATGGAGGACTTTTTAAGTACACAGAGGAAATTTTTACCTGTCGAAAACCAGAAACAGTCAAATCTGGTTCAATAGCTCCTCGATCACCACTACTCTTACGCAATCCGGTCATATCGGTAACATACAACCAAGCAATAATAATGATCTCTGCAAAAGTGAATACCACGCCAGCAATACCCAAAGGGGCGATATCTGCATCACCCAAGCTGGTTAATTGCAACGAAAGGGGGATTAAATTCAAGACAAGAACAGCAATCGCATAACGAGGAAATAGCGATAAGGGTAGGACATGACCCAATACAACGGTGACAAACATACTAATCACAATCAGCCGAGTATCTGGGTCTAAACCCGGCAAAATCATAAATGCAATAAGGTTCCAACCGATCACAACGATGACAAGCTGGCGTACATATTTTCGTACTACCGCTTTTTTCGCATCAAGCCCCTCGGGTGGCTTACGGCCATATTGAATGGCGGTTGCGATGGGAAACATGTAAATAAACATGCAAGCAATGATGCTATACCAGTGCACAAGTGTGGCGCTGGTTAAAATAAAAAACACAATCGAGAGTGAGCAACCGATGGCCAATGCCAACCCGATCAGTGCGCGTTTCATTAACAGCGCGCCACGTTCAGCATAGAATTCATCAGTGTCAGCAAATATCGCTGGTAAGAAGGCGGCACTTCTCATAAATCAAAATACCTGTTTAATATTATTTTATTGGGTGTTCTGATCGTCTCTCCATTATCTATACAAAATTTTTGGCGTTCCTTGGCTAACAAAACAACTATTGAATGATAGTTCTCTAATCAACCAATTCCGAGCACTAGTTATCACTTTTACACAGCCTCGACATTCGCATAGTGACATTCCTGCCAGCGCATCTAATTAGTGCACTCAATAACATAGGATTGCAAGAAAAATGCAAAAAGGCTCAACCTTAGGTTGAGCCTTTGATCCAAATACGATCGAACTTCCGATTTTTATATCAAAAAGGTTCTTGCTGTACCGTTTCTAATAACGCTGGGCCACTCGCACAAGCACCATCAATTGCGCTTCCTTCGACTACCTGAGGGGTTATTCCCGCGGCGATGTCCTGCAGCAAGCAACCAATCTGATGCTTAGGGGCTTCTAATTGAATCATCACATGATGACCCGTCTTAATCTCATCTTGCTGATAGCGTGTAAAAGCGTTGGTTTCGCCGTGATGGCCATTGCCGCTAACAGGATAATCAAGCGCTTCTCCACCAGCCACTTGCGCGCTGGCCAATAGACTCAACTCTATCGGCACATCGAGTTCAGGACCTGCCATATCGCTTTCTAATGCTCGTATTAGCGGTTTCTGTGAAGTTAACGACACAAAATTATCGACATGACCGAAAATCATCAAGCTATGAAATGGAATCTGCCCCGCGTTATTAAGCTGCTCACGTTTAGCTAACATCAAGGACGTATTCGACGGCGCGCTAATTTGATCACTCAAAGCATACACAGGGTGAAATGGGTCTTCGACAATATCGTCCTCATCGGTATAGAAAAACAAAGGTTCTAGAATGTTGCCTATCGCTGAACCTTCCGGATCTTGCTTGTTTTGGAAAAACAACTTCATGTTATACGTACCTGGACCTGTCGCTATGTAAGCCGTAAGCGGTGCCGGATCAACAGCCATCTGTGCTGCCGCAGTAAACGCCCCTAAAGACTGCCCCATCAGCGCAGTCTGCTGAGCATTAAAGACAGCCTCTCCCTGATTGCTACCAATGCAACCTCTAGTATCAATATGGGCTTGCTCAATCAAACGACGAAACAAAATACGTTCACTCAGTTGCTGTAGAAGATTGTCACGAAAGCCCTGGGGGTTGTAGAGGTTAAATTGCAGCAAATTCAACGGGATGCCAACGGTTTCAGAGATCGCATCATACAATTCAATCGACTGCTGGTGATCATGCCCGAAGTGGCCTCCCAACCCTGCCGCGGCCCAACCACGCAAAGCGGCGACATGCGCTGCAGAACCGTAGGTGCTAATTTCTCCATCAACTGGCTCCTTTCCACGCGACCAAACATGCTCCGCTAAGCCATGAGTACCATGATGAAACAACAGCATAGGGTAACCCTCAGCCGGCATGGGCGTTTTGGGTACAGTGACAACGACCGGAGTATCGCGCCAATATTGCACAATCGGCTCACCATTTAGATCGTATTCAATATCCCCACCAAAGATAGGCGACGGATATGGAAATAGACCTTTTTGTAGGCCAGGAACACTCCATTGCGCTTCGTAAACACAAAATTCAGGCATGTCTTTCGTCATTTCCCAATCAGACAAAAGTGGCGGCACATCCCATTGAGTCATAATCTGCCCCAATTCAAATGCTTTGCTAGTAGCCGCTCCTATTGTCCATACGACAGCCGCAATGACATCGTCAGGATCAATACCATCAAGTTCTAATTGGTCTTTCAAAGGCGCATACACTTGCAGGGCTTTTTCTGCATTCGAAGCAGTTATGAATAGGTCTTTGTAACGTGGGTTTTTACCTTTCAATAATGAGGTCAAAACCGGATTGGCATTCAAATCATCCGCATACTCACCGGCAATATCGCGCGTGATAATAAGCGCATAAGTAGTGTTTTCTTGCTGGATTTGCCCGATAGGAATGGCTTCAAACAATGACGCAGGTCGGTATTCATCTTCTTCATAGCGGAAATCGACTGCAATTGGGTAGCGCTTACCGCGCAGCGGCGAATCAGGATCAACATCAATCAGTTGAATGACGGAAGACGCATCCGCAAAATGATTAGCGGATTGAGGCAATGAAAATTCTTCTGGCTCAAATGTGCCGGTAAAGCGGATATACACCGGAGTATCGGGTGCATATCCCGTCATTTGATCGTAACGCTCAGCTTCGCGTGCGAACTCCATGACCAGTGGCGAAAAAAGCCGGTGAGGAAAACCACTAAAATCGGGCCTCCCTTCATCCGTTAGGCGTAAATCGGTTGGGAATCCTTGATCATAAAAGCGCCATTCGCCATCACCACCATTAAGTTCAAGCACCATTTCTGGGCTGGAAAAGCACCCAGAAAGAGTCAACGTCATAGCGGCAGCTATTATTATTTTTGTCATACAACCTCCTTGCTATGGGCTTCAGCAACTCTGCTGATCTATCTCCAGCGTGCATTCGTCTCTCACCACGACCCGCCAGAGCAAAAACTCTAGCAGCTGACTAGCACCCCGAATACTGACAAATGTCACTGGTATTCCACCGAATGCTGATTGGCGTCTTCAGTGTTAGCCTCGGCGTCACAAGCTTTATCCTTAAAAATGAAACAATGGATATCAGCCAGCCCTATTTATCAATGAGGGCCTAAGCTCTAGGATACGCGCCCAGCGTTAACCTCTGTCAGTTAACCGTTACTTTGGTGATTCTAGTGTCTTCTAACGCCCACCTATGGCTTCTCATCGTTCTTAGCACCTTGTTTTGGGGCAGCAATTTTAATGCTGCCCATGAGGTGGCCAATATAGTGCCACCGCTAACGGCAGCGGCAGAGCGTTTTGCCACAGCACTGCTGTTATTCTGGGGCTTTCGTTGGTGGACGGGGAAGGCTGAGTCACAACTGCAATGGCGTGATGCGCTAACGTTAGTACCGCTTGGCTTGTTAGGCGTGTTTGGATTTAACTATGCATTTTTTATCGCGCTCCACACCACATCACCGCTAAATGCAGCCCTCATTATGGCGCTAGCCCCATTAATATCAGTATTACTGTCAGTATTTCTATTGGGATCAAAAATCAATCGCCAGCAAGCACTCGGTATTGTCATTGCGTTTATTGGTGTGAGCTTAGTGATCACTGGCGGTAACTTCGCGCAACTTCAAATTGCGGTTGGCGATTTATGGATGCTTGGCGCATGCTTTGTATGGAGCCTCTACAGCGTCGGCTCAAAACGCTATGCCCCGCATATTCCATCAATGCAATTTGCACGCTGGACCGTCAGCATTGGTGCTGTCGCCTTGATAACACTTGCCCTAATCGTAGAGCAACCACTGCATACGATTCCGCAATTATCACTTAAATCTCACGCTGTTTTACTTTATATGAGTATTTTCGGTTCCGTATTGGCTTATATATTCTGGCTCAAAGGTGTACAAGAAATTGGACCCGATAAATCAGCAATTGCCTTTAACTTCGTACCGGTGTTTACCCTACTTGTCAGTCTGATACTGGGGGTATACCCCGACGGCATACAAATATCCGGATTAGTTTTAGTACTTGCAGGGGTTTTAGCATTTAACGGGGTATTAGCAAAAATCGTCACTAGGCGGTCACTCGTTTAACCAAGACTAACCAGTTAATTAAACTGAGAAATAAAACGTAAAAAGCCGGTTAATAAAACCGGCTTTTTTTCTCTTATTACAGCTATGCTACCCTTCGTTTTCAGGCCACTAAGAGCTAAGCAACTTTTACTAAACGTGTTTTATGGTTAGCTTTACCCTTTACTGCCGCCAAAAACTCATTCCCCCAATGCTCGATATCATAATGGCTCACAATTTCGTAAGCCTCGCGCATACGACTCCGCGCTTCGTCACGATTCATTGCTAGTGCCAAATAACAAGTCTCGGCCATTTCCGCGGGATCATGTGGATTCGTTAACATGGCTCCGCGCACTTCTGCCGCCGCACCTGCGAACTCAGATAATACCAGTACACCACTACCCTCAATCTTACCTTGGGTCGCAACGTACTCCTTAGCAACCAAGTTTAAACCATCGCGCAACGGCGTAATCCACATGACATCCGCCATAGCGTAATAAGCCACTAACTGCTCAAACGGTACAGCGCGGAAGAAAAATTGCACTGGAGTCCAGCCAACATCGGCATAGCGACCATTAATACGACCAACCGCCTGTTCTATTTCTATCTGAAGTTTTTTATACACCGTCATTTCTTTTGCTGCCGGCACACAGACAGTGACAAGCGTGACTTTACCGTGCAACTCAGGGTGATCTTCCAACAGTTTTTCAAAGGCTTGAAGCTTAGCAGGAATCCCTTTGGTGTAATCCAAGCGCTCAACCGACAAGACTAACTTAGTGCCACTTAACTCTTCACGCAGCTCCGTCATGCGGTTCTGAATAACAGGATCTTCTAACGCATCTGAAACTCGATTTAAATCTAATCCCACTGGGTGAGCGCCCAAACGAATACGGCGATTATTCACTTCGATTTCGGTCGTCATTTCATCCAAACCGACGGCACAGCCATAAGTTACAAAGCGAGGAGCACAACCCACTTTTTCTTTCACATCAATGGGGGTGACACCACGAGCAACGTCGACAAAATTTTCAGCCTGACGTGGAATATGAAAGCCAATATAATCACATTGCAACAAGCTCCCCACTATCTCGCGACGCCATGGCAGAACATTAAATACATCTGCAGATGGAAAATACGTGTGATGAAAAAATGCGATGTTTAAATCTGGACGTAATTCGCGCAAATAGGCTGGCACCATCCATAAGTTGTAATCGTGAATCCATACGGTAGCGCCTTCAGCGGCTTCTTCACTGGTGCGCTCAGCAAAACGACGATTAACGTCTTTAAACACCTCCCAATGATCTTCTCGAAAAGTCGCTCGTTCCCAGAAAGTATGCAAGGTTGGCCAGAAAGCTTCTTTCGAGAATTTCTTATAGAAGATATCAACATCACGCTTACTCAAGCCCACCCGCGCTGCGACTAGATTCGGATACTTATCAACATCGACCTCAGTATGACTCTCGAATTCACCTAACTTTGGATCATGAATCGACCATGCCACCCAAGATCCCTTTTTTCCATCGGCGAAAAAACTCATTAACGTAGGAATAATGCCGTTAGGAGAGGTCGGACGACGACGCTTTTGAATACCATCTTCAATATATTCTTCATATGGCAAGCGGTGATAAACCATGACCAAATCAGATTGCCCCGGCGTTGCTGGCTCGCGCACCTCAGCACTGATGCCCTCTTCGCCTAAAAAACCAAAGTGACTAATGGCCTCCAAGATGCCACCGCAACCGGGTTCCAATGCATGATACACACGAGCACGGCTACGAGTAGCTTCTAGCAATCCAGCTTCCGATTCCCCCACACACACACCGATAAAATCGTGCTCATACATAGATAAATCATTCAATGTATCACCAGCAACCATCACATCTTCGCTATTTAATTCGAGGTGATTAATGAGAGCAGTTAGTGTCGCGCCTTTGTTAATGCCTTTGGGAAGAAAATCCAAATACAAACCCGCCGAATAAAGTACATCGCAGTTAAGTGTTGCGGCGATTTCACTTAATTCTTCGGTGACTGCACCCTCTTCGCAAAAATATGAACAACGACGCTCTTGCGGAACATCTTGACGCGTTAAACCGGCAATATGAGCGATCGCCTCTTCAATTTTGTGTTCGCCTGGCCACATATCTTCAATGGGGCTTTGTACCTCAAATACGGGCTGCAAAGTATGACCATTAACGATCGTGCAGCCGACGTCACAAATAATATAATCAGGCTGAGGGATCATAGTATCGGCGAGCAGTGGCAGCACAGACTCCAAACCACGTCCGGTAACAAAGACCAAATCAATGTTCGGATGCGCTGCGATTAATTGGTACAGCTGTTGACGCTGGGCAGCGTCGCCCGCGAGGAAGGTTCCATCAAGATCGGTAGCTAATAGCATAGTAGTCTCCTGTGGCTATGTGACAGGAAACGAAACGGTAAACTGAGCAAAAAATTACGAAAAGGACCTGTGAATTAAGGTACCTAAAAATTGAACCAAGCTAGATAAGCTCAAATGCAGTATTACAGCGCTTCGCTCCAAAATGAAATAATCAACATCGAATTTTGTCGAAATATTAACATCATTGTCAGAATTAATAAAAACTGACAATTAATACATGCATATTTCATACCTAGCAAATAAAAACGTTAAACACGCTTTTAATTTAGGATTTAACATTAATCATGCGCTGACAATAGCACCACCACTGTGCACATACAATTAAAATGCCACATAAGGTTGCATTTAAACTTTAAACTTATTCGTTGTTTGTAATAGCTTTTGATACAAATTATGCAAACTACGGCTTGAGTCTTCCACCTTACCAGCACGATCAGCACTCACGGTAGACAATTCATTAATGGAAGATATATTTTTATTGATTGCTTCAATAATTTTATATTGCTCTTCAGTGGATCGAGCTGTTTCACCAACTAAACCTTGAACCTTAACAAACGAAGCTTGAATTTCTTGAATCGAATCGCTGGTTTTCATACTGGAACTTAACGTTTTTTCAGCATTTTCAGTCGCTGAATCCATTGTTTTCACAGCAACAGACACGCTATTTTCAAGCTCGACAATCATATCATTAATATCTTTAGTTGATTGTTGAGTCTTGCTCGCGAGCGACCGAACCTCATCTGCCACTACGGCAAAGCCTCGACCTTGTTCACCCGCCCGCGCTGCTTCAATTGCAGCGTTAAGCGCTAACAGATTGGTCTGTTCTGCGATACCACTAATAACCGCAAGTACAGACCCAATACGTTCTGTACCTGTCTCAATTCTTGAAATCGCTTTATAAACTTGCTGAACATCGTTGGTTAAGGACTGAATGTCTGTTCTTGTCTGTTCAACTAACAAACGTCCATCTTCCGTACAATGCTGTGAATTTTTCGCTTCTTCAGCTGTGGTCGATGTATTTGCTGCAATACCTTTCAGGGCTTCACGCATTTTTTCAACAGCGACAGCCACCGAATTAATTGACTCATCTTGTTGACTAATCGATGTTTTTGCTTGCTTGGACATACCATTCAACTCACCAACATTGCTGCCAACGCCATTCGAGGTATGTATGATTTCGCTGATTAAACTATGTAATTTATCCATAAAACGATCGAACGAATGACTGAGGCGGCCTAATTCATCACTGCGTTTTGTATTAAATCTAACGGTCAGATCGCCCTCTCCTTCAGCGAGATCAGTGAAACGATCATTAATTTGATTGAGATCGCGGGTAATCATCCGTGGGAATAGTATTGCGAGAGATACGCAGGTAACCAATGCCAGAGCCAATAGAAAAACCTGTTTAAACATGGCTTGATCTTGCACTTGATCGACGTATTCCGATTCTTTATTCGAGAGTATTTCAATGTCATGAATCATGGCATTTAAATGGATCATTGATTCGTCAAATAGCTGATGTCCTTCAGCATAAGACAAACCCATCGCAGTACTGCGTCCGATTCGACTATCAGTCGACCTTTCTTGTTCTATTTTGGTAGTAATGGCTTTCCATTTTCCAAAGCTAGTTAGCAAGGACTGATAATTTTTATTTTGAGTTATTTTTGGGTCTAAATCGGCGAGCCTCTGAAAATTGTATTCGATTTCAGTCAAGCTTTCCTTATGCTGCTTTAGCATGGCATCGTAGTCTGATGACCCTACTTTTAAATTAAGCAAGCTTCGCTCTGCTACCACGACCCGGTAAAAATCCATACCCGTTTGTAACAGGATATTAAGCGCTGGCAAATCGTGATGGATAACAGTTCCGACTGCTTCTGATACCGTATTTCTGGAACTGATAGCGACAACAGATAAAGCAATTACCAGTAAACCGACAAGTGCCAAAGGCAGGGTTACTTTTTTTGCGAAACTTAAATTATCAAACCAATTTTTCATATCCCTGCTCCAAGGTACAACCAATTACCACAATCAAAGTTCGTCTAAATTAACTCCGATGGTCATTGCTCCTATTGCTTTATCGCCATCCATAATAGGAATAGAAACTTGTACGAGGTAGGCTTGAGAACTTTCGTCAAATTTGACGTCACTCATATAGGTGTTTCCTACTCCACCTTTAAATGACTCAGTAAATTTTTCCTCGTCGCCCTGCCAATAATCAGAAGTCTTATTCGTCATGGCGACATTGGCACCTTGATTATCCATCAAGAAAAACTCAACAAAATACGGTTTACTTTGTTCTAGTGTCAGCATGTGCTTTGCGACAGCACTCGACATAAGCTCTGCCATGAAATCATCAACACCGGATGTGGCACGCCACACAGCATCGCGTTCTTGAATGGTTGCAAGCGTCAAACCTTCCGAGTTTTGCTGACGAACGGCGTCAATCAAAGCTTGATCAGTACTCCAAACCTCTAAATCCGGTAGGATTTCATGCAGTTTTGCCGGAGCTTCTTCGGCGATAGACAGCATTGAACATGCTGTTAAAACTACCCCAAATGCTACTTGCACGCAGCGCTTAGAAAAGAAATGTGACTTGATACTATTCATTCTGAAAGCTTCCTTTAGTTGGTCTAAAGGAAGTGTAGTTAAGGTTCTTACTCCCACAATAAATATCCAACAGATGTCAGTTTTAGTCTAAGAAAGGATTTCATGCCGCATTTTCTCTGGCTTGAGAAGATAGACTATCATCGACCTCCGATACTGCTTCAGATTCATCGGGGTACATTTCCAGCGCAGTTGGCGTGGTGCGCACCATGGCAACAAATTGTGCAGGATGTTCATACTCATCTTCGTTTCTAGCGTTAATCTTCCAGATGGCAAAGCCTGCGAGCAGCAGCTGCATAAAGCAAAAATATACTGGTAAAGCGCTTGGTCCGGTTACTGTCATTAACTGTCCTGCTAACGCAGGCCCAATGGCCGCTCCAATTCCATGAAGTAGCAAAACTGCACTGCCACCAGCAATGATATCCGGACCATCTAAGTGGTCGATTAGGTGCGCAACAGCAACAGGATAAATCGCAAAAGCCAAGCCACCATATAGAGCGATAGCGAATAATAGAGTCGTACTATTGAATCCAGCGGGTATCAGCAATAAAGCGGCCAGTGCTGCAAAAGCACAGGTAATGGCGATCACTTTTCGCCGATCGCTGCTATCAGAGTAACGACCTAAGGGATACTGCAACAACGCACCACCAAGAATGCCAGCGCTCATAAAGCTTGCGATACCGGCATCATCAAGCCCAACTTTGCCAGCATATACCGCCCCCATCCCCCAAAAAGCGCCCATGGCAAGCCCGGATAGCAAGGATGCGGCAACCGCAACGGGAGCAATTCGCCATAAGAAGGGAATACGTAATCGCTTAACCGTCTGTACCTCTGGAGGAGTTAATCGAGTCCATGCAACCGGTACTAAACTTAAAGTAACGAGCATTGAAGCCAAGGCAAACAGAATATAAGACTCTGCTGAATCAAAACGCATCAACTGCTGCGCCAAAGTTAATGCTGCTAGGTTAACCACCATGTAGACAGCAAATACTTTTCCACGCTGGTTTGCTGGAGTTTGTGCATTGAGCCAGCTCTCGATTACGGTATATAAAATCACCAGCGAGATACCGGTCAGTACTCTTAACCCCACCCACACCCAAGGGTTAATTATCAATTGATGCAGCATCACAGATACTGAAGCAACAGCAGCGCAAAGCGCAAACACTCGGATGTGGCCGACTCGGCGGATCATAGGCAACGCGATAAACGTACCAACAAAAAAACCCACAAAATAGCCCGACATTATTAGGCCCATCGTGCTGGAATCGTACCCTGCTGCCCCTCCACGTATCGCTAATAAGGTATTTAACAAGCCACTACCAAGTAATAATAACGATACACCCGTCAGCAATGAGCCGATGGGCGCAATGAGTTGTAACATAAACGAAAATACTCCTGTGCGAATTGAGGCGCTGGAAGTCTAAGCAGCAAAGACGACAGCCTCGTGACATTTATCCGAAGCTTAGCAGCCTTGCGGAAATTCTACTGCTTCAATCAGCAGGTAATAGTGACTTCCGTTAAATGTTCTGTTTCCAGATACGTCAACGTGGTGGTTTTAAAGTTCAAATCGACAAAGATACGGCAATAATATTCGCCGTGACGCCACGCCATGCAAATACTCGTGTCGTTTGAAGAATTTAGCTCAAAGTGGCCATCAAAGGCGGGATACTGTGTACGAAACTCCATTAATTTGGTCAGACGTTTCACCACCGGCTTTTCTACGGCAGCGTCAACCTCATCCAACGAATAATAATGGCGATTAATATCACGCAACTCACCGCTACTTTCCATTAATTCATTATCATTTTCGCCAGCAAGCCACCCAACGTAATAAACCTGCGGAATTCCTGGCGTAAAAAACTGTATTGCACGAGCAGCAATGTAGGCGTCATCGTTTTGCATCAAAGCATCATAAAATGTGCAGGTAATTTGATAGATAGCACCCACACTATGAATATTCGCTGCCGAGCGACGTAGAATCGGATCTGCACTGCGTGACTGTAAATTATCGATTAATGCTGTAATGCAATCATTAGGTAGAACACCTTCGACATCAGGAATGCAAATTCCATCATGAGTGTCTAACACCGTAATCATGTTACGAGGACACATACGCAGCCAATTTTTAAGATGAACGCTATTGGCATCTAACAAGGAGAATAACAGCAGAGGGGGCAACGCAAATCCATAAGGGTGCATATTTCGGCGTGCTATCGCATATTGGTAGCTAGTGTGATCATGTACTTCGGGGAGGCACTCACATCCATGCCTTTGCGCTACCGAATTAACCCAATCAAGAATTCGATACACTTCTGGTTCAACTAAAAAACACGTCGATCCAATACGCTTAGTGGTGTAGCCAAATGCATCCAACCGAAATAATTTTACGCCTTTACTCGCCAAAAAGGCGATGTAACTTTCCATTAATTCGTAGGTTATATCGGCTTCGTAATTTAAATCAATTTGCTTCTCGGTAAAGGTACACCAAACACGATCGGTCGTACCGTCGCCAAAAGTGACATCGCGGAATGGTTCTTTTTCTTTGCGAATATGAATTTTCGCCATGTCGTCTGGCGTAATCTCGCCCATACGCCCAACTCGTACAAACAAGTCGCCATATTTGGAGGCGTCACCCTTCTCGATAAAGTCTAAAAATTCAGGGGATTCATCCGAAATATGATTCACCGTTAAGTCAGCGCAAATATCATATTTAGCGGCAATACGTTCTATATCAGCCCACGTACCATAACGTGGATCAACTTCTTTATGAGTCAGCGGTGAGAATCCACCATCAGCGTTCGATGGATAGAAAGGTAAAATATGAACGCCGCCAACGGCTTCAGTGAGATGTTTCTCTAAAATACCGTAAAGATCACTCAAGTTATTGCCTAAGCGGTCTGGGTAGCAAATTAGTTGCACCGAGTTGGTCAATGCCATACGCATTCCTCCTGATGGGTTTGCTGTGTGTCAGTCACCTCAGCTACCTTAACGAGCCTAGCGCCTTAGTGACAGTTTCATTATCTAGATCACACTGTTCCAGCACGCCTAGGCCCGACGGAGTGGCCATTTAGGTTAAATATTCGCGGTACTATTGAGTGTAGCCACAGAGCAAGGTACGTAGAGCTAATCGGCATAAAGTCACTTTATATTCGTCAAATTTGCACCTTGCCAAGCAACCACCGAAGCTGCTAAACAATTGACCGAAAAGGTCTTTTCCGGTATTTTCGCGTCAATTAAGCGGCCTGAGTTTGGGAACCGGTAAACACCATTTTTCTATCCTCAGCTGACCAGCCTCCTGCAAGAGGTTGAGCCTCACCTAATATAATGCGCGGGTACAGCCAACTAGCGGATACCACCGGGCTGTGTAAAACTGAACATGTGTCGCGACGCCAAAAGCACCAAAGACGTCGCTAATACCCGCTTTGAAAGATTTTCTGTTAATAGGCGATTCCATAATGACTACACAAAAAGTCGATGTGCTGCTCGTCGGCGGTGGCGTGATGAGTGCAACACTGGGGACTCTTCTCTCTAAGCTTGATCCTTCTCTCAGCATTGCGATGGTTGAACGACTCGACCATGTTGCACACGAAAGCACCGATGGCTGGAACAACGCAGGTACAGGTCACGCTGGCTACTGTGAACTCAACTACACCGCCGAAAATGAACATGGTGTAGTGGATATCGAACGCGCGTTAAGCATTAACGCCAACTTCGAAATCTCTTTGCAGCTCTGGAGTTATCTCGTTGAGCGTGGCGAGCTTCCATCCCCTTCAGAGTTTATTAACACAACGCCACATATGAGTTTTGTGTGGGGCGAAGACAACGTCGCATTTTTACGTCAGCGCCACGAAAAAATGAGCGCCCATCACCTTTTTAAAGAGATGGAATTTAGCGACGACCCGTCGGTTCTCAAAGAGTGGATGCCACTCGTCATGGCGGGACGCAATCCCGACGAAAAAGTAGCAGCCACACGAGTTAAGCATGGTTCCGATGTCGACTTCGGTTCGCTAACCCGCAACCTTGTTAAGCAACTGCAAAAGCATGAAAAATTCTCATTGTTAGTAAACCATGAAGTCGATGACTTCGAGCACGCCCGAGACGGCAGTTGGTTTGTTCGCATCAATGACCGCAAAACCAAAAAAGCCACTACGGTTCGCGCTAAATTTGTTTTCCTTGGTGCTGGCGGTGGCGCACTACCCTTGTTGCAAGAATCTGGTATAGACGAGGCCAATGGCTATGGTGGTTTCCCAGTCAGTGGTCAATGGCTAGTATGCAAAGATCCTAAGATCGTTAGCCAACATCACGCCAAAGTCTACGGCAAAGCAGCCATAGGGGCACCCCCAATGTCGGTGCCACACCTTGATACTCGTATTATCAATGGTGAACCGGCGTTACTGTTCGGACCATTTGCTGGCTTTACGACGAAGTTTTTGAAGAAGGGCTCGAAACTTGATCTTCTTAAATCCGTCAGTATCAGCAATATGTTGCCAATGATGTCGGTAGGCATTAATAACATGGACTTAACAAAGTACCTGATCAGCGAAGTCCGTCAGTCGCACAGCGATCGCGTTGCATCATTGCGCGATTACTTTCCAGAGTGCAAAGACAGCGACTGGACTCTTGCCGACGCTGGTCAGCGCGTGCAAATCATCAAGAAAGATGATCAAGGACGCGGTAAGTTAGAATTCGGGACTGAGCTGGTCGCCTCCAAAGACGGTTCATTAGCCGCACTGCTTGGCGCATCACCCGGCGCCTCAGTAGCCGTGCAAGCCATGATCGAAGTGCTTGAACGTTGTTTTGCCGACAAGATGAAGTTTGGCTGGGACAAACGCTTAAAAGAAATGATCCCATCCTATGGGCAATTACTGAAGCGCGACCCTGAGTTACTCGCAGTTACTCGAGAACGTACCCTGCGTACGTTGCAGCTAAACCAAGACTAAGTATTAGCAAAGTCGTCATAGCAGCAATCGGAGTTCAGGTGTATTCACCCGAATATACCTGAACTTTCTTTCCTATTTTCAACAGCCCTGCCTAGGTTTTAGCTGCCAATCCTTACTTCATCGATCTGCCAAAAGCACTCGCTGTGGTACACTGCGCAACAATTGTTAATAACACCTCTCTTGCTGGAACTGCATCATGGCCGAACTCGGACGCTACAACACCCTCACAGTCATTGATGAACTTCCACAGGGCATATATCTCGACGACAATGAAGAAGGTCGCTTACTGCTGCCACGTCGCCAAATCCCTGAAGGCACTAAGAAAGGCGACAGCCTCAACGTCTTCGTCTATCTAGATTCTGACGACCGCCCAATTGCCACCTTGCAGCGCCCGCGTGTACAACTGCATCAAGCCGCTGCACTAGACGTTAAAGAAGTAAACCGTACCGGTGCTTTTTTAGATTGGGGCTTAGCTAAAGATTTATTTGTACCTTTTGGTGAAATGAATCAGCGCATGGAAGAAGGCAAAACCTATGTCGTTTATGTATATCTCGACAACACCAATCGCTTAATTGCTACGGCAAAACTAAATCGTTTTATCAAAGACGAAGCGAAAGCGACTTGGCCTGGTGCTGCTGATCCTTTCGAGCAAGGCGATAAAGTGAATTTACTCATCGCTCAACGCACCGACCTAGGCTACAAAGCCGTGGTGAATAACGAATACTGGGGCTTAATCCACGAAAGCCAAATTCGCACCGCCATTCGTGTTGGCCAGCGCATGGATGGTTATGTTCGCCGCGTACGCGAAGAAGATCATCGCCTCGACCTCTCTCTAGAGCCACTCGGCCATGTGCGTATTGATCCCGTTGCCGACAAAATCATGAAGAAATTAAAAGACGGTAATGGCAGTCTTGGATTAAACGATAAAAGCCCTGCCGATTTAATTGAATTACATTTTGGCGTGAGCAAGCGTGCATTCAAAATGGCGATTGGTAAGCTGTATAAAGAGCGTCAAATCGTGATCGAAGACAACGGTATTCGCTTAGCCACGGCTGAAGAGAAAGTACGATCAGATTTAAAACCGACTCCGAAAACAGATGGTAAAAAACCAGCCGGTAACGAGCGTAACGAAAAGAAAACCTTTAGTGATAAAAAGCCCCACCCTGCTCGCAGCGACAGAACGACGAGCGAGCTTAAGGCAAAAGACACTAAAAAATCAGAAGTAGAAAAACCGAAACCCGAAAAACCGAAGACAAAGAAAACGGTCTATAAAAATCCGAAAGCACCTGGCGGAAAAACGCTGTCATTAAAGAAATAATGATTCGTTAAAAACCCGAACCCGGCTGTTGTAAAAATACTATTTCTTCAGCCGTAGACTCTCGCCCTAAAATCGCATTACGATGTGGATAACGCCCATATTTAACAATAATGTCGCGGTGGAGATGCTCATAATTTAGATTATCTTCTAGTCCTGGCAGCGCAAATAATCGCAAGGCCTCTTCATGTATAACCAAAGACTCGCTGTGCATATATGGCATGTACAGAAACTTACGCTCAGTCAACGGTAAGTTGTTGTCCAATCCTTGCGCTATGGCTTCTTGTGCTAGCACTAAGGCCAAAGCATCGCTAGCAAACGCTTGCGGTGAGTCTCGATAGATATTACGTGAAAATTGATCCAATACGATCACTTCTGCTAAGCGCCCTTCTATCGACTTGCGCCACTCATACAATTCACCCCTTGCGGCCTTTGCGTGCAAATCTCCAAAACGTTGTTGGATAACCTGATCAAAGGCTGGATCTTTTTTGAACCACTGCGCAGGTTTACTTTCTTTAAACCAAAAATCCAACACATCATCAGAGGTAATCATCACTAACTCCTATAAGTCGTCCAATATATCTGCACGCTTAGCTTTGTATTCTTCTTCGGTTAACAAACCCTTTTTGTTTAAGGCTTCTAACGTGGTTAACCGTTCTTCAATGGAAAGCTCTACCATAGGCGCAACAGCAGACTTCACCGGCATAGCACGCATAGGAGCTGAAGAATTTTCTTGCTCGGCAGCTACATCATCGGCCACGAAGTCATCACACAAATAATAATCTGCAGCCATATCTGTTTTTTCAATAATGACATAGCGACCATCCACCCGCGGGCGGCGCGTTTCGCTGGATATAGTCCCCTTGATCACGACGGTATTTCCGCCCTCAGCCAAAGCATTTTGGCGATGACGTTCTTCGCATACTTCCACACCGTCGTTTTTAATCGACGAGCAGGAATCGCTCTTAATTAATGTGCAGTGCTCTTTGCTAACAACATCGCGGATAACCACATTTTCCGCATGAACAAGCGACAAGCCGCAAAGCAAAGGTAAAGCGAGTGCAATAACTGGTTTCATAAATGTATCCAACGATAACTACAAATATTGTAAGAAGAATGTCTGATTGGAGGGCAAGGTCAAGCTTACCACCACAGCCCTAGCCGCACCCGACCGCGCTTGGGTATTACTTCCATTTAGCCCAAGGATCAACGCCTGAACTTGTGTCTGAAGCAGCAGGCGATGATTCTTGTGGTTTATTTGGCTTACCTTGTTCCGAGCCTTCGGTTCTAGGGCGAGAGTTACCACGACTAACTCCGTCACGGCGATACCCGCCACTACGGCTGCCAGCACCTTTCCCTTTGCCGCCAAACTCTGCTGCTTTTTTCTCGCGCTTTTCACGCAAGCGCTCAGCATCTTCCAAGCTCAATACTGCGGGTTCACCCGGCACTTGATCAGATGGCACAATACGATCACGCGGCGGTAACGCAAACTGAGCGCCCGAGGCCTTAGGCAAGCTCTTGTACTGGTACATGTAGAAGGCTTCTACTTTCTCTCGTGCCCAATCCGTCTTCTTCAAAAACTTCACACTCGATTCAATACTCGGATTAGTTTTAAAGCAGTTGATGTTCAAGTACGCAAACAAAATCTCAAAGCCGTAATGGTCTACTAGCTCCGTTAGCAAGGGCTTTAAACTAAGGCCATGCAAAGGGTTGTTTTTGTAATTGATATCGTCAGTCATGAAAGCGCCTAAAGCAGATTATGTAGCTACCTATTATAACTGCTTGGCAGAAAAGTACCTACCGCGACACTGCGGTAGGCAGCGGCTACTACGACACGGTATTCCAGGGCAAATGTCCAGGAGCGGCATCAACAAAGTTAAAGTACTGTTCGAGCTGATCAATAAGATCGCGAATCACTTCATCGCGGCTGCAACCGTACAGTTCATAACCGAGTGCACCATTGCGAATATAAACATCTGCCTGCCAATGCGTCGCGAGTGTTGTGCCATCGGTATGTACGTCGGGCACTTGGTGTTCCGTTGCGAGCACTTGGTAAAAGAAATCCAATTTCTCATCGCGCTCTAGCTGAAACGTTACGCCATTATCTTCAGCAGTGATATTGGCTTTCCAATCATGAATCGCCAGTTCTTTTTGCACTTCCTCCATGGCTGGTGTCACCACTTCTTTAATAAAATGTTCGATCTTGGCTTGCTCAGGAAATTTAAACAGAGCACTTAAGCGTTTACGCCAACTAGTCTCATTACTGAACGCGCGTACCGGCGCAGCCGCAGCAACCAATGTAGCGCCGCGATGCCCTTCTATCACCAATGCTCGCCATAACCCAAGCGCCGCTAACAACATAATAATGGCAAAGGGCAAGGCCGCTAATATACTCATCGTTTGTAACGCGCTGAGTCCGCCTGCCAATAATAATGTCGACGCAATTACACCTTCTAGCGAAGCCCAAAATACCCGCTGCCAAATAGGGGTTTCATGCGCTCCACCCGAGGCCAACGAATCAACCACCAACGAGCCCGAATCAGATGAAGTCACAAAGAAGGTAATAATTAGAAAAACGGTAATGACCGATAAAAAAGTCGACCATGGCAACAAATCATAAAACTCGAACAAGGCCACAGCATGATCAGCTTGCACCTCACCGATCAATACTTGCTTACCTTGCTCCATGATCAGGTACAACGCAGTGTCACCAAAAATAGCGAACCATAAAAAAGTAAAGGTCGTCGGCACAACCAATACGCCAAACACAAATTGGCGAATGGTTCGACCGCGACTAATTTTCGCAATAAATAGACCGACAAACGGTGCCCATGCGATGGTCCAAGCAAAAATAAACAAGGTCCAATTGCCGATCCAATCACTTTGGGTGTAGGCCTGTAGATTAAAGGTACGCGAGACGATATTGCCAAGATAAGCGCCGGTGTTCTGCACAAACGCATCGAGAATATGAATACTTGGGCCGACAAGAAATACAATGCCCATTAAAAATACTGCCAAAACCATATTCAATATGGATAGATTTTTAACACCTTTATCCATACCTGCCACTACAGAGCCAATCGCGGCGACAGTAATTAGAGCAATGGCGGTAATCTGAACCGTCGTGCTTATTGGTATGTCTTCCCACAGGTAATGCAGGCCTGCATTAATCTGCGTTACCGATAAACCTAACGTAGTTGCCAAACCGAATAAGGTACCTAAAATCGCAAACACATCGACTGTATGACCAATCGGCCCATAAATCCGATCACCAATCAGCGGGTATAAGGCCGAGCGCACAGATAAAGGCAAGCCATGGCGAAAGGCAAAATAGGCTAGCACTAAACCCATCAGGCCGTAGATTCCCCAGATATGCAGACCCCAATGAAAATAGGCTATCTGCATCGCTTCGCGGGCAGCTTGTACCGTTTCGGCTGTGGCATTCGGGGGCTGCGAAAAGTGTAGTACCGGCTCGGCAACGCCAAAAAATAGCAAGGCTATGCCGTAACCTGCGGAGAACAACATGGCAAACCATGCAGGAAAGCTATATTGCGGTTCGGCGTGGTCGGGGCCCAAGCGGATATTGCCCCAACTGCTAAACCCAACACAGATGATAAACACGAGAAAAACCGCGGTGGCCAGCATGTAAAACCAGCCAAAGGTTTCGGTTACCCAAGCAAGCGCACTTTTAAATACCTCCCCTGCAAGTTCAGGATTACTGAGCGTGCCTAGGATCAAAAGCAGTGTGATAACGACAGCGGGAACAAATACCGGCAGCAGCACTGCACCCGTTATCGTTCGTTGTGAATTGGTCATAAATTGTCCTCCTCCTTTTTACCCTGACAAACCCAGCCGCGAATAGCAACCTACAATCCCTGCTACAAAAGCGCGGGCTTGCCCTAACGCGCTCGTTTTTTAACCGCAAATCGCGTATCATCCCGCGCCTAAATCTATCCATCTGCAATATCAGGAATCTGCTGTGATCTCCACTGCTAACATCACCATGCAATTCGGTGCTAAGCCGCTGTTTGAGAACATCTCGGTTAAATTTGGCGATGGCAATCGCTACGGTTTGATCGGCGCCAACGGCTGCGGTAAGTCGACTTTCATGAAGATTTTGGATGGTTCGCTAGAGCCGTCTGCCGGTAACGTCAGTGTTACCCCCAACGAGCGCTTGGGTAAATTAAGCCAAGACCAGTTCGCCTTTGAAGAATTCACCGTGATGGATACTGTGGTGATGGGCAACAAAGAGCTGTGGGCAATCAGACAAGAACGCGATGCGATTTATGCCAATCTAGAAGCAACGGAAGACGACTACATGCGTGCCGCCGAGCTAGAGGGCGAATTCGCAGAGATGGATGGCTATACCGCAGAATCTCGTGCTGGCGATCTGCTATTAGGCGCAGGTATTGCGACAGAGCTGCATTTTGGCCCTATGAGTGAAGTGGCTCCCGGTTGGAAGTTGCGTGTGTTATTGGCACAGGCCTTGTTCTCTAATCCGGACATCCTGCTGCTCGACGAACCAACCAACAACTTGGATATCAACACCATTCGTTGGTTGGAAGGCATCATCAACGAGATGAAATGCACCATTATCATCATCTCGCATGACCGTCACTTTTTGAACTCTGTATGTACCCACATGGCCGACATCGACTACGGCGATATTAAGATCTATCCGGGTAACTACGATGACTTCATGATGGCCTCAACCGCTGCACGTGAACGTCTGCAATCAGAAAACGCGAAGAAGAAAGCGCAAATTGCTGAGCTACAGCAGTTCGTATCGCGCTTCTCGGCTAACGCCTCTAAAGCGAAGCAAGCGACCTCTCGTGCCAAGCAGATTGATAAGATTCAGATCGATAAAATCAAACCTTCTAGCCGTCAAAACCCGTTTATTCGTTTCAACCAAGAGAAGAAGCTGCACCGCCTAGCTCTGGAGATCGAGGGTTTAACCCACGCTTACGATGGTGAAGCACCGCTATTCAAGAATACTAACCTCATGATTGAAGCTGGCGAAAAAGTCGCGGTTATCGGTGCCAACGGCGCGGGTAAAACCACCTTCTTGAAGTGTTTGGTCGATCATGTGACACCAACCGCCGGCATGATTAAGTGGTCGGAAAACGCGAGCTTGGGCTACTACGCACAGGATCACGAATACGAATTTGAACAAGGCGGTAATTTGTTCGAATGGATGGAGCAGTGGAAAACAGCTGAACACGACGATCAAGCCGTTCGTGGCACCCTGGGCCGCTTGCTGTTCAACCAAGACGATATTAAGAAGTCGGTAAAGGTATGCTCAGGTGGTGAAAAAGGTCGCCTGCTGTTTGGTAAGTTGATGCTGCACAACCACAACGTGCTATTACTCGACGAACCAACCAACCACATGGATATGGAGTCCATCGAATCGCTGAACATGGCGCTTGAAATGTTTGAAGGCACCTTGATCTTCGTATCTCACGACCGCGAGTTTGTATCCTCATTGGCGACGCGAATCATTGAAATTCGCGACAACCAGATCGTCGACTTCCACGGCACCTACGATGAATACCTCAAGTCGCAGGGCGTGGAATAACAGCTCCCCGCTTCTCGTCAAAAAAGCCGCGCCTGTCGCGGCTTTTTTATGCCCTTCAGAAAGCTGCGCTCCGATACCCGTAACGATCCATATAACCAATAACAAGTTTTCTACCCTTTTTTAAAATTCTAACCATTTTTGCATCATAAAAACTGGCGAGTAACTCGCTTGCCGCCTATACCAATAGAATGGCCAAGGGTCTACTCGCTTGCTCTCTTAGGTAAAAAACGGATCTTCAATTATGTCGTTATCACAGCGTTCAACAGCAGCTCTAGCAATACTGATTACGCTCCTACTCGGTTTGTTTTTTGCTGGCCAATATACGCGCAATGAGCTCGTTACTACCCTTGATTACATTACCGGGCCGGCTTGGGACACCGCCGACGGCGCAATGGAGGCCACGATTACCATTGAGCGCGAAATGTTGCTGCTCAATCAGCTATTTGCCGGTGAAAACATTGATATTCAACAATTAAAAACCGCTCAGACCGAAGCTGAAGAAGCACTCAATCGCTTACGGCTTGCCAACCTGCTTGATCCACAACTGATCACCAATATTGACTCTCAACTCGCCCAGTTCCACCAAGCTGGCAACAGCCTTCAAGCGAGTTACAAAGATTATCGCTCAGCGCTCGCCACCTTCGATGCCCACACAGTGAAGTTTGTTGCCTTCAGCGCAATCGCTGAAGAAGAAGGTGACGCAGCCGTAGAATCCATCGCCGCTGATCCGAGCTACCCAATTAGCTGGGACACAGGTCTAGCCGAAAAATGGCAAGCAGCTGATGGTGGCATGGAAGCGTCTATTGGCTTCTTTCAACAAATGTATTTCTTAGCTCGAATGACATCCGACGGCGTATCGGAATCGCTACAGGCGCAATTGAATGAAGCCATTGGCTTTCAACGCGAAGCAGTCAAAGAAATGCTGGCCAGCGGTTTATTTGATAACTCGGCACCGGCGGCATACGGTGTCGGCAGCATGGCAAAGATTTACCAAGAAAATCTACAACAACATGTTCAATTGTTAAACCAAGTCGTCGTTACCCTAAAAAATTTCCAACAACAAAAAATCGCATACTCCCAAACCTCGGAACAACTGCTAGATCACATAGGCAAGGTTGAAGAAAAAGCCGATCAACAAGTAGAAGGGAGAATTGCCGGTATTGCAGAACAGCAAAGTGCAGCCTCAGCCACCATGATGATGATTTTAGTTGGCTGCCTCTCGATTTTTATTTTTGTTGGTTATTACGTTAAAACACGAGTTATTAAAACCTTACTTGAAATTACCTATTCGCTTCATCAGGTGGCCAATGGCGATGGCGATCTCACTCGTCGTTTAACTTACAATAAGCAAAATGAACTCGGTGATATTTGTCGTTCGTTTAACAGCTTCTCTGAAAAAATTGCAGTCATAGTGCAAGAAGTTAATACAAAATCAGAACAATTAGCCGCAGGCATAGATACCTGCGTTAATTTATCTCAGCGTATATCACAAGAAACAGCGAGCACCGCCAATAGTGCATCTGGCGTATCTAAAGCTATTGAGCAAGTTCAGGATGGTGCAACCGAGATCGCGCGCAGCTGTACCCATGTTGCTGAGGAAACACGCCAAACAGAGAGCATTGTCGGTAGAGGAAAAACGGAAGTAAGTAATACGGTAAGAGATACTCTCTCACTTGTGGATGTATTAGATGAATCCAGTGATTTAATTCGTAATCTAAAAGCCCAAGCCGACCGTATTGACCGTTTAGTCACGGTTATTGGTGATATTTCAGAGCAAACGAATTTATTAGCACTGAACGCTGCAATCGAAGCTGCTCGCGCTGGCGAACAAGGACGAGGATTTGCGGTAGTTGCCGATGAAGTACGCGATTTAGCGACAAGATCAGCCTCCTCTTCACGTGAAATATCAGAGGTCATTCGTACCATTGTTGATAGTACCCATAAAGCGGTCGATAACATGAGTACCTCAGCCGAGCGAGCACGCTTAAGTGTCGCAGCGTCACAAGCCGCTGGCGTAACCCTAGATCAAGTTCTTGATCATATGAAAACTGTAAACGAGCAGATTCACACGGTCGCCGCGGCGGCGGAGCAGCAATCACAAACCTTATTAGGGGTCACCTCTGATATGGGTAAGATGACGGGCATTGCACAACAATCGAGTAACGAAGCGATTGAAGCCGTGAACGTCAATAAACATCTATCATCACTAAGCCAAACTCTCGATCAAACAATGCAACAGTTTAAAATTGGCTAATATTCAAAGGCAGCTGTAACGAAAACTATCGTCGAGATCGAGTGGTAGAATTAAGCTACTAAAACCCAGAGCGTTCATTTGCGTACAAAAACTCTGACGAGCGGTATTATCGCTCGTCAGAGTTGCATCGTATTCAGCATGCAGCACTGGCTTATCGGCGTTAATGAAAGGTGTTAGCAAATCACATTCGTCGTATTCAAAACATTCTTCATTAACCGCAAAATCAAAGTAATCAATTAAATCATCTACGTGTGCAAGATCATTTTTTAAGCCTATGGCCAAGCCCCTTTCATGTGCGGCATTGGCCAAAAAACGGTTGTAGGCCAACTGCTGGCTACTCGTCAATGCAAAACCGGGATTATTGGTATAACCATCGACATTATCGGGTTCAACGCCATCACAGCCCTTGCTGCTAGCCAAATCTAGCCGTGCCTCCATGATCGCACGCACGTCGTCCGAACGAATGTCGAGCCAACGCTCACCTTCCCAACCATCGAGTTGATTCCCCAGATCCGCTTCGACAAATTGATCGGCATCATCTCGCCATTCTTCGTATGAACCTGCCGAGAAGTAGCAAATCACTCGCACATCACTCGCTTGTAAGTTAGCAATCGTAGCGGTGGATGAGTCAAACAAATCAACATCGTAGATAGCCACTGCATATCCGCTGTTCAGCGTGCCTTGTAACTGCCACTGCCAGGACGTTCCAGCAACTGGGCGATACCATTCACCAAGCGTGACAGGAAGAACAGCAGCGTCGTCGGCTGTTGCTTGAGAATCAGCGTCCTGGCCACCAGCACCGCACCCCGTCAGAGTACATGCCAATGTGAACACCCCCACAATTGTTGTTAACGCCTGTTTCATAACGAGTTTTCTCTAGGTAAAGTTTTCCCATAGGGTCAGCTATTGAACTGAGCGATGAGCTTCACAGCCCTCAAACCCGTGCTATATTCAATGGAATCGTTTTTAAAGGATAGCAGTATGCGTCAGGTAACCCGAGACGAATATCCCATAGAGTCACTACATCGAATCGTTAATGGTGTTACTTTTTTTAAAGAGCTCATTCTAACGGACCCTGCCCAATTTGAGCTTCTAATGAGCGTTACTCGCTTTATGGTAGCCGACCAAGATGAACTCATATTTCACAAAGACGACCGCGCAGACATCCTATATTTTCTGCTAAAAGGTCAGCTAGTCGTATTTGCTGACGATGAGGCCAACACCCTATTAGGTGAAGTTAATGCGGGGGAGCCATTTGGTGTAATGGCTATGCTGCTCAATTTCCGTCGCTCAGCGTCAATAAGGGTAAGTGGACGTCAAGCCTTGCTGGCTGGTATTGATTTTGCGCACTTTCGCCATGATCAAAACGCCAGTTTATTTGATGTGGGTACTCGCATTCGTTTCTTCCGCATGATCGACAATCACATACGCTGGGCTTTAGAACGCAACAAAATCGCTGAACCAGAGCATCCATTAGTCCCTAGACTACGTTCTTTGCCTATTTACACCGGCGAGAAAGACACGGTAGCCGAATTGCATGCCTTGATGCACCTTGCTCACGTACAAGCTGAATTGCTGCGCGATTGGAATGAAAGTACATTGGTATCGACTTCTTAATATCCCCGATTAACCGCTTAAGCAATGGATGAATCAGTTCGTTCCATCGATCTGACACTTTTTTGCTTTTAATAACGCAGTCACACTTTTAGAATGCGACTTCCTGACCCGCTAGTCGTCGGGTCTGCTGACAGAAGTCGCCTCCTATGCCTGAAAGTTTGTATTGGATTCTCATCGCTCTTGCTATTGCAGGATTGCTATCCGTAATTCTTGAAGAAGTCATTCACGTCAATAAAGCCCAATCAGTATTATTTTTTGGCGCTCTATCTTGGTTATTGCTGTTTATATTCGGTTCCGAAGCGGAAACTCACCAGCGAGTGATGGAAGGCTTACAGGAAAATATCGGCGAAATCGCAAGTCTTTGGCTGTTTTTATTATCAGCTATGACCTTCGTAGCTTATCTCAACAAGAAAGGCTTAATTGAAAATATTACCTACCGTTTTTTACCCCAAAATATCAGTGAGCGCCAACTACTGCTCGTGACTGGGTTATTCAGTTTTGTCTTTTCCTCACTTGCGGACAACGTGACCGCGACCTTAGTATCTGTCGCCTTAATTTTATCCCTGAATCTATCAGCGACTAAAACTCTGCGCTTTGCTACGGTTTCTGTCTTTGCAGTGAACTCCGGTGGTGTGGCTATGATCACCGGTGATGTCACGACACTCATGATTTTCTTGGCCGACAAAGTCAGTATCCCGCATTTATTGATGCTCGCAGGGCCAGCTTTACTCGCGGTGGTATTGCTAGCGACATTACTGGCACGTCCACTTAACGATAGTGTGAAAATCGAACGCCAAACAAACGAACTCCAGCGGGTTGATGTCACTATCGCTATCGTATTTTTACTCACCATCTTTGCCACGATTGCCGGCAACGTACTGTTCGATATTCCCCCTGTGTTGAGTTTTATTAGTGGTTTATCCGTGATGTTTTTAGTGGCGCGCGCTTTTGGTGAAGACACTGAAAACGATCCCATCATGAATTACATTCGCCAAATCGAATTTGATACCTTGATGTTCTTCTTAGGCATTTTATTACTGGTAGGATCGTTGAAAGAAATCCACGCATTGGATTCCATCGTACGTATCTACGAATTCCTACCAGCTTGGGCGGCGAACTACTCCATGGGTTTACTGTCTGCGTTGATTGATAACGTACCCTTGACCGCTGCTTTATTGAAAGCTGATGTCCCAATGGAAATGCAAGATTGGTTGGCATTAACTTACGCCGTTGGCGTGGGCGGCTCGCTACTGATTATTGGATCGGCTGCGGGTATCGTTGCTATGACTAAAATTAACGAGCTCACGTTCGGCTCTTATTTGCGCTTTATCGTCGCACTACTCATCGCCTACACCGTAGGCTACGCGGCAACGTTAGCATTAGGAACTTGGATAGGCAGTTAGGCGCATGAAATCCGCTAGCAATAACAGCGTTATTTGCTAGCGGTTTTGTTCGTAGCGTAATGCTAGCGATTGCAGCACATCTTTTTGGGTAGCGACCCAAGCCGTTATCGCCACCGGCATCTGCTCGACATCGGGCCAGCTAATACCGTATTGAGACGGTTGAAATAAAGGCGCAAATATTGCGCACGCCGTTAAATCGGCACGCGTAAATTTATCCCCTACCAGAAAGCGCGAACGCGAATACGTGCGCCACAGCTCTGCCAATATGTCTTCCATATCGTGCCGTGCTTTTAGCGCAGTTTCTGCATTAATTTGCATCCACTGGCGCATCACTCGTTCTACCTTTTTAAAACCCAGGCGCATGCCCCACTGCATATAAAAAGGCTGACGTGCTGCCAACATAGGCACAACCAAACTGGGTTGCTGCAATAAATGGTGATAACAAAAACAGCGTACTGCAGGCGCAGCGATACGATCTAGGCGCTCCTCCCAATCTCGCACCTCGGCAGCTAACGAAGGCTCTTCCGGCATTAAAGAGCGATTAGGGAAACGCTCATCAAGATAATCCAAAATTTGTGAAGAGCCTTGCACTATGGTGTCGTCTTCTCGGATCACTGGCACCGATGACTCAGAGGCAATACCCTTGACCGTGCGAATATGACCACCCGGTAATAGATTGATTTTTTGGTACGAGATCGATTTATACGCCAATGCCCAGCGCACTTTCTCGCAGTAGTGGGATATTGGAAATTGATATAAAACGATACTCATACATTTACCTTAATTAGGTTGAGACAGTTGCCGCAACGATTGCTGCAACGCCTGCCAATGCTCTACAGTGGTTACTGCCATGTCGGAGCCTCGGCATTCACCGAATATCGAAACGGGTGATTGCACCCGCCCATAGCGCAAACAGGCCTCTTTTACTAAACCGGTCGCCACTAAAGTGCCCTTCACATAAAAGTTGTGCTGAAAATAAACATACTTGTCATCCCAGAACAGCAACACTGTATCACTGTGTAACAATGCAAAAGGTGAAACAGGTCTAATATAGACGAGTTCCTGCGCAGCAATTAACCGACTTCCTGGCGACATTTCATGAAATTTGTGACTTACGTACCAGAATTCAAATCGGCCTAACTCCATAAAGCTAAAAAAGCGAAAGTTAGGTAAATGTAACCGCCAGCCCATATCATGAGGCAAAATTCGATAGCTCTGCTGTATTGCACCGTTCATATTGCTAAAGGGTTTTTTCATCACTAAAAGGCATAGCCACAGCCAAGCAAAACGAATAAATAGATTCATATCGACCTCCGAGAAAACAGCGATTCACTATATAGAAGAGACGATCACTGTTATTGGCCGAAAAGACATAACGAGAAGGAGTCAGCAGCGAAGGCTGACTAAATTAGAAAAATTAAGGTAGGTAAAATTGCAGTTCGACTTCTGCACCTTTTATCGTTTCTTCGATAGGACGCGTACGCGCTTCTTCTGATTCATCCCAATATAGTTTGCCTGACAAGTTCATCACTTGCTCTGGGATACGCCGCGCAAACACATCAGGAAGTACGTTAGAACGTGAGCGGTAACTGCCATCCCCCCAGTCTTCTCGGGGTAACGACAAGTTGAGCGGCGGTTTTTCTTTCGCATAATCATGCAATATGGGGAGTTCAGAGACATCGACATTAGCGCTAGGCGCATCGTCATCTTTGGTCACTGCAGCCACAGGAATGACATCCGTTTCTTTAATGCTGACATCGTTTTCTACCGCTTCGTCAGGCACCGATATTGGCTCATCTTGTGTAGGTTCTGACGAGCCAGTGAAAATTTCCGTTAGGCACTTACCCCGTAAAATCGGTTCACCATCTTCCATGCAGGCGGCAAGAAATAGAGATAAACAGGTAAGAAATAGCAAACGGAGCATACTAATAGCTTGGCCTCCAGGCCATATCAACAATGTAATGCAGCCTTAGTCTATCATTGGCGGCGAATGTTCCCAACTTGCCTGTTATGACAACCACTTAACGGCATAACCGTGAGCCACGACCACACTTTGATCATTACAAATACCTACCACCGCGCATAACTTTCCGTCCTGAAGTAGCAACGGCCAACGATCTCGCAGCCAAGGCGGAATCGAATTTTCTTGCCAAATATGCTTTAAGGTTTTTTGCGGACGACCAGCAGGACGCAATGTTTGCCCAACACATGAATAAGCCGGAATCAGATCATAGCGACCAGAAGCCAAGCCTTCTTCGCTCGTATTTGTGACGGTAATAGTGCTACCTGCCCATGGGAACCGAGTATTAGAGCCAAGATCAATGATGCAGGGGGTGACATCATCTAACTGTCGAGTCACATAAAGATGCTGTTGATAACGCCGGACGCAAATATCGCCTAACACCACTTGCGGATTACGATCTTCAGCAGCCTCTATTACCTCTCGTTGGATGCGCTCTAACATAGCAGCCGAAGGCATAGGCACACCACAACCGGCCAACCAGCCACGTAATAAATAAGGGCGATGATGCTTAGGCTTATCATTGAGCGCCGCTATAGAGCAGATCAGTTCGTTGGTACCGGGCCAATCACAGTAAGCTATGCAAGCATCTATTTCAGGCTTCAATAACTCCTGTAACAGTGCTTGATCGCTCTGCAATTGTTCTAGTGTGCGTTTTAACGATTCCTCGCGTCCTGTAAAGCGCTGCCAAATTTGCGGCAACAGTTCATTGCGCCACCAATTCCGTTCATAGCGCGTATCGGTATTGGATTCGTCTTCCACCCATGCAAGCTGCTGTGCTTGGGCATATGCCTCCAACTGCTTACGCGACACATGAAGTAAAGGGCGCACAAGCAACACGTCGCTATCATCGAATAAGGGGCGTACAGCCGCCATAGAAGCTAAACCAGTTAAACCCGAACCGCGAAATAAGCGTTGAAAGAAGGTTTCGACTTGATCGTCGTTGTGATGCGCCACTAGTACCAGATCATGGCTGTTGGCGTGCTGCTGAAAAACATCATAACGGGCGTTACGCGCCGCTTGTTCGATACCATTACCGTCACCAGTAACAGTCACTCTTGCGCTGATAAACGCGACGCCTAAATTTTCACTCACTGCTTGGCAATGCGCTTCCCACACGTCGGCGTTGGGCGATAAACCATGATGGACATGCAACGCAATAAGTCGTGCTTTTAAACCGTCGTTTTGCGCTAACGCGTGCAATAACACCGACGAATCCAAGCCACCGCTAAAACCGACAATCAAGCGCCCTTCTTCACCCAACATGGGAGCGAGAGCAGCGGTTAAATGATGAGTCAGATCAAGCGTCGTCATAGCACTCGCATCATGGAAAAAGAATCAACTGAACACCAGTTGAACGGCATCATCACCAAAAGCAAATTTCAGTTCTTGCAGTTGCTCATCGGTCGGATTAATTGCCCAGCGCTGCGCTAATTGAATATCGCAGCGAGCGACCGAATTATGGAAATCAAGTACCACTGGGCATCCGTTTTCCATCGTTTGCAAAAGGCCGGTTAAACGCTGACAGAATTTCTCGTCGGCACCTTCGCCATCCACGCGCACACGCAACGCTTTAGCGTAATTCAAACGGGCTTGGCTAATTTCCATAGCGCTACGTCCCGTCGCTTTTAAACCGCCGGAATAGTTGTCGTGACTTACCATGGCTTCAATGACGAGTACCTTATCTAAGCCGACCACCTCACGAACGTTGTCGTAGATATCAGAAAACAAAGCAACTTCAACCCGTGCTGTCCGATCGTCTAGGGTTACAAAACACATATTGTCGCCGCGTTTATTTTTCATCAAACGCATATCGACCACTAAACCCGCTAATTTTTGTGGCCCTTTTTGTTCTTGCAGATGTGATAGTTTGGTGGGCACTAATTGGCGCACTTCACCTTCGTATTCATCAAACGGATGACCCGATACGTATAAACCTAAGGTGTCTTTTTCGCCTTGCAGACGCTCTTTTAACGTCCAGTCGCGCAGGTAACGATGACGCTCATAAACGTCGGTGGTATCGGCTTCTTCGGCCTGCACTTCGCCAAATAAATCGACCATTCCCGCGGCTTCGTTGGCAGCCGACTGCCCAGCACTTTTAATGGCATCTTCAACGCTGGCCATTAATACCGAGCGCGGTGCAGTTAATTCTAAATTTTCAAAGGCACCGCAACGCACTAACGCTTCAAGCACACGTTTATTCAATTTTTTGCCATCCACGCGTTGGCAAAAATCGAACAAACTTTTAAATGGCCCGCCTTCTTCACGTGCGGCAATAATGGCATCAATTGGGCCTTCACCTACGCCTTTCACTGCACCTAATCCATAAACAATCGCACCGGATTTATTCACGGTAAAACCAAAGAAACTTTGGTTCACATCAGGCAGTACGATTTCTAATCCCATCTCGCGACATTCTTCAACGAAGATCACCACCTTGTCGGTGGTTTGCATATCGGAGGTTAATACCGCCGCCATAAAGGGCGCTGGGTAATGCTGTTTTAGCCACAGCGTTTGATACGACACCACGGCATAAGCGGCCGAGTGCGATTTGTTAAAACCATAACCGGCGAACTTTTCCACCAAGTCGAAGATTTTCATCGCAAGATCAGGATCTACCCCAACCGACACAGCACCATCGCGGAAGGTATCGCGCTGCTTGGCCATTTCTTCGGGTTTTTTCTTACCCATCGCACGGCGCAGCATGTCAGCGCCGCCAAGCGTGTAACCGGCCAACACCTGCGCAATTTGCATTACCTGTTCTTGGTAAACAATAACGCCATAGGTTGGCTCTAAGGTTTCTTTTAAGCTGTCGTGTTGAAAATCGGGGTGGGGATAAGCAACTTGAGCACGACCGTGCTTACGGTTAATAAAGTCGTCCACCATGCCCGATTCCAATGGGCCGGGACGGAACAGTGCCACCAAGGCGATCAAGTCTTCAATATTGTCCGGCTGTAAGCGCCGAATAAGATCTTTCATACCACGGGATTCCAACTGGAATACCGCCGTGGTTTGCGCCTTTTTTAGTAAGGTAAACGAGTCAGCATCATCGAGCGGAATTAGGCTGATATCAATCGGCTCTAAATCTTCTTCTGCGCGCTTAGCATTAATGGTTTCTAACGCCCAATCAATAATGGTGAGGGTACGCAGACCCAAGAAGTCGAACTTAACTAAGCCCGCTTCTTCCACATCGTTTTTATCAAACTGGGTAACTAAACCGGTGCCATCAGGTTCGCAGGCGGTGGCAGAAAAGTCGGTTAATTTCGTGGGTGCAATCACCACACCACCGGCGTGTTTACCGGTTTGACGGGCAATACCTTCAAGCTTTAACGCCATTTCCCAAATTTCTTGGGCTTCGTCATCGTCGTTAATAAACTCGTCGAGTGCGGCTTCGGTGCTGCGTGCTTTTTCTAGCGTCATGCCCGGATCACCGGGAATCAGCTTGGATAATTTATCGGCTAAACCAAACGATTTACCTTGAGCACGCGCCACGTCACGCACCACCGCTTTCGCTGCCATGGTGCCGAAGGTCACAATTTGCGATACGGCTTCGCGACCATAGTTATCCGCAACGTAAGCAATCACCTTTTCACGATCTTCCATGCAAAAGTCGATATCGAAATCGGGCATGGATACACGTTCAGGGTTTAAGAATCGTTCGAACAGCAAATCGTATTCAAGTGGATCAAGGTCGGTGATTTTTTGCGCATACGCCACCAGCGAGCCAGCACCCGAACCACGGCCGGGGCCAACCGGAATACGGTTGTCTTTCGCCCACTGAATAAAGTCCATTACGATGAGGAAGTAACCAGGAAATCCCATCTGAATAATAATATCCAGCTCGAAATCCAGTCGATCATCGTAAGGTTTACGTTTTGCCGCGTAATCAGGATCATTTTTATCGAGCAAAATTTCTAAGCGATCTTCCAAACCTACCTTAGAAATTTTACGGAAGAAATCCGCTTCATCCATGCCCGCAGGAATTGGATAATCCGGCAAAAAATACTTACCTAATAGCACTTCAACCGAACAGCGTTTGGCAATTTCTACGGTATTTTCAATGGCCGACGGAATGTCTTTAAATAGGTCGATCATTTCGTCTTCGGAGCGGAAGTATTGCTCTTCGCTGTATTCACGCGGACGACGTTTATCACCTAAAGTGAAACCCTGACCAATGGCAACGCGGGTTTCGTGCGCTTCGTATTCATCGCGTTTTAAAAAACGTACGTCGTTAGTTGCCACTAACGGCACCTGATAACGTGCTGCCATCGCTAAACCCGCCTTAACAATGGCGTCTTCGCCTTGGCGGTTAGTGCGCTGTACTTCAAAGTAGAAGCGGTCGCCGAACACCTCCATGTATTCTTTCACCAGCGCTTCAGCTTCGGCCACCTTGCCTTTAATAATACGCTGACCGACATCACCGTCACGACCACCGCTGAGCAAAATCAAACCTTGATTACTTTCTAACAGCCATTCACGTTTTAGCATGGCCTTATCAAAATGCTGGTTCTCGGCATAACCACGAGAAATCAGTTCGCGCAGGTTAAGGTACCCATCAGGATTCATGCACAAGGCTGCTACTCGAAAAGGCGCATGGCGATCGTCTGGATTTTCGAGCCACAAATCCGCGCCTAAAATAGGCTTTAGACCCTCACCCAAAGCACCTTTATAGAATTTCACCAAGGCATACATATTGGCTTGATCGGTGAGCGCAACGGCAGGCATACCATTAGCCGACGCAGCACCAATTAGCTTCTTAACGCGAATGGTACTGTCGTAGAGTGAATACTCGGAATGTACGCGTAGATGTACAAATCGATTGGCCATGCTTGTGTGTCCTGACGGGCGGAAAGGGGTCATTGTATAGGAATAAGAGCAAAAAATATTTACCCAAGCCTAGCTTGCCTCCCCTTGCAGAATAGGGCCACCCCAGTGCAGACTAGCGCCTCGTTTTTTTACCTCTGAAGTGTCTATGCGTATCGCAATTTTGTCTCGTAACTCTAATCTATATTCAACCCGCCGCCTGAAAGAGGCCGGAGAGTTAAGGGGTCATGAAGTCGATGTTATCGACACACTCCACTGCTATATGGACATCACCAGTAACAAGCCTACCGTGCGTTATAAAGGTGAAGCCTTGCCCGCGTATGACGCAGTTATTCCGCGTATTGGCGCGTCCGTTACCTTTTATGGCACTGCCGTGGTTCGCCAGTTTGAGATGATGAACACTTTTTCGATCAACGAATCGGTTGCTATCAGCCGCTCCCGCGATAAATTGCGCTCGCTGCAACTGCTATCACGTAAAGGCATTGGCCTGCCGCGTACAGGTTTTGCTCACCGCCCAGATAACGTCGAAGATTTGATCAACAACGTCGGCGGCGCTCCGCTGGTTATCAAGCTATTAGAAGGTACTCAAGGTATTGGGGTCGTGCTTGCCGAAACCCGCAAAGCCGCCGAGAGCATTATTGAAGCTTTCATGGGTTTAAACGCGAACATATTAGTACAAGAGTTTATCAAAGAGGCGGGTGGCGCGGACATTCGCTGCCTAGTTGTTGGTGGCAAGGTTGTTGCAGCAATGAAACGTCAGGGAGCCGAGGGTGAGTTTCGTTCTAACTTACACCGTGGCGGTACGGCTGAAATCGTCCGCTTATCTCCAGCAGAACGTAAAACGGCAATTGATGCGGCGAAAGCCATGGGCTTAAATATGTGTGGTGTCGATATTTTACGCTCGAACAGTGGCCCCGTAGTGATGGAAGTAAACTCGTCACCAGGCTTAGAAGGTATTGAAAAAGCCACCGGAAAAGATGTTGCCGGTATGGTTTTCGAGTTTTTAGAAAGCGCCACGCGCACATCTGCTCGTAACGCTACCCGAACCAAAGGCCAAGGTTGAACATGACTGCAACAACAGCTTCTTCATTAGTGATTGCCGGTACTGAGATTTTACCTGGCACAACGCATAAGTTAGAGCTGGCTTGCACCAAACTGTACACAGATACCACGATTGGCATTCCTGTCTTTGTAAAACGCGGCAAACGTCCGGGGCCAACCCTATTTTTAAGCGCTGCCATTCACGGTGACGAACTCAATGGCGTCGAAATTATCAACCGTGTTATTCATAGCAAACGTTTAACCAACTTACGCGGCACCCTGATCGCAGTACCGGTAGTTAACGTTTATGGGGTGATAAGCCAAAGCCGTTATTTACCGGATCGACGCGACCTTAACCGTTCTTTTCCCGGCTCGCCGCGCGGCTCTCTGGCAGCACGTTTGGCTCATACCTTTTTAGAAGAAATTGTTAAGCAAAGTGATTACGGCATCGACTTTCATACCGGCGCGATTCATCGTACCAACTTACCGCAAATTCGCGCCAACCTAGATGATGAAGAAACCTCCGAACTGGCCCATGCCTTTGGGGTTCCCGTGTTATTGAATGCCAACTTACGCGATGGCTCGCTACGCCAATGCGCTGCAGAAATGGGTACTCGTATTCTATTGTACGAAGCCGGTGAAGCGTTGCGCTTTGATGAACTCTGCATTCGTGCAGGCGTCCGTGGCACCTTCGATGTCATGCGTCATCTGGGTATGATTCCTAAAAGTCGCAGTAAACGTAATGTCATCGAACCTGTTATTGCGCGCCATAGCTCTTGGGTACGCGCCACCGACAGCGGTTTCGTTAATCACCACAAAAAACTAGGCGACTGGGTTGTTAAAGATGACCTATTGGCGACCATTAGCGACCCCTTCGGTACGATATTGGATACCGTAAAAGCGAATAAAGAAGGCATCATCATCGGTAAACAAAACATTCCTTTGGCGCAAGAAGGCGAAGCCATGTATCACATTGCTTACTTCCATGAAGAAGCTGAAGATATCGCTGAAACCATTGAAATGATGCAAGACGATTTACTCCCCGACGGCGGCTAAGCGCTATTGAGATTGCGCTAACACACTGTTTCAGGCGCGTTAGCACTTTGACGAAACCCTTCAACTTGCCTATATTGCCGCCCTCACCGCGCATTATCAGCGATACTCTGCGGTGAAATCGTTCTCGGGGCGGGGTGTAATTCCCCACCGGCGGTAAAGAAACTCAATTTCCAAGCCCGCGAGCGCCCACATTTTATAGGTGTGGGGTCAGCAGATCTGGTGAGACTCCAGAGCCGACGGTCATAGTCCGGATAAGAGAGAGCGTGCAAGACACTAGTGATGCCATCATTGGCTTCGCTAATGCCTGCCCGTTCGCCCTGATTCACCTTAGTATTTTTAGGATCAGTGATGAATCAGAGCTCAACGAACACAATCAATCGCGCCGAACAGCGCATTGCCTTTATCCACGCGTCTTGGCACGCTGAGATCGTACTGAAATGTCTTGAAGGCTTTACTGCCGAGATGGTTAGTCGCGGATACAAGGCCGACAATATCGCCGTTGTCGCCATGCCTGGCGCCTATGAAATTCCGCTACAAGCCAAACTATTAGCCAAGACAGGGCGCTATGCTGCCATTGCTTGCAGCGGCTTAGTAGTCGATGGCGGTATTTATCGACACGATTTCGTCGCCCAAGCGGTATGCACTGGCTTAATGCAAGTACAGTTAGAAACCGAAGTACCAGTATTAACGGCCATTTTAACGCCACATAACTTCCACGAACACGACGAGCACAAACAATATTACAGTCGTCATTTTGTACTAAAAGGACAAGAGTTAGCCAACGCGGCTGATGGGGCGATTACGGCGAAAGCCAATATTGCTCAAGGATAACTGCAGATAACGTAAGAATTCACAGGGATGTGGGGCTTTGCTTTTTGCTAGCCATAGATTATGCCGTAAGTTCTCGGTTACGACGGATTGATATGAATACCCGTCATCTGTTCTATACGATGGCACTCACGACAAATTTCTTTGTACAAGCGCTCGGCGTCGTCCTCTTCACCATTAAGCTGCACTGCACAAGTCTCCACATCATTCCATTGAACTGCGGTCAGGCGTTTTGGTTCTCGTAGTGCCCTTACCCAATGCTTGATCAATTTGTTTAAACCTTGACTCATTACTTTCTCTTCATCGCGTAACGATTGCGTCGTAATCACGGACAATGCCGAGAATGCGTATTTACAGTCAATGACTGCGCCAAATTCGAATGAAGTGTAGCAGCTGAATTCAAACCTGCTTTACGAGAAAACGTCGCAATATGACAATTTTGAGCATTGTTTACGTTTGCTGGCCGTACCTGAGTGTCAAACGCTATACTGATGGCCAATTTTATCCAGCAAACAGACGTTATGAGTAAAAAGCGCCGCGACATCCCGCAATACCAACTGCCCATCATCGAGACTCACTTTCACCTCGACTACCTCAAAGACGGTAGTTCAGACGAAATATTGAATGCCGCTCGGGCCATTGGGGTAGAACACTTTATGACGATTAGCGTTACGCCCAGCAATATGCCAACCGCCATGGCGCTAGCTCATGCTAATAACGATGTCAGTGCCACCTTAGGCGTGCATCCGCACGATGCGGCAGAATTTAACGACGATACCGAAGTATTTATGCGCGCCAATTTACGCGACAACAAGGTGGTTGCTGTCGGTGAAATTGGTCTCGATTATTACTACGACCATTGTGACCGCGATGTGCAAAAAGCCGTATTTAAACGCCAACTTGCGCTTGCGGTAGAGTTCGAAATGCCCGTGGTAATTCACACCCGCGAAGCTGACGACGATACCATGGCGATTTTGCGAGAATACGCACCGCAAATGAAACGCAAAGGTGTTGTGCATAGCTTCACCTCTGGCATGGAGCTGGCAAAAGTCGCGGTAGAGTTAGGTTTTTGCTTAGGTATTAACGGTATTGTGACCTTTAACAAAGCCGACAACGTACGAGAGGTGGTTGCTGCTACGCCGCTGGAGCAATTACTGCTCGAAACGGATTCACCCTACTTAACCCCTATGCCCTATCGTGGTGTCGAAAATGCACCTAAGTATTTACCATTTATTGCTGAGAAAATTGCAGAGGTAAAAGGCATAACGGTAGAAGCGGTATTAAAACAAACTTACGCAAACTCATTGCGCGAATTTTTTTAAAAGCGCGACTAGCAAAATAGGATTTAAATACTAAGTCCTATTTTCTTTCGAGTTAGCGCAACTCGTGCTCTAACGGTGCTTGTATATGTTCTATCACAATTTGTCGTAATGCCTCTGCGGCATCTCGCCCAGGAATTGCCTCAGCAATTTTAATCGTTTTAGTACCATCCGTTACCACGAGGGCGTAATATTCCGTCTTCACACCTGTGTTCGTTGTTGATGTCACCCCTAGTTTTAACGTTATTTGACTAGGCGAGGTAAGCACTCCCTCGCGTCGATACAAGGCTTTGCCAAAAAAGGTTCTGACCATACGAACCCGACTGACACCAATGGCAACATCTAAACCACGTCCAATATAAAATATTGAATAGATTAAACTCGCCAAACCGATAAAGAAGAAAATAGGCGCCATTAACCAGAGCATTGCTTCGCCTGCCAAAGCCTCACGAAACAAAAAGCCACCGGCAATAGCGAATACCACACCGCATACGAAAAATACTAAGCCATTAATAAAATGTCGCCCCCAACGACTTTCCAACGTTAGATCCCCAGCAAGGTGACCTATTTTAATATTTTCAATGGCAGTTGCTTCGGCCTCTCTTTGTTTCATTAACCGCGACGATGCTAAATGTTCTGCTGCAATATCAAGACTTGTTAACACCGTACCCGTGCTCACCGGTATCGTCCAAGTACGTTCAAACTTAACGACGTGCTCTTGTTTATCCTTAGCGTAAGCTTGTACCGCATTCCCAGAATTACTTTGGCGTTTAACGACAACCTGTCCGTCACAATGCACCTGCCAATCAACTCGACCGCGTTTTTTGTATCCTTGACCACTGACGGGTAATTCGCTCGGAACATCAAACACAAAGCGCATATCCCCAGCGCCCTCGTTTGGATTATTCCAACCGCGAACATACTCCTGCCAAACAACATCATGGTGAGTTGTACTATTTTTTCCGCTCCCCGTGCGATATATGTGAACGCATGACAAACGAATTTTAGGCGGTTCAAGCCAATGCCCATGCGCTAAAGCAAACTTAGCGCCGACTTGCCCACCGACACACCCTGGACTTGGATCGAGAAACATCGGGGTTGGTCCTATGAGTTTATAGGTACTGCGACCGATAAAACCCTTACGAATAAAAAAACCACCAAATAAAGGAAATACTAATACGGCTAAGATGAGTACATTACCCTTCTCTAATTCGCTTGGAATGGCCAGTATCGCGGGGGTAGGTAACAGCGCAAAAATAACACCAAACCACAACATGAACGTATCCATGATTTTTTGATCACTAAGAATACCAGCGTCGATATTGGTAGTGCTTGAGCGCTTTTTAAAGAAATTTATAGACTTCATAATATCCCATAGCTAAATACCAAACGGTAAATACAGATCTAGAAATATTAGAGAGTGTAACGCAGAAATATCAACAGGAGGGAGTGTCGACTGGCCCCTCAGAGGAAGGAGCCAGTGATCTAAAAGTTAGCTGGCAGAGCTAGGACGCGGTCCGCGCTGCGAGCGGCGCGGGCGAGATGGTGCAGCGCCATCTTTGCTCGCCGACTGGCCAGAACGATTGGCAGGTTTGCCATTCGCTGGTTTTTTCGGCGCGTTGTTATTACGTGGAGCAGAGTTATTACGCGGCGCGCTATTACTACGCTCACCCTGCGCCGATGACGACCCAGAGGATTGCTTCGGCTTCTTAGGCTTGCGTGGTGCTTTAGGGCGCGACAAAGGTAACGGCGCCTGGGGCGCGAAGCCTTCTAATTCGCGACGTTCTATTGTGCGACCAATTAAACCTTCAATACCTTCTAAATCTTCTAATTCTTCTGCACACACCAAGGATAATGCTTCACCACTGGCACCAGCACGGCCAGTACGACCAATACGGTGCACATAATCTGCAGAAACGTTCGGCAGTTCATAGTTCACGACATGCGGTAGTTGGTCGATATCCAAACCACGTGCGGCAATATCCGTCGCCACTAACACACGAATTTCGTTACTCTTAAAATCTGCCAGTGCGCGGGTACGAGCACCTTGGCTTTTATTGCCGTGAATCGCTGCGGCTGTAATGCCAGCATCTTCGAGCTGTTTAGTTAAGCGATTCGCGCCATGCTTAGTACGAGTAAACACCAACACTTGATGCCAATCGCCTGCACTCACCAATTCAATCAAGGCTTTCGATTTACTGCCTTTATCAACCGGCACCAACCACTGTTCAACATTATGTGCAGTGCTATTGCGCGGGCTGACATCGATTTCCACGGGATTATTCACTAAGCCTTTTGCTAGAGCGCGAATCTCGGCAGAAAACGTTGCGGAGAACATTAAGTTCTGGCGGTTAGCAGGTACTTTGGCGAGAATCTTCTTGATGTCGTTGATAAAGCCCATGTCGAGCATGCGATCAGCTTCATCTAATACCATGAACTCAACTTCGTCGAAACGAACGGCATTTTGCTGATACAAGTCGAGCAAACGCCCCGGGCAGGCAACCAAAATATCAACACCACGGCGCAGAGCAATCATCTGTGGATTGATCTTGACGCCACCAAAGACGACGGCCGAACGTAGCGGTAAGTATTTACCGTAAGCTTTGATATTTTCGTCGATTTGAGCCGCTAATTCGCGCGTTGGCGTCAGAATTAAGGCACGTATGCGGTTACCCGATACCCGTTTGCCGTTATCTAGGCGTTGTAATATTGGCAGTGTAAAACCAGCGGTTTTACCGGTACCTGTTTGTGCTGCGGCCATAACGTCACGGCCCTGCAATACGGCAGGTATGGCCTGAGCTTGGACCGGAGATGGGATGGTGTAGCCTTGTTCGGCAACGGCTTTCAGCAGCGATTCAGATAAACCTAAATCGGCAAATTGGATTTCAGACATAATATTCTCTGGTGCGACTAGCGCAGATGGGTATGCCAGAGAGGAGAAAAAACCAAATTGGCACGAGGAAGGCGCGGGACTGTACTGCAAACAGCCGGTAGAGTCCAGTAAACAAGGGCACTTGGGCATTATGACATCGGATTATTTAGCCGCGAAAACGCAGATCAGAAGCGCTAAAAAGTCCTTGGTTTAGAAAATACCCTTGCAACAAGCAAGAAGAGTTGGGCGTCAAAGCGTATACTGTGCGACTGGCGATCATTTTATACGGCCTTTGCTAGGTCGTGCGTACACCTCTTTACCGGATGCTCTATGAAAAAGAAGACGACCAAACGAGAAGTCCGCAATCAATTGAACGAGGAAATTGAACAGTTTCTACAACAGGGTGGCGCTGTGCGCGAAGTCGCCCGTGGCGAATCTGGCTTAGTCGATGGCCGCTACCACGAACGCTCAATGAGCTTTGATAAACGCCAAGAACGCACGCCTGTCGATGATGTTCTCAAAGCCATAGATCAACGCAAAGAAGCCAAGCGCAGTCGCCCTGCACGCAAGGCTCCTCCTCGCAAAGTACCTAAACAAAAAGTGATCTACGACGACTTTGGTGAACCGTTACGTGTCGTGTGGCAAGACGAGTAAACCCAAATGCTAGAAGAACCTCTCGCACTCATTATTGCTGTTGCAGTTTTTGTGTTTGGTCTGGTATCGCGCCGCATAGAGCAAGTGGCTCTCACTGCGCCCATGCTGTTCACTGGCTTAGGCGTTTTAATCAGTCCTTTATTACTCAATTTATCTGAGCATGACGTTAGCGCTCAAGGCCTAAAAACCATTGCCGAATTCACCCTGATCTTGATTCTTTTCACCGACGCAAGTCAGATTGAACGCAAACACTTAGTGCAGTTCGAGATTCTACCGATTCGCTTACTCGCAATCGGCCTACCTTTAACCATTATTGCTGGTACTTGGGTTGCCCATACATTACTCGGCATTAGCTGGCTTTCTGCAGCGTTACTCGCGGTTATTCTGACTCCCACCGACGCCGCCCTTGCTCAATCTATTTTTGATCATAAAGAAATCGATGAATCATTACGTCATTCGGTATCGGTTGAAAGTGGCTTAAACGATGGCTTGGCGCTACCAGTTTTATTACTTGTATTAGCGTTAATTTCCGCGGGCTCTATGATCGAATTTGACCATTGGCAATGGCTTGGTTTCTTTCTGCAGCAAGTACTACTAGGAACGGTGGTTGGCATTGCCGTGGGTCGACTAGGCGGTTATTTGGTACAAACCGCATCAGAAAGCAGCTTAATGTCACCGGTTTACCAGCGACTATCGTCTCTCTCTCTTGCAGTACTCGCTTATACCGTGAGCGAAGCTATTGGAGGTAATGGTTTTATTTCTGCCTTTATGGCGGGGTTATTTCTACAATCACACCGCACGATTGTGATTCAACGTCTCAAGGAATTTGGCGCCGCTGAAGGCCAACTACTCAGCCTGCTGATGTTCTTTTTATTCGGCCTTATTTATATCCCCGAGGCCTTACCCTTAATTGATGGCTACACGGTCATTTATGCCTTACTGAGCCTCACAATTATTCGCATGATTCCGGTATTTATTAGCCTTTTAGGTTCAGGTTTAAGCTTCAAACAACAAAGCTTTTTAGCTTGGTTTGGACCGCGCGGTATTGCCAGTATTTTATATTTATTACTGGCCGTCGATGAACTGGGTTTTGCCGATAAAATAGATCACTACCCGCAGCTTTTTGCCACTACAGTAGTCACAATATTCATGAGTATTATCCTGCACGGCTTGTCTACACAGCTTTGGAGCAGACTCTTCAAAACGTAAGTTATTGAGCTGAATATCGATTTTTTTGGCTGTAGATAACGTACACGCCTGCGACAAACAAGACCCAAAGTGACGATAATAAAACAGCGTGATAATGCCAGTATTGAAACACAACGGAGCCGACAGCTGCGCCACCTAAGAATGCAAATAAGATCGCACTCTGCAATTTCAACTGGGTTTTTAATAAGCCACGACCGGCAAAAAAATTACCTAAGGTAGAGCCAATGTCCGATACTATTCCGGTTAAATGGGTTGTACGAATAACTGACCCACTGTAAGTGGCGACCATAGCATTCTGCAAACCACAGGCTGCAGAGGCACATAATTCGGCATAAAACGCGCCTTGGCGAAAGCCGTACCAAGCAAGCGCTAAAAGAATCGACTCTAATAACAGCGCAACCCCATAACGACGCCCCATACGCAAAGCTTCGTTACCGACAATCGCACCGCTGATAATAGCACCAAGTAAAAAGCAGATGACGATCAACCCGGTATTGGCCAAGGTTTGCCAATGACCTCTCACCAAAGCGTCTGCGGCAATAGTCGCCGTCCCTGTCACATGCGACACCGCATTATTTGCAAAACTGAGTAAGGCGACGCTATTAATAAAACCGGCGTTTAACGCTAATAAAACGCTGCCAAGAATAATCCATATTGGTAACCGGTGAATCACAGCATCTCCTTGGTTCGAATGTTTTTACAAAATTATCTAACGATGCTTTGCCCAAGGATCAATGGTACTTGGTTGCTGTACCGGTGTAGATTGAGTAGCACTCTCAGGGGTAGGAACGGGCTGGCGCGTAATATTAGCGGCCATACTCCCCTGCTCAGCCGTTCGCTCAGATTCGTTCGCGGGTTTAGCTGACGGCGTTCTTGCTGCTTTGGCTTTACCCTCTTTAGGCGCTTTTTTACTACGCTCTTTTGGGACTGGCCCGTTATTCGTGGTCGCGGCCTTCACTGTCCGTACCGGCTCACCGCCATTCGCGAGTAGGCGTAAGCGATGACGAATTTGCTCTACATCCTCGCCAGCCTGTGCGCCGATATAAATCTGCTCAACTAGGGTTCTTGCCCAAGGTGTTTTGCGTAAAAATTTTAGGCTGGACTTCACACTAGGATCAGAGTGGAAACAATTGATACGTACAAGAGACGCCAAAACATCCCAACCCAAAGTGTCACTGAGATGTTCAAGTAGAGTCTCCAAGGTCACGCCGTGGAGTGGGTCTTGCTTGCGGGTAGCACTAGGCTCCCGAGGGGAATCAGACATCCGTTAAACCTGTAGATTCAGCGCGACCTGTGCATCAGGCCGCCGAATGTCTATTGTAAGAGAATGCTGCGGTTTATTCGACTGGGTTAGCGCATTCAAAGTGTGCAGGCTCGAACTTACAACGTACTTTACGTTGCAAAGTCAGCATATACGGGTCGTAGTAACCACGATCACGTAATTGAATGCGAGCTTCTTGCATCATGACTTGGTATTCCGCTTTATCATCATCTGAGATTTCAATGAACGCGCTCTCTGGAATATCACCAATCTGCTGATTAACTATCTGCTCTAGATCGTCATAACGTTTTAAGAAGTCTTCACGCACCAGTTGCGCCAACTCGTTAGGGAAACGCTCAGCACGACCAATCAGCTGCAATGTGAGCTGCGAGAAAGGATAGTTAACGATACCGCCGGTATCACCAATACCTTTGTACAATTCCATGATGTTGTAAGCCACAAGTGGTGCAGGCAATACATCGACGTTGTTGTTGTTGAACTTGCCACCAGCACTAATCATGCTAGTTGGTACTGGGTTAGCGCCAATTTGCTGAACCATTTCTGCTTGTACAAGATCGTAATCCATCACCGCAACACGCTTACCAGCGGCTTTAGCTAAGGTATTAATAGCGCGATCATTTACGAAAATATAGGCGGCTCCTAGCGGCGCGTAACCCATAACAACGTATTGACCATCCACCATGCGATCGGCGTTTTTAGGATCGGTAAGCACACGCATCAATAACTTCATGTGCGCGCTACTTGGCACAGCACCGATAGAGTCGATAGTGCCAGTAAATTTATTAAATAAACGTGCACGTAAACCGGTAAACAAAGCGGCATCGCACTGACCTGCTTTTAAGTCTTCCGCTAATACGCTCTCACTGGTGTAAGCCTCAAGCTTAACATCAACACCCCAGCCCAACATACGCGCTTGCTGATCAACTGCGGCGTTATAAATTGGGCCAGTTTTACCAACAATATCCCATACACAAATGGTGCGAGTTGGCGTTGTGCCATCCGCATTAAGCATGTCTGGATACAGTTTTTTGATCGTCGCAACCCGCTCTTCAATGGGTAGCGATTGATCCATCGCGTGGGCACTTAGCTCCGCTCGTTTAGCTTCGCTTAAAGGAGCCGCGTGCGTCATAGCTGCTACACAAGTAGCAATAGCGCATGCAGCGGTAGTGATTAATCGCTTCATTGGGGTGATTCCTATTTTTCTTGTTTTCGGGCGCTACCATAGCGCGTTCAACATCATAACGGCAGGTGTTTTATGGAAAATCCGCCGCTCCGGTGGCAGGTTTGGACAGTCTGAAACACTCGAGAACATTAGGTAAAACTTTTATCGTCTAATATTCCGCTCAATTACTAGCCAGCCGTAAGGATTCTAAGCTGGCGCAATTACACCTGTCAAATAATAGCAGCGCCCCTCAAAGGGCCTAGAAGTGACTTCGACCGCGGGGCTCGGGAATGCGTTCCTTACGATTGGCAAATAACCACCATAAGAGACACAAAGGGATGAGTAACGTGCCGATCGGCAAGATAACTAAAAAAAGCCAACCCATAACTGAAACGCTATAAAGTAGCTCGCCCACTTCAACACCGGCAACCTTGCAAGGCGAAACACCGATGGCAGCAAGCTCGCAACCGGCAATATCCGCCATAGCGTAAGATAATACCATCAACAAGAATGGTGCTAATGTGACAAGACCACTGACCGATAAGCCAACCAGTGCTTTTTGCGACGTTTTCATTCTATTTGCAATATTCTTGGAGTCGATTTTTCACTTCAATCCACTGGCCCATATATTGGGTACTCCTCATGCTGTGATGCCGTAGCATGGCGCCGTAAAAATTTGTACGACGGTGTTGTTCTAATTGTTGCTGCACTCTAGTTATGAGCTCTATCAACAGCGGACAATGATAATCCATCGAAAAGCGCTTGGGTATGAGCTGAGCACCGGCTTCACTCAACAACTGCCACTGTGGCTTAGATTGATACAAAGATACTGCCTGGGCGATAAACTCAGACTCGGTGTCGCAAATTTTAGCCATAGCATCAAGGTCACCATACATGCCTTCAGCACCGATAGAGCTAGTAATTGCGGGAGTTTGACACTGAGCCGCGTCCAATAATTTACCTTTTAAACCTGCTCCGAAACGCAAGGGAGCTAGCATCACTCGGGCGTGCTTTATGACGTCAAAGGCATCATCACACCACCCCTTCACCACAAAGCCTTGTTTTGTATTATGTAATTGCGTGGCTTTTGGGGGTGGATAAGCTCCGTAAATATGCAGCTCAACTTGAGGTAACTGAGCGCGAATAGCGGGCCAACATTGCTTTAACTGCAATACCGCGTCCCAGTTGGGCGCATGGCGAAAGTTACCAATTGCGATAAAGTGCTGGCGTTGCTCAAAGCTAGGCTGCAGCTCTGGCACGACGTGTTCGATCATAAAGGGTGAGTAGTGCAAGAGTTGAGCAGGAATGGCAAAGGTGCTCTGCAACCATTCCATCTCGTACTCAGAAATAACCAGTGTGATATCGCAACGCAATATGGAGGCAACCTCGCGCAGCGCAATGTCGGACATAGGTGCAGCAACACCGTCAAAAATTTCTCCCTGTTTAACGGCTTCATGGCGAGCATGACGCAGACAATGGACATCCTCCATATCGAGAACTTGAAGGGCATGCGGGCATGCCCTACTGACACGCCAACCAAACTGCTCTTCCATCATAAAACGATCATAAAGCACGACATCTGGTTGCACTTCTGCCACCCACTGATCGAACGAACTGCAATTTAAAACAATGCTTTTCTGGCAGACATTAATCGACGCTAAGTCGATAGCATGTGGGCTGATATCTGCCGCAGATGCATAAGTAACTTGATAGCCTGCGCTTTGAAAGCAGGCAATAAGCTGCAGCATGCGACTACCCGCTGCAGAGGAGTTGGGCTCCGGCCAAACGTATCCTACAACTAATAATTTTTTCACCGACATAACAACAATAAATACTAAGTGAGGAACAAAGTACAACTATAACCTAGGCACCCCCTGATTAATTCAGCGTTTTTCTAAATTGGTATTACAGGCCTGAGATCCTTCTGATATACCATCACCGCTGTTACTTTGTTGTTGATATTAAGAGGGCATCTAGTGTTATTAACCGCCAAAATACTGGTTACGTTTTCAACGGTATTGCTATTAAGTTGGATTGCTAGCCGCAGCGGGCCTAAGTTGGCGGGACTAATGTCTGGTTTTCCATTAGGCAGTGCCATATCCCTGTATTTTATTGGCATGGAGCAAGGCGCTGATTTTGCTGCCATTGCATCTATTCACAGCTTAGGTGGATTAACATCATCTTTATGCTTGGCTGGCGCTTATTGGTGGACAATGACACGCTTTCCAAGTGTTAAATATCTACCTCTTGTACTGGTTGTGAGCTTAGGCGCTTTTATCGTCAGTGCTTGGGTGCTGCAATTTCTTCCAAGTGAACGTGAAGTCAATTTAGCCGCAGTCGTTGCAGCAATTATTCTGTTTCGCCTATGGTTTAAGCAAATTCCTGCGGCATCAATTGTTAAACCAAGACAAGGGGTATGGCTAAAACCTTGGTTTACCCTATTGTTTCGTGCGGCCGTTGCAACCGCGGCGGTATTACTAGTTACTGGTTTAGCGAGCTTACTCAGCCCTACACAGGCCGGCTTATTGGCTGCCTTTCCGATCAGCTTCTTTCCCCTAATGCTGATTTTGCACATCAGTTTTGGTGCGCCTATGCTAGCTAGCACAATTCGCCATTACCCCGATGGAATGGGTGCTTTGGTAATTTACGTACTGACCATCGGCTATACCTATTCAACGGTCGGGGTGGCGTTGGGCACGACCATTGGTTTGCTCTGCTCAATTCTCTATCTCGCTACCTACGCACTTTTCAGTCGTCGCCTACAGCGGAAAGGCTAAAACCTTTCTGGTACAATAGCGTCTATTGTAAATGCCATCTCAGTAATGGCCACAGATAGCGGAAATTTACCCATGACAGAAAAGCATACACCTGACTATTTATCCGACATCAGCGCGAAATTAAGCGTTAATGGTATCGCTAGCGATGGTATCTGGTATCACGGGACGGCATCTGGGCTGGTTGATGCCATTGTTGCCGATGGATTAATCGGTGGTGGCGATAGCGAGTTTTTAAATCGCACCCAACAAACACTGGGAACCATAGGTGGTCGTCAGTTTGAAAGCAAAGATCCTGTGTTTATTACGCAAAGCAAAGAACTAGCCTATTACTGGGCAGAACAGAAGACTCGCGCGCGTAATATCTATTTTCAAAAAGATGAAACGCCTGTCGTGTTCGCCATTAACTTACCATCAGAGCTTGCCGATAAGGTTAAACCGGATGTCGGTGCTGCCGCTCTCGTTATGGAGCCTGGTAACGATTACGTCACTAAGCTGCAAGAGCTATATATAGATAACGGCATCACCTTAAATGAAGTGAACCCATTACAAGTGGATCGCAGCTACTTTTTACAGATGTTGGCCATGGCCTATATTCAAGATCAGATTCCTGCCACAGCCCTAACCTTGCTAAAGGCATAACTACAATTTTGCTATAAAAGGCCGCTTATGCGGCCTTTTTAATACATATAAAACAAAGATCTCTTACAGCTTTGTGTAAAAAACATACAGAAACTGGGTCAAAACTTGCTTTTAATCCCCCCGCTGGCTATCTTCAAGCTTGTAAATAAGAGCCTGAATGGCTAAAAAAGTGGACCGTCTGAAGAGACCGTAGCGCGACTGGAAGTCCATTGCGTGCGTCCTAGTTAACTACTCGTGTAGTTGTATTAATTGAGGTCTCTATGCCGTCTTTGAGTAAAATACTCATCATTCTAAGCTTTGGCTTTTTCTGTACATCTTTAACTTCGCTACATGCCGACTCTTTTAAAGCCAGCCTGCCAGATATAATGCTCGATACCAGAGATAAACCGAATGAATTTCTCGGTCTAGTATATTTATGGGGAGAAGTACTCAGTAACGACATTAGCGTTGAATATTATCCGTTTAAGCGTTCAATATTGAATGTCATTAGCAAACAAGCGGACTTTCATTTTCCTTTAATCAAAAACCCTTATAAAAGCAATTCTGAGTTAGGATTTGATTACTCCACAGCTGTGATCACTCAAGTTAATTTCGTTCTTTATACGCGCAAAGATAGACCGATTGATATTGATAATTTATCGGCCTACAACATAGCAACGGATGCTGCCCATACGGACCTTTTTAATTTTCCCGTAGAAGGCATTTTTTCAGTTGATGGGGCACTTAAAAAATTAAATAGTGGACGTATCGATGGCTATATTTTTTCTGGAGAAGTAACCGATGTTGTTTTGAAAGAACTGCATCTAACCAATATTCACAGACAGCTCTATCGTACCTACGATGTTCATGCAATTCTGCCGCTCGGTGGGCAAGGCAATAAAACGGATCAAATGATCACTGAAGCTCAAGCAACTATTATGGCTTCACCTGAGTATGCTGATGTGATGAAAAATATTTATGTGCCTTATACAGAATGGCAATTTGAATAAAGCCATAAAAAAACCGGCCCTTGTGAGGCCGGTTTTACACGCTGCGCGGTTAAGCAGCCATGTTTTTTCCGTATTAGCTAACAGGGTTGCCTGAGCATTCTACATACTCAGGCAGGAGGCATTACATCATGCCGCCCATACCACCCATTCCGCCCATACCACCCATGCCGCCCATATCACCAGCACCGCTGTCTTTTGGAATCTCAGAAACCATCGCTTCGGTGGTGATCATCAAGCCAGCAATAGATGCTGCTGCTTGCAGAGAGGTACGAGTTACTTTCGCAGGATCAAGAATACCCATCTCGATCATGTCGCCGTATTCCCCTGTTGCTGCGTTGAAGCCGAAAGCACCTGAACCTGCCTTCACTTTATCAACAACAACAGAACCTTCCGCGCCCGCGTTTGCTGCGATTTGACGAATCGGTGCTTCCATCGCACGCAATGCCAAAGCAATACCTACATTTTGATCTTCGTTATCGCCAACCACTTGTACTTGAGTTAAGGCGCGCACAAGAGCAACACCACCACCCGCCACAACGCCTTCTTCAACCGCTGCGCGAGTCGCATTCAATGCATCGTCAACACGGTCTTTTTTCTCTTTCATTTCAACTTCAGAACCGGCACCCACTTTGATAACGGCAACGCCGCCAGCAAGCTTAGCTACACGCTCTTGCAGTTTTTCTTTATCGTAATCAGACGTCGATGCTTCCATTTCTGCACGGATCTGCTCAACACGACCTTTAACGTCTTGCTCAGTACCAGCACCGTCAACGATGACTGTGTTTTCTTTACTGATAACCACTTTCTTAGCCGTACCCAGCATATCGATAGTGGTCGTTTCTAAAGACATACCCACTTCTTCAGAAATAACCTGACCGCGTGTTAGTACCGCGATATCTTGCAGCATGGCTTTACGACGATCACCGAATCCCGGTGCTTTAACCGCTGCTACTTTGAATGTGCCACGCAGGTTGTTAACAACCAAAGTTGCCAAGGCTTGGCCTTCAACATCTTCAGCAACGATCAATAAAGGACGGCCTGACTTAGCAACGGCCTCCAATACTGGAATCAGTTCTTGTAGGTTATCAATCTTTTTATCAACCAATAGAATTACTGGGTTTTCTAACTCAGCAACCATTTTTTCTTGGTTGTTAATGAAGTAAGGAGACAAGAAACCACGGTCGAACTGCATGCCTTCAACAACTTCTAACTCGTCGTTTAAGCCTTTACCTTCTTCAACCGTAATAACGCCTTCAGTGCCTACTTTAGCCATCGCTTCAGCAATCATCTGACCCACAGTTTCGTCTGAGTTAGCAGAGATAGTACCTACTTGAGCAATCGCTTTTGAATCAGTACAAGGTTGAGCTTGTGCTTTCAATGCTTCCACAACCGCGGCAGTCGCTTTATCAATACCGCGCTTCAGATCCATTGGGTTCATGCCCGCAGCAACTGACTTCAGGCCTTCGTTAACAATGGCTTGAGCCAATACAGTTGCAGTCGTGGTACCGTCACCGGCTTGATCGTTTGCTTGAGAAGCAACTTCCTTAACCATTTGTGCGCCCATATTTTCGAACTTGTCTTCCAGTTCGATTTCACGCGCTACCGATACACCATCTTTAGTGATGGTTGGTGAACCAAATGATTTATCTAGAACAACGTTACGACCTTTAGGGCCTAAGGTTACTTTTACTGCGTTAGCAAGAATGTTCACACCGTTCAGCATTGCTGAGCGTGCTTCATTACCGAATTTTACTTCTTTAGCTGCCATGAAAAATGTTCCTTCAGAATTAAGTTAGATGAATGAATCAAAGCTGATGAAAATTACGCTTCGATTACGCCGTAGATGTCGCTCTCGTTAAGAATCAACAATTCTTCACCACTAATCTTGATGGTGTTCGAACCTGAGTACTTACCGAATACAACGGTGTCACCCACTTTCACAGCGAGTGCTTGCACATCGCCATTCGTCAAAACGCGGCCAGTACCGACAGCAACCACTTCACCCTGATTAGGCTTTTCAGCCGCAGCACCTGGTAACAGGATACCGCCAGCAGTAGTTTGCTCTTCTTCCTTGCGACGAACCACGACGCGATCGTGTAAAGGACGGATTTTCATTTGAAGGTCTCTCCAATGTAAAAGCATGTTTTTGCTGATGATAGAAGCAAGTATCAAGGGGATAATTCCGACATTGAGCCTTGCTTCAAACTGTGTGATGTCTTTATTGGGGTGCCGAATCTGATTTCAACACCTTAAGCATAAAAAAATTGCTTTATTTAGTCTTCGCGGCGGTACTCGCCATCGATAATGTCGTGACCACCTTGATCGCGGTGAACATGAGGATCCGCAGGATTGATCGGGCGCTCAAATGGACTGCCGCCATTCATGCTGCCCATGGTCATAGTCGGTTTAAAACGTTTCAACACAGAGCCAGCAAGACGACCACGCAATGTCGGCACTAGCAACATAAAGCCGCAAGCATCAGTAATCAAACCTGGGGTCAACAGCAAGGCACCAGCCAAAGCTAATAAAAACCCTTCGGCTAACTCTTTTGCCGGCAAGCCTCCGTCCTGCAATTTTTGACTAGCTCGCATCAGGGTAGATAGCCCTTGCACGCGCAGAATACTGACGCCAATCGTCGCCGTTAGCAGGATAAGTGCGAAGGTCCATAAAATGCCAATATAACTACCAACCTTGATTAACACGGCCAGCTCGGCAAGAGGAACGATAATAAATATAAAGAGAAGTGGCACAAGGCCTCCTAATTAACTCAATGGAGTCACGGGTCGCCGATGAAAGGGGAACGCCAATGTAAGTCTTTATTTGGGGGCAAATTATGGCAATACAAGGCACATTAACTTTCACGGCCAGAAATATACATATTCGGCCATGAAAAACTCAAATAAGGTAGTTTTAGGCCAACGCAAAAGCAGTTTGTCCCTCGATGACCTGTTCAAAAAGCGCACAGAACGGGATAGTTCACATTAAGACTTATTAAGCCAAACAGAACAAAACGTAACGGCTTAAACTATTTCAGCCCAGTCCCTACTCCAGATCTGTAAGGCTGATGTTGTTTGTTTATTGAGGATTTCCCCATGTCTATTGAACACTTCGATGTATTGATCATAGGTGCAGGTTTGTCTGGTATTGGTACCGCTTGCCACCTTAGTCAAAAGTGTCCGAATAAAACTTACGCAATATTAGAAGGCCGCGATGCCATCGGCGGCACTTGGGATTTATTCCGCTATCCTGGTATTCGCTCTGATTCTGATATGTTTACCTTGGGCTATAACTTTAAGCCTTGGACCTCGAGCAAGGGTATTGCCGCCGGAGGCGATATCTGCAACTACATTCGTGAAGCCGCTGAAGAAAACAACGTGACTTCCCATGTACGTTATAGTCATTCCGTTAAAAAGGTAAACTGGGACAGCAACACCGCGCGTTGGGTCGTCGATGTGGAAATATCCAATACCGGTGAATGTCGTCAATACAGTGCAGGGTTCGTCGTTAGCTGTACTGGTTACTATGATTATGAAAAAGGATTTACACCTGAATTCGCCGGACGCGACGACTTTAAAGGCCAAGTTATTCATCCACAACATTGGCCAGAAAATCTAGACTACGCTGGCAAAAAAGTGGTCGTCATTGGTAGCGGTGCAACCGCTGTTACATTGATTCCATCAATGGCGCGCGCTGTAGAAAAAATCACTATGCTACAACGTTCACCTAGCTATATTTTGCCAGTACCTGCAGAAGATAACTTTGCTGTCAGCTTGCGCAAATACCTGCCAGAAACTTGGGTATATAGCATTATTCGCAGCCGCAACGTATTGCTTTCAATGGCTTTCTTTAATTATTGCAAGCGCTTCCCTGAGCGTGCTCGAAAATTCATCTACGGCTTCAATAAAAAGATGTTGCCTGAAGATTTCGACATGAGCCATTTTACCCCAAAATATGCTCCTTGGGATCAACGTTTATGTGCTGTACCTGGCGGAGATTTGTATAAATCTATTAGCAAAGGTAAAGCCGATGTCGTCACAGATAACATTGATCATTTTACCGAAAATGGGATTTTACTGAAATCTGGCAAAGAATTAGCAGCCGATATTATTATCACCGCGACGGGTTTGAACGTAAAAATGTTTGGCGGTATTAAGTTAACCCTCGATAACAAAGATTTTAACTTCACCGATAAAATGAGTTATCGCGGCGTGCTGTTCGAAGGCATCCCTAATATGGCCATGGTATTTGGCTACACCAACTCGTCGTGGACATTAAAATCCGATCTCATTGGTGATTGGGTTTGCCGCTTGCTCAAACATATGGATAAAACAGGCAAAAAACAGGTTGTTCCCGTCAATACTGACAGCACGATTGGACGGTTATCTTTTATCGACATGAGTTCGGGTTACATTGCCCGAGTGAAGGATCAATTACCGCAACAAGGCACCAAAGGCCCGTGGAAGTTAAACCAAAACTTCTTTAAAGACTTTGCTTCGCTTAAATTCAGCCGCCTGAATGCAAAAGAACTGCAATACTCTAACCCGCAAGAAAACAAAGTAGGCAGCAAGACCGAGGCACAAACCGCTTGATACTCTAAGCCCTACTTGCACCACAAAAGCGCTCACCATTGAGCGCTTTTTTATTACCTGCAACAAAATTGTTGACCCTGCTTAAATCGCTGTATACATTTGTATTCAGACACGGAGAACGAGCATGCTCAACAAGTCACAATCCATTAGCGTACGACTTTCAGCAGAAGACTACGACTATCTGATGCACATCGAACAGAACGGGGCCGTCACGCAAAGCGAGAAGGTTCGTGAGCTGATTCGTATGACGCGCGAGCAGATAGGCACTCAGTCTTTCACCCGTGCCTATCTATGCGCCAGTGATGCTGTTGCACCCTATCGCGCTCTGAGCAAAGACATCCCAGACACCCGTAGCGACATCGTTGATGGTATTTTAGATTTCATCGACGAAGCCGCGGCTGCGGTGCAAGCAACCGAGAAGAATGATCAGTTTGTGTCACAACTGGAACAACGCTTACTGCCCGTGAGCGAAAATTTACTAGCGCGCTTATTACCCAGCTTCTTGCAATCACAAACTGCACAACTGGCTAACGCTGAAAATATTACCCCACGTGCCGAGCGTATTCGGCATCTGATTGCACAATTGCAAACACCAATAAGAAAGGAGTAAGTCATGGCTGAAGGATATATCACTCGTATTGGCCGCCTGATTTCAGCATCAGCAAATACCTTGGTCGATTCATTAGAAAATGTTGCGCCACAAATGGTGATGGAACAAACCATCCGTGAGATCGATGACGCAATGTCGGATGTGCGCCAACAACTTGGAAAAGTCGAAGCCGCACGCTATTTAAGCACCAAGGGTTTAAATAACGACAACGCCAAGCATGCTGAGCTACAAGATCAAATCGACGTTGCCATAAACGCTGGCCGCGATGACTTAGCTGAAGCAGCAATCGCGCGCCAAATGGATATTGAAGCCATGATTCCTGTGGTCGAAAAATCCATTGCCGATGCCGACGCTGAGATCATTGAACTCAATTCATACATTCAAGCGCTGCAAGCCAAGAAACGTGAAATGCAAAGCATGGTGGATGAATACGTTAAAGCAGCCAAACACAGCGCTCAATCGGGCACTGACAGCAATGGTGCACCAACATCTAATGCGGCTGATAAAGTCGAGAATGCAACCAGTGCATTTAATCGCATTATGAATAACGCCGGTGCGCCGGGTGTTAGCTCCAATGCCGACGCAGCAAAACTGGCTGAACTAGAAACACTAGCGCGCAACAATCGCATTCAAGAGCGCTTAGCGAAAGCGAAATCTGAGGTAAAACCTTAGATGGAATTTTTGTTCGCCGATAACAATATGCCATTCAGCATTGCACTCATGTTAATGCTGATTATTGCGGTAATGGAAGGAGCATTAACCTTAATTGGCTTGGGAATGTCACAAGCGCTGGATAGCCTGCTACCCGATATTGATATTGATGCTGATATGGATGGCAGCGGATCGAGCGGCGGCGCTTTAAGTAACCTACTTGGCTGGATACGCTTTGGCCAAGTACCTATGCTGATTTTATTGGTGGTATTTTTAGCAGCGTTTAGTCTTATTGGCCTGGCACTACAATTAGCCCTCGATAATACGCTTGGATTTACCCTACCCGCTATTATCGCTGCGCCACTCGCCTTTATGGGATCTTTACCTGTGCTAAGAACCAGCACAGGCATTTTGGCTAAGGTGGTATTTAAAGATGAAACTGAGTCGATTTCATCCAACAGTTTTGTCGGTCATATCGCTGTCATCACCGTCGGCGAAGCTCGTCTTGGCTCTGCGGCAGAAGCACGCTTTAGCGATCGCTTTGGTACTAGCCATTACGTGATGGTAGAGCCAATCGACGATAATATTTTTAAGCAAGGCGATAAAGTTTTACTCGTTGAAGAGCGTGGCGCTATCTTTAGTGTCATTGCCCCAACTAATCCGAATTTAAAATAAACTAAAAAATTTCTATAAATTAAGGATATGGAGTCCTGATGAACAATTTACCTGCAATTTTATTCTTCGCTGCGATGCTATTTATCGCATTGATGGTCGTCGGCCTGATCTTCGCGCGGCTATATACCCGCGCCTCAAAAGAACGTTCTTTTGTGCGTACCGGTATGGGCGGACAAAAAATCATTATGAACGGTGGGGCCATGGTGCTGCCGGTATTGCACGAAATAATCCCAGTTAACATGAACACCCTACGCCTAGCGGTTTCACGTAAAGAACATCAAGCGCTGATCACTAAAGACCGCATGCGAGTTGACGTACTGGCTGAATTTTATCTGCGTGTTAAACCCGAAAATGATGCCATCGCCAACGCTGCACAAACCTTAGGCACGCGCACTCTCGATCCTGAAGCGTTAAAAGACATGATCGAAGGTAAGTTTGTTGATGCGCTGCGTTCAGTTGCCGCCGAAATGGAAATGGCAGAATTACACGAACAGCGCAGTCAGTTTGTACAAAAAGTTCAGCAAGTGGTGAGTGAAGACTTATTGAAAAACGGTTTGGAATTAGAATCCGTTTCGTTAACCGGTTTAGATCAAACCCCGCGTCAGTTCTTCCAACAAGATAACGTCTTCGATGCTGAAGGTCTGGCACGTATGACGCGCTCCATTGAAGCACGTCGTAAAGAAGTGAATGATGTCGAACAAGAAACACGCGTTCTTATTGAGATGAAAAACCTTGATGCCGAACGTCAACGGTTAGATATTGAACGTGAAATGCGCTACGCCAAAATGGAACAAGAGCGCGAAGTTGAAAACCGCGAAGCCCAACAACAAGCCGATATCGCTAAAGAAAAAGCCGATAAAGAACGTACGGCGATGCAGGCTGAAATTGAAGCTAAGCGTGAAGTCGATGTATCACGCATTGCCGCTGAGCAGTCAACACGCCTACTAGAAATTGAAAAAGAACGCCGCCTGCGCGAACAAGAAATCGAACGCGAACGTATGTTGGCCGAACGCGAAATTGAAAAGCAAAAATCACTAGAAATTGCCGAACAAGAACGTGCGATTGCTGTTGCACAAAAATCAAAAGAGCAATCACTAGCCGATCAAGAGGCAAACGTTGCTCGCTCTGAAGCCGTGCGTGCCGAAGAAAAAGTAACCACGGCTAAGCAAGTTGAAATTGCTGAGCGTGAAAAAGAAATTGAGTTGATTGAAGCGCGTAAAGAAGCAGAACGCCAAGCAACCAGTGTACGTGTATCGGCTGAAGCCGAAAAAATGGCGGCTGAAGATAAAGCCGAAGCTCTACGCATGCAGGCTCATGCTGAAGCCGATGCCATTCGCGCACGCGTTGAAGCAGATCGCGAAAAATACAAGGTTGATGCTGAAGGTCAGCAATTGATGAACGAAGCATTAAATAGCCTAAGCGAAGCTCAAATTGCGCTTAAACGCGTACTGAGTCTGCACGAACATTTACCAATGATTATTCGTGAAAGCGTTAAACCGCTAGAAAACATTGATGGTATGAAAATCATTTCTATTGATGGTATGACTGGCTTTGGTGAGAGAGGCAGCACAGGCATTTTGAACGCCAACGCCGAAGGTAGTCAAAGCTTGCCTGAAGCTCTGGTTGATAGCGCACTGAAGCATCGTGCTATGGCTCCGCTAGTCGATTCGCTGCTAAAAGAAGCTGGTGTTGCTGACTTAGCTGCTGATATCAAAATGAATTAAGCATCACGCGCTAGACCGCTAGAAACGAAAAAAGCCCAGTACCAAAATACTGGGCTTTGTTTCATCATCCACTAGAATCAGGGAAATCCTAGCAGACTCAGAACCTTCGAGATCAATAGAACGACGAACCTGCTGCCGCTTTCTCAATCACATTAGCAGGTACGCGATAACGTTCGCCAACGGCATCCGCTAACTCATTCGCTTCGGCAATAAAGCGATCCATACCAATGATTGTTTCTACGTATGAAATCGTACCGCCAGTATGAGGGGCAAATCCCCAACCAAAAATAGAACCGATATCAACTTCATGGGCACGAGTAATCACACCCTCAGAGACACAACGTAAAGTTTCTACGGCTTGAACATGCAGTAAACGCTTTACCACATAATCCGCATCAGGCTGTGTAACCGCCAGAGGGAAGCGCTCTGCTAAACCGCTCCACAGCATTTTTTTCGCTGTTTTATCATCGGTAGCCGGATAATCATAAAAGCCTTTACCTGTCCGTTTACCAATACGGTCAGCCTCTTCGACCATATATTTAACGACTTCATCGGCAGGATGAGCAACATAGGCATCGCCCAAATCTTTGCGCGTTTGAGTACCAATGCGGTTCATTAACTCTAAAGTGACTTCGTCGCTTAGCGCTAATGGGCCAACCGGCATACCAGCTTTTTTACCCGCATTTTCAATCAATGCTGGGGCAACCCCCTCTTTCAATAACGCCATGCCTTCCATCACATAGGTACTGAAGACTCGTGAGGTATAAAAGCCACGACTGTCGTTTACAACGATTGGGGTTTTACGCAATTGCTGCACGTAATCCAATGCCCAAGCTAAAGTATGCTGCGATGTTTGCTCGCCCATAATAATTTCGACCAACGGCATTTTATCCACCGGCGAGAAGAAATGTAGGCCAATAAATTGCTCAGGTCGCTGACTCGCTTGCGCTAAACCAGTAATCGGCAAGGTTGAGGTATTTGAGGCGAAAATGGCATCACTACCAATAACAGCTTCTGCCTTAGCCGTGACATCGGCTTTAATCGTACGATCTTCAAACACGGCTTCAATCACTAAGTCGCAACCGGCAAGATCATTAAAATCCGTGGTTGCGAGAATTCGGCCTAGTTGTGCATCCGCCTTTTCTTGGGTCATTTTTCCGCGTGTTACACGCTTCTTTAAAATGCCTTCAGAGTAAGCTTTCCCACGATCAGCTGCTTCTTGCTTAGTATCAAGCAATACCACATCCATACCACTCAGCGTTGATGAGTAAGCAATACCAGCGCCCATCATGCCAGCGCCTAAAATACCGACTTTCTTAAACTGCTTTTTCTCAACGTCTTTTGGACGATTTTTCAGTTTATTGGCATCTTGTAATGCAACAAAGAAAGTACGAATCATAGCTTTCGCCTGATCGCTTAATAGCAATTCAGTGAAGTATTTCGCTTCAATTTCTAAAGCCGCATCAATCGGCAATTGGCAACCTTCAAATAAGGTTTGCAGAATCGCCTGTGGCGCAAGGTAATTACCTTGAGTCTTTTTACGCAACATTGCCTCCGCACCCATAAATGCTTGTGCGGCTTTAGCCGATTGCACTTCACCACCGGGTAAGCGGAATTTTTTATCATCCCAAGGCTGTATCGCTTTAGGGTTATTTAATGCCCATTCTTTCGCTGCACTGATCAGCTGATCTGCAGGAACAACGGCATGAATCAAACCGGCAGCTAAGGCTTCAGCAGGCTTAGCTTGCGTGGCTTGTAACAACCACGGCATCGCTGCTTGAATACCTAATAAACGCGCTAAGCGTTGTGTACCACCGCCCCCCGGCAGTAAACCCAAATTCACTTCGGGAAAACCGAAACGCGCTTTGCTGTTATCTGCTGCGATACGTTGATGGCAGGCCAGCGCGATTTCCATACCACCGCCCAGTGCTGTGCCATTTAAAGCAGCTACAACCGGCTTACCAGCCGTTTCCATGCGGCGCATTAACACATGCAATTTACGGATAAAGCCCATAATCGTTGCTGGATCTTGTGGCATGGTTTGAATTTCATGCAGGTTGGCCCCAACAATAAAATCGCTCTTGCCAGATGTCAGAACAATGCCTTTTACCGCATCGTTAACCAACAAGCTTTCCAGCACTTCAGCAAAGCCAGCCACAGCCGCTTGCGCCAATGAATTCACCGGCGCGCTTTGATCATTCCATGTTAAAACCACGATACCTTGATCGTCGATCTCATGAGTAAACATTGTATTCGCCATCCCGTTTCTCCCGTCGATGGTTTGCAGTCGTTAGCAAAGAATTAAACGCGTTCGATAATCGTTGCTGTACCCATACCACCACCAACACATAAATTAATCAGTGCAGTGCGTTTATTCGTGCGTTCGAGTTCATCCAGCACTGTACCTAAAATCATGGCACCTGTTGCACCGAGCGGATGGCCCATCGCAATCGCGCCGCCATTCACATTGATACGACTATGGTCGATGCCCATTTCTTTCATAAACAGCATCACCACCGAGGCAAACGCTTCGTTTAATTCCCACAAGTCGATATCCGAAGCCTGCATACGTGCATTGGCTAATGCCTTACGAGCACTTGGCGCTGGGCCGGTTAACATAATGGTTGGTTCAGAACCAACCGAAGCCGCTGCAACAATGCGCGCACGTGGAGTTAAACCTAACGCAGCACCCATTTCGCGAGTACCGATTAATACCGCCGAAGCACCGTCAACAATACCCGATGAGTTACCGGCATGATGAACGTGATTAATGCGCTCAACCTGTGGATAAACCTGTTGCGCAATCGCGTCGAAACCTAGTCCCCCATGCATTTCAAACGATGCATTTAGTTTACCTAAACCCTCGACCGTAGCTCCTGGACGCATATGTTCATCACGATCCAATAAGGTAAAACCAAGCTGATCTTTTACTGGTACAACTGATTTAGCGAAAAATCCGTTATCCCAAGCGTGCTTAGCACGACGCTGTGACTCTACTGCATAGGCATCCACATCGGCGCGCGAAAAACCGTGCATAGTGGCAATTAAATCAGCGGAAATACCTTGTGGTACAAATGATAATTTATTGGTTACCGATGGATCGGTGTAATACGCACCACCGCCTGATCCCATAGGAATACGCGACATACATTCAACGCCGCCACCAATCGTCATCTGTGCTTCGCCCGCTTTGACTTTAGCTGCAGCCATGTTCACGGCCTCTAAGCCCGAAGCACAAAAACGGCTCACCACGGTACCCGCAACAGTTTGCGCGTAGTCGGCCATCAGTACGGCGGTGCGAGCAATATCAGCACCTTGTTCCATTACCGGCTCGACGCACCCCAAAACAACATCATCTAATTTCGATGTATCGAGATCATTACGCTTTTGTAATTCACGCAATAAACCCGACATTAAATTCACAGGGGTTACGCTGTGCAAACTACCGTCTTTTTTACCGCGACCACGAGGGGTACGAACGGCATCAAAAATATAGGCTTCAGTCATGATCCTTACCCTGTATTAAATAGTACGAGAAATAATTTCTTTCATAATTTCTGATGTGCCTGCGTAAATGCGCTGCACACGAGAATCGGCATAGGCACGAGCGACTGGGTATTCCCACATATAGCCGTAACCACCGTGTAACTGTACACATTCATCAACAATGCGACATTGAGCCTCAGTAGCCCAGAGTTTCACCGAAGCGGCCGCATCAATGCTGAGTTTTTTCTCGCAATGCAACTCTAAACAACGGTCTACATACGTTTGCGTAACGGCAAGTTCTGTGCGGATTTCGGCTAATTTAAAACGAGTATTTTGGAAGGCTGCAATCGGTTTACCGAATGCTTTACGCTCTTTCACGTATTTAACTGTTTCGTCGTAACAAGCTTTCGCGACGGCGGCACCAATGATGGCAACACTCAAACGTTCTTGTGCTAGTTCTTGCATTAAATAAATGAAGCCAGCGTTTTTCTGACCTAATAAATTACTTTTAGGAACACGAACATTGTCAAAAAATAGCTCTGAAGTATCTTGGGATTTCATACCCACTTTCTTCAGATTTTGACCACGAGCAAAACCAGCGCGATCAGCTTCGACTAAAAACAAGCTAACGCCTTTTGCACCGGCTGATGTATCCGTTTTAGCAACAACAATAAACAGATCAGCCATTTGACCATTAGTGATAAAGGTTTTAGAACCATTAATAATGTAATCGTCGCCATCTTCGGTGGCACTAGTGCGAACACCCGCTAAGTCTGAACCGGTACCCGGTTCAGTCATAGCGATTGCGGTAATGACTTCCCCCGTACACATCTTTGGCAGCCACTTCTTTTTTTGTTCTTCAGAACCATAATGCAAAATATAAGGCGCGACGATATCCGAATGTAGAGAAAAACCTGGGCCTGAAGCAAACACATAGCCTTGCTCTTCAATGGCAATAGCAGAGTAACGAAAATCAACACCAGCGCCGCCGTATTCTTCAGGAATATGAGAGCATAAAATACCGGCCTCGCCTGCTTTTAACCAAGCTTCTCGGGAGATTTGACCGTCTTCTTCCCACTGATCAATATTTGGCTGAATTTCACGCTGCATAAATTTACGTACCGCGTCGCGGAACATGTCATGTTCTTCGGTATAAACACTGCGAGGGATCATTATTTGCTCTCCTTAAGGGCTGTGTAACCTGCCTGACGTGCAACGCCACTAAGCAACAGGCGGTCGATGTCTGTCGCTGTGCAGTGAACTTCATGCAGGATATTCTGAGTATGCTGGCCTTGCTCTGGACCAACGGAATCAGCTAAATGTTTTTTATCGGAATATTTAATTGAGGGCGCAGGGCAACGAATGGTTTGACCACTAGGGGTGGTTAATTCTTGCACCATTTCTCGTGCTAACAATTGTGGATGCTCAAACGCCGCTTGGGGGGTCAATATTGGGGTTACGCAGCAATCCGCATCAGCGAACAGGTCGCGCCAATGCGCTTGCGGCTCAGATGCAAAGACGGCAGCTACTTCTGCACGTAATTCCTCTGCTTTGTTTCCCATATCTAAATAACGCGCTTTCCACTGCGGTTTATTCAGTACGTCGCATACTTGCAACCAGAATTTTTCTTCCAATGCACCAACCGCCATATATTGGTGATCAGCTGTGGCATAAATGGAATAACATGGGCGCGCACCGGTCAGCATGTCTTGACCACGAGGCAAAGATTTGCCCATTAAATTCATGCTAGCCATTGTGATAACGTGGTGGGCAAACGTGCAGTCCGTCATCGAAATATCTAAATAACTGCCTTCACCATGACGCAAGCTACCAACGACTCCCGCCATAATCGCCATCGCGGCACTGAGTGATCCACCCGCTAAATCGGCAATTTGAAAATTACCTAACACAGGCGCGCCATGAGCTTCACCCATTTGCTCCAAAACACCGGCTGTCGCGCAGTAGTTCATGTCATGTCCAGCTTTTTCCGCCCACGGACCTGTTTGGCCATAACCAGAAATAGAACACACGACGATCTTTGGATTAATTGCCTTAAGTGCTTCATACGAAAGACCAAGACGCGTCATAACGCCGGGGCGAAAACTTTCGAGCAGAATATCGGTTTTTTCGACCAAACGAAGGAGCAAGGTATGCCCTTCGGCGTTACTAATATCCAAACTAATGGATTCTTTACCACGATTTAAAATATGAAATGCAGGGCTTACCATGCCCTTCGGCATTCCCATAAAACGGGTGTAGTCACCGGCTTTGGTGTCTTCCACTTTGATCACTCGAGCACCCATATCGCGTAAGTGCATAGAGCACATGGGGCCGGGTAACAGGCGCGACAAATCGAGAACAGTCATCCCTTCTAAAGGTAAAGCCATAGTGCCTTCCTAATTCTTGTTATTTGCATTCGAAGACGGTTCGTGTCGAGACACCATCCTGATAAGTTACCTTAACGTAACTCAAGTTACCTTAAGGAAAAACTGAGAGCAAGGTGCAAATCATGCACACCAATGACAGATTAGCACCGACGAATAACTTGAAAGGAAATAGAGGTGAACAGGTCAGGTATTAGGAATGATCTGCCATAAAAGCTTGAAATTCGGCCTCAGGATCGAGATTCAGTAGCCGCAAATCGTCTTGCGCTGATAACTCTACCGCGCGTAATTCATTAATAGTTGCTTCGAGATCGCGTCGTTGAGCTTCGAGTTCGTGCAAACGCTGACGACACTTTTGCATCATGCTTAATAGACGCTCAGGGTTGGTACGATCGGCATCGTATAGATCAAGATAGGCTTTTGTGGCTTCTAAAGAAAAACCCAAGCGCTTAGAACGCAATACAATTTTTAGACGGGCGCGCTGGCGATGATCATAAATCATGGCACGACCAACTCGGCGAGAACGGATCAAGCCTTTCGATTCGTACAGGCGAATGGCCCTAGGAGTGATGCCAAATTCAGTGGCAAGGTGTGCGACGGTATAATAATCGTCTGAACTGTTGAGGTCGGTCATACCCATCTACACTGTCATAAAGGCGTCATCATATCATTAGCGACTCCATTCCTCAGCACCTGATCGCACAAAGGCGACACTCCCTCTGCTCATTCCTGTTAATCCATCAATTCAACGCTGATGTCTCTTGGGATTCTGTCCTATAATGTTTTCACTTCTACTTATCTCACCTTCTTTTCTATTTGCAATTCGTTACTCATACCAAAGCGACGGCTTCGACGTCCAAGTTCAAAATGGTAAAAACTTGGCAAGAAAGATAGAGGAGAACCTAATTTATCAGCCTTAAAGTATCAAAGGAGTTCGACTATGAACCTTCAAGATAAAGTCGTAGCAATTACTGGAGGAGGCCAAGGTCTTGGCCGCTCAATGGCCGTATATTTAGCGCATAAAGGCGCTCAAATCGCGATCATCGACCTAAGCCAAGAAAACATGGATGAAACCAAGCGCCAAGTTGAAGCCGCCGGCAGTAAAGCCTGCACATACTTGTGTAACGTTGCCAACGAGGAACAGGTTGAGGAAACCTTCGATGCCATTATCGGCCAAATGGGTGGTTTGCACGGATTAGTCAACAACGCCGGTATTTTGCGCGATGGTTTGCTGGTTAAGGTAAAGGATGGCGAAATTACTAAAATGACACTGGCGCAATGGCAAGCAGTCATCGACGTGAACTTAACCGGTGTGTTTTTGTGTGGTCGTGAAGCAGCGATTCGCATGATTAAGCACGGTGAGGGTGGCTGTATCATCAATATTTCCAGCATTTCGCGCTCGGGGAATATGGGCCAAACCAACTACTCTGCCGCCAAAGCGGGTGTAGCCACCATGGCGGTATCATGGGCTAAAGAACTCGCTCGGTACGGTATTCGCGCGAACGCTATTGCTCCAGGTTTTATCGCCACTGAAATGACTTCTAGCATGAAGCCAGAAGCCCTCGAAAAAATGACCGCTGGTATTCCATTAAAACGCATGGGGCAACCGGAAGACATCGCTAATGCGGTCGCTTTCCTATTGGAAAACGATTACATGTCAGGTCGTGTTGTTGAAGTTGACGGCGGCTTACGCCTGTAGTTTCCGCAGTCATTGGGTAGTATGAGAGGCCGATCTCGACTACCCAATGGATTCATTCGCGCATGCCCCAAGACCAATCAAATACTTTCTTAACTGCCGAACAGCACTTGTACGCAGCGCTGGCGCTTATCCCCTATGGCAGTGTTACCAGCTACGGACGTCTAGCAGCGATGGCGGGATATCCCGGTCGAGCACGTTGGGTGGGAAAAGTTCTCAGTCAATTACCTGCAGACAGCCAACTTCCATGGCATCGTGTCATTAATGCCCAAGGCAATATATCCTTCCCTGCGAACAGTGATGCGGCCCTACGCCAGAGCACCCGACTATTGGCAGAAGGGATCGCCGTTCGCAATGGCAAAAAAGTCTTAGCCAAACTAATGTGAGATTCTACACGCTTGTTCAGAGTCGAGTGACGACAAGTGCTGTCAGATTCGGACACTGCCATAAATGTCGTAACTAACTGGTACTTGTGCCATTTGAATTTGTCGCCGTTAAAACGAGCGAAATTAGTCCATACTAGGTTCTGCAAGGCCGTCAAACGCAGCCTATGAAAACAACCCATCGACATTAAAATCTCTTTAAAATCAATAAGTTAATGGTTAAAGACTGAAAAACCCAATGCAACTATTTAAACTTATAAAATGTAACACTAAAGGCCAAAGAAACAGCTATTTAAGCCATAAAACGGCTTATGATCGCGATGCGGCGCTATCACGTAGCCCCGCCATAAGAATGGATTCATATCAAACTTTCACCTAACTTTGTCATGGGATCACCTGTTAACTCTTGCGGTTTTACGACAAAGTACTCGTAATGAGCGCGAACGCCTCTCAAATTACAAAAACAACGTCGATACCAGGAAACCTTCCATGTCTAAAGAATATTTTGACGTACTTATTATTGGTGCTGGCTTGTCCGGTATCGGAACAGCATGTCACCTAAAGAAAGAAGCCGCGGGTAAGACATTCGCTATCCTTGAAGGCCGAACAGCGATTGGTGGTACTTGGGATCTATTCCGTTACCCTGGCATTCGTTCTGATTCCGACATGTTCACCTTAGGCTACGAATTTAAGCCTTGGACGCAACGCAAAGGTATTGCCGACGGTGAAGACATTCGCAATTACATTCGCGAAGCTGCTGCAGATTATAATATCGAGCCCCATATTCGTTACAGCCATAAAGTAAAAAGCGCTGCATGGTCAACCAAAGATGCTCAATGGACTGTCGATGTTGAACTAAGCGACACCGGCGAAACAAAACAGTACGTTTGTAGTTTCTTCATTAGCTGTACCGGTTACTACAACTACGATCAGGGCTTTACGCCAGATTTTGAAGGCCGCGACGACTATAAAGGTCAGGTACTACATCCGCAGTTTTGGCCTGAAAACCTAGACTACCAAGACAAAAAAGTTGTGGTAATCGGCTCTGGCGCGACGGCGGTAACACTCGTTCCTGCGATGACAGATAAAGCACAAAAAGTGACTATGCTGCAGCGTTCACCGTCTTATGTATTGTCGGTACCGCAAGAAGACATCATGGTTAATGGTTTGCGTAAAATTTTGCCAGAATCATGGGTATATCGCATTATTCGTGGTCGTAACGTATCGATTACTTTGGGCATTTATAAGTTCTGCAAAGCCTTTCCAGGTGCCGCTCGTAATCTTTTACAAGGCATGATCAAGCGTCAGCTACCGGCTGATTTTGATATGTCTCACTTCACTCCTAAATACAATCCTTGGGATGAACGTCTATGCGCAGTACCTAATGGCGATATGTTTAAAGCCATTAAAAAAGGGAAAGCAGATGTGGTGACCGACCATATTGATCGTTTCACTGAGAAAGGCATCCTGCTCAAGTCTGGTAAAGAGTTAGAAGCCGACATCATCGTTACCGCGACGGGCTTACAAGTGCAAATGCTGGGTAACATGAAACTGACGATGGATGGCGAGCCATTAAGTATCGCCGATAAGATGAGCTTTCGCGGCGCTATGTTCGAAGATGTTCCAAACTTCAGCATGGTATTCGGTTATACCAACGCTTCTTGGACACTTAAAGCAGACTTAATCGCAAGCTGGGTTTGCGGTTTAATGAAGCACATGGATGACAAAGGCCTGCGCCAAGTAACCCCTCGCAACTATGACAATAGCATGGAAAAAGTGTCATTTATTGAGATGCAATCAGGTTACATTGAACGTATCCGTAATACGATTCCGCGTCAGGGCACCAAGAAACCTTGGAAGCTTTATCAAAACTACATGCTCGACATGGCGTCTTTGAAATTAAGCAGCTTTGAAGAAGAGACGTTGGAATATTCCAACCCGATACAAACGTCAGAACCTAAAATGGCGTAACTGTCAAAACAGTTGCCCCATAAAAAAACGGCCCTCGTGGCCGTTTTTTTATGCATATTATTCGCGTTTTAACTCTTTTTCATTCTACTTTGAATTGCATTACGCGCTGCGTTAAAGCGTCCGTAATCGCTTGTGTTTTACGCACAGCCTCCACTGTACCTTCGGCATTAATCGACGTTTGCTCACCGCTATCACGGATGGCACCTAGGTTATGTTGTAAATCATCCGAGGCACGTTTCTGCTGATTAGCAGTCACGACGATGGCACTGGTTTTACCTTGAATATCCCCCATGCTGAGCTGAATTTCAGCCAAGGTCGTACTTACTTGAGCTGAATTTTTCACCGTTGTATCGACCATATTGCGATTTACTTGCATGGTGTCCACGGCACTCACGATGTTTTGCTGTACATCGCTAATTAAGCCTTCAATTTCCCGTGCCGACCCTTGCGTGCGACTCGCTAATGTACGCACTTCATCAGCAACAACGGCAAAACCACGCCCCTGTTCACCCGCTCTTGCCGCCTCAATCGCTGCATTCAATGCCAGTAAATTGGTTTGCTCTGCAATACCTTTAATGGTTTCTAAGATACTGCTGATACTTGATGAATTTTCCGCTAAACGATTTACCGCTTCCATAGAGTTAGCCATTTCATCCGACAAGCGTCGCACCTCGTCCATTACTCGAGTAACTACCTGCCCTGCTTGATCCGATTTCTTTTGACCTTCTAGTGCTGCTGATTCCGCTTCTGCTGCCAAACTCGTTACTGCAGCAGCTCCTTTTGCGACTTCACTAATAATCACTGAGACTTGATTGGTTTGTTCCAACTGATTAGCAACTGCCAAACGATTTCTATTAGCAATTTCTTCCACTTGATTAACGTTTGAACTAACCGATGCAGATGAATCTCTTACGGCGGTAAGGGTCACTCGAATATTTTGTACCATACCGTTAAAGGAGTCTCGCAACTGCCCCATTTCATCACGGCCATGGAAGCGAATTTCATGGGTTAAATCACCATGTGCAATATCACCCGCAGTTTTGGCAAAGCGCTTAATCGTAAAGCGAATCGACATAAAGAAAGCAAGATACAAATATACAATAATCGATAATGCCGTCAGCAATACAAACACTAAAATTGTAATGCGCTTTTCTTGAGCCAAATAACGTTTATTCAACGTATTTTTAATCATAGGAAACACGAGGTCTTCAATGCTACTCAAAGCGACGATCTTATCCTTATAGTGCTTATGAAAATCTTGCCACTTCATTTCTACCGATGCAGCGCCAATTATTTCCTCGTCAAGTACAACTCGTATATCCGTCAATGCTGCTTTGGCTGCTTGTGCTGCCGTTATCAGATCTTGATTTTTAGTTGCTTCAGCCGATACGATAATTAAATCAACATCGGGTCCAGCAGCTAACAATTTGTCGTAAACCGCATTCATCAAATCGTAAGTCGCGGACTGCAGATATTGTTCAACGAAGGAAAACACACCACTGGCATGTCCTAAACCAGCCGCACGTTCAACTTGCGGTAAATCGTCTAATAAAATTCCCGTTAAGCGCTGAATACCAATATCACTATCCAATGAAATACCGGCGGATTGGCTGTACTGCTTAGCAATTAAATAGATTTCATCAATAACAATTTGAAAGTAATTAAACTGATCTAAAAAAGTAGGTTGACGATATTCGCCAATTACACTGAAGCGCGGTAAAAACTTAGCACGCCATTCTTCAAGCGAGGTTTGCAGATCCACATCGTCAACGCTAGAAATTAATTCTGCAGTCCGCTTGGGAATACTTTCTAGCATAGCATTCGCAGTTAGCTTCAAATCGTCGTCGAGTTGGAAACCAGTTACTGCGGCAAGATCGCGGGTATCTTCTAAAAAGTGCGCAAAATCCAACAAGCGCCGAACGTCGTCAACACTATTCAGCTCTTGCTCGGTCTTTTTCAATGATTCAAAAGCGGCCAGAAATACTTGTCCACTGAGAACAACCAAAGGCACCATGAACAAAAAACTAATAAGTCCAAATTTGGCAGCATAATTTAACTGCCCCATAAACTTGATGCCCGGCCACATCAGCGATCTAAACATAGTGATCACACCCTTAATTCATATCTAAGACCAAACGAAAATTACATAAGCAGGGTTCTCATGTCTTCGAGATAACCCACGACGCATTGGCCAAATCTAGCGGCCTCAGCCCCATCTACGACGCGATGATCATAAGAAAGGGACAACGGCAACATCAGCCTTGGTTGGAAGCTGGTTCCATCCCAGACCGGTTTCATTTCGGCTTTGGACAAACCCAATATTGCCACCTCAGGTGGGTTAACAATCGGCGTAAATGCCGTCCCACCAATACCACCCAAACTAGACAAACTGAAACAACCACCCTGCATCTCTGTTAAGGGTAGCTTACCTAAACGGGCCAGCTCAGCTTTGTTACTCAGTTCTTGTATGATTTCTGTAACCGTTTTGCCATTAACATTACGAATTACAGGGACAAGCAAGCCTTTAGGTGTATCTACGGCAACACCGATATGAATATACTGCTTTAAAATCAACGACTCACCGTCTTCGGCTAATGACGAATTAAAGGTAGGAAACTCCTCTAACGCTCGCGCAATGGCTTTTAATACGAAGGGAACGATGGAGTAGCGCACCCCCTGTTTGTTGGTTTCGTTTTGCGCCTTACGGAAAGCTTCAAGGCTGGTGATATCCGCTTGATCGAATTGCGTGACTTGCGGCACGTTCAACGATGCAATTGTCATCGCTTTCGCAGTTGCGCGTTTAATTCCATTCAAAGGTTCAGTGGTTACAGGCCCAAATTTAGCGAAGTCCACTTTCGGGACAGGTGGGATGCCTGCCCCTCCGCCTACCGCTGCCACACCACTCACGCGTTCCTTAACAAAGGCTTGAATATCTTCTTTCAAGATTCGATGTTTTGGACCTGTGCCTTTTAACTTGCCTAAATCAACACCAAATTCACGAGCGAGTTTGCGCACAGATGGCCCTGCATGAACCACTGCTGAACTCACATGATCGTCTACAGCCTTTACAGGCGCGGTAACTGACGGCTCTATATTGGTTTTGGTTTTGCTCTCGCTGGCAGCCACGCTAGGAGCCGTCGTCGCGGCTTTCAGTGTCGGTGCCGCCGCCGTTACGGTCATGCGCACCATTGCATCACCTTGGCTAAGCTTATCGCCCAATTTCACCAACACTTCTTCGATATGGCCAGCAACACCAGCAGGAATTTCCATGCTGGCTTTATCCGATTCAAGAACAACGACCGCTTGCTCATCGTTAATGTCATCACCCGCGCGTACCAGCACTTCGATGACCTCAACGCCTTCAGCACCGCCCAGATCAGGCACAACAATGGTTTGAACCTCTGACGTTGAAGCTGCAGGAGCGCTACTTATAGCAACCACCGACTCAAGCTCGGGGCTACTTTGCTCTTTAGCCGGCTCAGATGGCGTAGCTTGATCCGATGGCGTAGCTTCTGCACTTGCCGTACCGGTATCTAACTCAATAAAGACATCGCCCTCGCTGACTTTATCGCCCAATGCGACACTAATAGCCGTCACGGTTCCGGCAAATTCAGACGGAATTTCCATGCTGGCTTTATCGGTTTCCAATACGATCAGTGCTTGTTCTACATCAACCTGATCGCCTACTTTTACCAAAATCTCGATCACCTCGACCTGACTGGCACCACCTAGGTCTGGGATTTTTACAGTTGTCATAATGCTTTATCCTTAGCTATACAGCGGATCTGGTTTGCTCGCATCAATACCTAGCTCTTCTCGCCAAGATTCGAGTTCTGTTAAATCCAGCTGTTGCAATCGACACAATTCATAACCCGCTGACCATGCGACATGCTGCCAATTCACTTCGAAGAACTGACGTAAATTTTCGCGTGAGTCACTGCGACCAAAACCATCCGTTCCGAGGGTTTTATAGGTACGACCTGCAGGAATAAATGGGCGTATTTGTTCGGCATAAGACTTCATATGATCGGTAGCCGCAACAATCGGCCCTGCCGTTGTTTGCAATTGCAGAGTGACATACGCTTCACGACCGCGCTCGCCTGCAGATAGCATAGTTTCACGTTCACAATCCAAGCCATTACGGCGTAATTCATTAAATGACGTGACACTCCAAACATCAGCACTAATGCCTTTGTCAGCAAGCCAAACCGCGGCTTTTTCGACTTCGCGTAAAATCGCACCACTACCCAAGAGTTGTACTTTTTTATCGCTTTGATTAGTGGATTCTCGTAGACGATAAATACCTCGACGAATACCCTCTTCTACGCCCTCAGGCATAGCTGGATGAACGTAGTTTTCGTTCAAGCTGGTGATGTAGTAGAAGACTTTTTCTTTCTTCTCGTACATACGTTTTAAGCCATCTTGAATGATCACAGCCAGCTCGTAGGCGTAAGTAGGATCGTAAGAAATGCAGTTAGGAATAGTGGAAGCCAAAATATGACTGTGACCATCCTGATGCTGTAAACCTTCTCCGTTTAACGTCGTTCGACCTGACGTTGCGCCTATTAAGAAACCTTGGCACTGCATATCACCCGCAGCCCATGCCAAATCGCCAATACGCTGAAAACCGAACATGGAGTAATAGATATAAAACGGGATCATGGCCAAGCCATTCGTGCTGTACGAGCTGGCTGCTGCCATCCATGCGGCAAAAGCACCCGCTTCGTTGATACCTTCTTCTAGAATTCGGCCTTTTTTATCTTCGCGGTAATACATAACCTGGCCTTGATCGACCGGTTCGTATAATTGCCCTTCCGACGAATAAATGCCCATTTGGCGGAATAAACCTTCCATACCAAAGGTTCGCGCCTCATCAGGCACAATAGGCACGACACGATCCCCCATGCTTTTATCGCGCACTAACTGCGACATAATGCGCACAAACGCCATGGTCGTAGAGATCTCACGCTCGCCCGAACCTTCTAATTGCGAACTAAAAAATGAGACATCAGGTGCAGTTAATGCGGTCCAATTTTCGGTGCGCTGGGGTAAATAACCGCCGAGTTTTTCGCGCTGCTTACGCATATAGGTTAATTCAGGGCTATCTGCCGGAGGACGATAAAATGGCAAATGCTCCAAATCTTCATCACGAATAGGAATATCAAAGCGATCACGGAACGCTTTTAAACCTTCGACATCCAACTTTTTAACCGAGTGCGCTTGGTTCTGCCCTTCCGCCTCAATACCCATACCGTAACCTTTAACGGTATGGGCCAAAATAACCGTCGGCTGACCCGTATGATTTACCGCTGCATGATAAGCCGCGTAGACTTTATAAGGATCGTGACCACCACGATTTAATTTATAAATATCTTCATCCGACAAGTCTTTGATTAATTCTTTTAGCTCAGGATATTTTTCGAAAAAATGCTCGCGGGTGTATTTACCACCCTTAGCTTTGTAGTTTTGATATTCACCATCGACGGTTTCATCCATGCGCTTTTGCAATAAACCTTTACGATCTTTTGCTAGCAAGGGATCCCAATGGCGCCCCCAAACCACCTTAATGACGTTCCAGCCAGCGCCACGGAACTGGCTTTCTAATTCTTGGATAATTTTACCGTTACCACGCACAGGGCCATCTAGACGCTGTAAATTGCAGTTAACAACAAAGATTAGGTTTTCGAGCTTTTCGCGCCCTGCCAAACCAATAGCACCTAAGGTTTCTGGCTCATCACATTCGCCATCACCCAAGAATGCCCACACTTTTCGACCCTTGCGTGGTACTAATTCTCGTGCCGACAAATAGCGCATAAAGTGCGCTTGATAAATTGCCTGCAACGGTCCCAGCCCCATAGAAACTGTCGGGAATTGCCAATAATCCGGCATCAACTTGGGGTGTGGATAAGACGACAAACCGGGCGCTAACGCTTCACGACGAAAGCGTTCCAAATCCGCCTCTTGGAAACGGCCTTCTAAATAGGTACGCGCGTAAATCCCCGGAGAAACATGGCCTTGATAATAAATTAAATCCCCTAATGGCGATTGCTCACTGGTTGGATTTGGTGCGCGGAAGAAGTGATTAAATGCGACATCATATAGCGTGGCACTCGAGGCAAAACTGGAAATATGGCCACCTAGGTCACCAGCACCTTCTTTGTTGGCGCGCATTACCATCGCTAACGCATTCCAACGCACGAGCGAACGAATACGTCGCTCCATAAACAAATCCCCTGGCATAGGGGCTTCATTCTCTGGCGAAATCGTATTGCGATAGGGAGTATTCAATGCATAAGGTAGGGGCATTCCATCACGTGTGGCCCGCTCGGCAATGCGTTCGATTAAGAAATGCGCACGCTCAACACCTTCTGCGCGAATTACGGAATGAATGGCATCAACCCATTCTTTTGTCTCTTGTGGGTCGGTATCATTCGTGAACAACTGGTCATCCATCATTTTGGCTCCTGACTTGGGGCATAGTCCTTCACCCAGTATAGTTAACCTCTGTACAAACACTCATACGACTTTGGAAAAACCTATGAATTCCGTCTCAAATTCCGCTAACGATGCCGAACGCCACCAACGAAAAATGGAAAAACAGAAAGCTAAAGTAGATGCGGCCATCGAACGCGCTCAAGAAGAGCGAGGGGTCGTCATCGTGCTTACTGGCACCGGTAAGGGTAAAAGTAGCTCTGGTTTTGGCACTGTGATTCGTACTCTTGGTCATGGTTATCATGCCGGTATCGTACAGTTCATTAAAGGCACTTGGGATTGCGGCGAGATTAAAATTTTAAAATCTCTACCCAATCTACGACATGAAGTTATGGGATCTGGTTTCACTTGGAACACCCAAGATAAAGAAAAAGATCAACAAGCCTTCGATCAAGCATGGCCATTAGCACTCGAAATGTTGAATGACGATAACCTGCGTACCGTCATGCTTGATGAGATTACTTATATGTTGGCCTATGGCCACCTGCAATGGGAAGATTTAAAAGTTGCTTTAGAAAATCGTCCAAAACACCAAAATGTTATCCTAACAGGCCGAGGCGCGCCGACGGCATTACGTGATTTCGCCGATACCCTTACCGATATGAAGATGGAGAAGCACGCATTCAAAGCGGGCGTTAAAGCTCAAGCTGGTATTGAGTGGTAATCCAATCAATCGCTTAAAGCTAATATTTACAACCAGTTTATTTGGCGGCCATGTGCTCGCGGGCGGTCGTCAAATGCTCGCACAATTGTTGCGTGCCCTGTAAAAATCGCGACGTTGGTCGATGAAATAAATCCGGATGAATATGAAATAAATTAGCGTATTTAACCGCATTTAGTTTTGGGAATTCCTTCCAGTCATCCAGCCATTCAGGGCGACTTTCTCCCATACCGCTAGCAACAATTACATCAGGATCGGCAACAAGCACAGTTTCCATATTGATATGCGGCGCGCGAATATCGAGGTCTGCAAAGACATTGCTACCACCACAAAGATCAATCGCCTGAGAAATAAACGTATCACCATTTTGAGTAATCAGTGGTTGATTCCAAACTTGATAAAACACACGTACTCGTGCGGACTGTTGATAAGTACGTTGTAATTTATCCACTTGCTGTCGCAACACCTGAGCAGCTATGGCCCCGCTCTCCTTATGACCCGTAAGTATCCCTAAGCGCTCTAAATTAACAGCGATGCCATCGAACGTTACTGGGTCAGATACAAATAATGGTACTCCCAGCGCTGTAAGCTTCTGCAGTTCTCTATTGGGATTTCCCTCCGGCCAAGCTAGAACGATATCGGGCTGCAAGGCTAAAATAGCCTCAATATTCATACCGCTATAACCACCAATGCGAGGGATTTTTTTTGCCGCTTCAGGATAGTCGGAATAATCCACGGCTCCAACGATGAGATCCCCAGCCCCCACTTCGAACAGTAATTCAGTACCGTGTGGCATCAAACTCACTATACGTTTAACTGGGCCTGAAAAATGATGCTCCACACCCGCATCATCAATCAAATCAAATGACTCTGAGCTTTGCGCCAGCGTAAAACTGGCATTGAAGCAGCAACAAAGAAAAATAAATACGAACCGTGTTTTCACGAAAGCTATTCCAAACTAGAAATCAGGCTAAATAATGCGGCATTGGCGGTCATCTGACATACAATAGCGCTTAAATTGATCTCGTTAAGTGTACCAGATGCCAAAGCTAGACTCCCCGTTAACTCCACCAATGAAACAACTCAATGGCACCTTGATGGTTCAAGGAACCACTTCGGATGCCGGTAAAAGCACCTTAGTCTGCGCTTTGGGGAGAATCTGGAGTGATCTCGGCATTTCAGTCGTGCCTTTTAAACCACAAAATATGGCCTTGAACAGTGCCGTCACGGCTGATGGTGGAGAAATAGGCCGTGCTCAGGCACTGCAAGCACAAGCCTGTCGCTTAGCCCCGCACACCGATATGAATCCGGTACTACTAAAACCGAACAGCGATACTGGGGCTCAGGTGATTATTCAAGGTAAGGCCGTCGGAAATCTACCCGCAACGGATTACCACGCCTATAAGAAAACCGCGATGACGGCTGTGCTCGATTCCTATAAACGCCTGCAACAACAATACGCCAGCGTATTGGTTGAGGGCGCGGGTAGCCCTGCTGAAATTAATTTACGCGAAAATGATATCGCCAACATGGGCTTTGCGGAGGCTGTCAATTGCCCGGTTATTTTGATCGCCGATATTGATCGTGGTGGTGTATTTGCCCATTTAACCGGCACGCTTGATTGCCTTAGCGAGACCGAGCAAGCACGCGTTATCGGATTTGTGATTAATCGTTTTCGCGGTGACATCTCATTATTGCAATCTGGCCTAGATTGGTTAGAAGCAAAAACAGGTAAACCCGTACTCGCCGTTCTACCCTATTTACATGGCTTATATTTGGACGCTGAAGACGCTATTGATTCGCGTCAAACACTGAACAACCGCCAAGATAATGAGCAACGCCTGCGCGTCGTTATGCCCGTTTGGCCGCGCATTAGTAACCACACCGACGTCGATGCTTTGCGTCTGCACCCGCAAGTTGAATTAATTATGGTGGGGCCAGAACAAACCCCTCCCCCTGCCGATTTAATTATATTACCGGGATCAAAAAATACCCGTGCCGATTTGCATTGGCTGCAAACTCAACCGGGAAAATGGCCAGACGCTATCGCCCGCCATCTTCGTTACGGCGGCAAAATACTAGGAATCTGCGGTGGCATGCAAATGCTGGGAAACAGCATTAGCGACCCATTAGGTATTGAGAGTACTTCTGGCAATAGTATTGGCTTAGGTTATCTCAATATGAGTACTGAACTACTTGCCGATAAAACACTACGCCAAGTTACTGGCGAACTGACATTGGCGAACCAAGATCCTACGCCAATCTCTGGTTACGAAATTCATGCGGGCATCAGTGAATGCACGGAACTCGTGGTTATTCGTGATAGCGAAGGTAACCCCGGCGGATATTTAAATCAGGATGGTAATGTCTTAGGCACATACTGGCATGGCCTACTCGATACCCCAGCGGCATTAAGCAGTATTTTACAGTGGGCCGGGCTAGGAAAGGTTGACGTAGTCGATTTCAATTCGATCCGTGAGCAACAGCTAGACCGTTTAGCCCAAGCCACCAGCGAAGCTTTTGTGTGGCCGAAATTAGACACTGCATTAGCCGATTTTTACCAACAACGGCCTTGGTTAAATCGCTAACGCGAGCGCAACTAACAAGATCGCCTCTTGAATTTCAATCGTTGCACCAAGCGTATCCCCAGTGCAGCCCTGTATCCGTTTTAGCATGGCTGCACGGGCCATTGCCGCCACGGTTAGCCATACAAGCAGTAATAAAATTGCACTTTTTGGCACTAACAATACCGTCAACAACGCCACTATTATGAGAGTAACCCAGACTCGTATTGGTGTTACTCCCGCCAATAAATTTTTTCCTAATCCTGCTTCACGTACATACGGCGTTGTCGCCAAAACACCGATAACAACGGCTCGCGCGAGTATCGGAACAATAATAATGCTGGCAAATACCGGCCACCAAGATGTACCGTTTAGCATTGGCTGCAATAACGCCTGAAATAGCGCCTCCAGTGCGGCCCATTTAATTAACAATACCAAGACGATAGCAATAACGCCCATAGGACCGCTTTGCGGATCTTTCATAATGGCCAATGTTTTATCGCGCTGACCTAAGCCCCCAACCCATGCATCAGCGCTGTCGGCTAGGCCATCCAAATGCAAACCACCACTAAGATATGTCCATAGAGTTAATACTAATGCAGCAACTAAACCACTGTTGGCGTGAGGATAAAAACCAATTAATACACCGACGAATAAGCACAATAAGCCCCCAATAATGGCGCCCACCAGCGGATAAAAAATAACAGATAGTGCAGCGATCGATTCATCGTAGCGCTGAATTCTAGGCAAAGGTAAACGTGTTAAAAATGCCAATGACGTTAAGAAAGCCCACCACAATATCATTGTGATAAATCGCTATTGATTACCTGATTTAATTCAGAGCCATCAAGGGCTTCTAAACTGTACCAGTGTTCTTCAGTGCCGCTTTCAGCGACGGTGTGATCAATACGAATACGCATAAAACCGGCATAAGGAATGGCTAAACGATTCATTGCTTTAGGATCAAGTAAGAGTAGATATTGAGCCAACACCCGCATCACTCCACCATGGCTCACCACTAATAAATGCTCACCTTTATGAGCATTCAACAAACCGCTCCACGCCAATTTCACCCGCTGCTGTAAATCCGGTACGGGCTCACCATTTGGCGCACAGAAATTAAGCGGGTCTTGCCACAATTGTTGGGCTATAGCGATTTGCTCGGCCATGACATCGGCGATGAGTTTATCTTCCCAATCGCCGTAGTGTATCTCTTGCCAATTAGAATCCACCAATAAAGGAAGATTTAAGCGTTCAGATAGTTGCTTCGCACTCGAATGACATCGTTGCAGCGGCGAACTGATAATACGCGACCATTGGCTGGCAAAACGTTGTATCCGTTGTTCAAACTGCCAACGCCCGAGGGAGGTCAATTCATGATCGACACGGCCGCGAAAGACTTCGCCGCCTTGAGGTTCACCATGACGAATAATATCGATACGTGTCACAGTGTGAGCTTTTACTGACATTATTCTGCTTCAGATACTAAGTGTTGCCCAGAGACAGAAGCTTCAGCGAAAGTCGCCATTTCGTTATGCAATGCCAGTGCTTGCTTAACGATTGTCAGTGCCGTTGCCGCACCAGAGCCTTCACCTAAACGCATATTTAATTGCAATAAAGGTTCGGCATCTAATGCCTCTAATACACGTGCATGACCCGGTTCAGCTGATTGATGACCAAATAGCATCCAATCGCGCGCACCTTCATTCAATTGCACGGCTAACAAAGCTGCGGTACTGGCAATAAAACCATCGACCAAAATAGGAATGCCGCGTTGGGCAGCGCGAATATAGGCACCGGCGATGGCACCTAATTCGAAGCCGCCCACTTGCTCTAACGCTTGCAAGGGGCTTTCTACAAATTCTTTTGCGCGACGCATCGACGCCGCTAATACTTGCTGTTTGTGGTGTAAGTTCTCACCCGTGACACCCGTACCAGGACCAACTAAAGCTGTAGCCGGTAAGTCTAAAATCATCGCCGCTAAACAGGTTGCTGCCGATGTATTGCCGATTCCCATTTCGCCAGCAATAAATAAATCGCTACCTACCTCTAGTTGGTCGATAATCTCTGCGCCAATATCTAAAGCCTGCTGCGCTTGCTCATTTGTCATTGCCGCTTGCAACGAAAAATCTTCTGTTCCAGCAGCAACAGGACGATGAATAACACCCTGAAGATATTCGCATGGAATCGCCGTGCCGCAATTAACGACGGTTAAACCCATCTGATGAAAGCGCGCTAAGACAGAGATCGCAGCGCCACCGGCGATGAAGTTCTTCAACATTTCAACCGTCACCGCTTGCGGAAATGCCGACACGCCCTGCGCAACCACCCCGTGATCAGCAGCAAAAACAACACACTGAGGCAATTGAATTTGTGGTTTAACTTGCCCTTGCCAAGCCGCGAATTTTATCGCGACCTCTTCTAGCATGCCTAATGACCCAGGAGGTTTAGTCAATTCGTTTTGACGCGCAAGTGCTCCCTGTTCACTGCGGAAATCAGGTATAGCAGTCGCATGCAGCCACCAAGGTGACGACCAACGGGAGGCAGAAGTCATAATTACCTAAATCTTTTTATTTCAGTACAAGGGGGAGTCCAGCAACTACCAGCGTAACATGACTGGCTTTTGCAGCAATGTCCTGATGAAGCCAACCTGATTCATCGACAAATCGCCGACTTAATTGACCCATAGGAACGATGCCCTGACCGACCTCATTTGACACCAATACGACCGGCTGCGCCAGTTGTTCTAAACAATCGATGAGTTTTTGCTTTTCGCTTTGCCAAATATCGTCGTCATCTAATAGGCAATTGGTTACCCACAGCGTTAAACAATCAACCAAAATGACGGCTTTGGGATCTTGTTTAGCTATTGCGATAAGAGCCTGCGACAAATGTATTGGCTCTTCGACACATAGCCATTCGTCGCTGCGTTCACGGCGATGTCGCTCAATCCGCTGCGCCATTTCGTCATCTCCCGCCTGTGCTGTAGCAACATAAACCACTGAGCATTTATTTCGGCGTGCAATGCCTGTTGCGGTTTTCTCAGCAAAGCGACTTTTACCCGAACGAGCACCACCTAAAATCAATTGTGTTGTTTTCATGTCACCTTTGCCGACTCGGGTCTACACTATAAAGCACACCATTTAAGGAAAATCCGGCAGAGGACACAAGCCCATGACCGTTCAAACTTCTGCAGATCAACGTATGGAGCCCCGTTGGGTTCTAAAAAGTACCGTGAGCGTATTCCAAACGGATACTAAGGAATATCTCGGGTTACTCGTTAACTGCTCGACAGCAGGATTAATGCTGTCTACCTACCAACCCATGGAGCCGGGGGTAACAATTAACATCGATTTAGTCGATATTCCGCCCAATATCGATGGCCGCCGCACAGGACAGTGCACAGCGGAAGTCATGTGGAGCGATCAGTTAACCCCTAGCCTTTATGGCAGTGGCTGCCGTGTGATCGAAGCGACCGATATAATGCGCAGTATGATGAAGCAATACACCCACACCTAACAGTGTGCTTGTTGTTCTGCTACGCCTTAGGGGTATCATAAGAAAGATGTATCTCTTATGAAGCCCCTCGTTACTATGTTGCAATTTGGAATTGATCTAGGCGGAACCAAAACTGAAATTATCGCCCTAACAGCAACAGGCGAAACACTACTGCGCCGTCGCACCCCCACCCCCAGCCATGATTATCAAGCAATTGTCGACAACATTGTTTCCTTGGTGACCACTACAGCCAATGAGCTAAAGCAACCCTACACTTTAGGTATTGGAATTCCTGGAGCTGTTAGCCCCGTCACTGGGCGCATCAAAAATGCAAATACGGTTTGCCTGATTGGCGAAGACCTTGCCGGTGACATTGAAAAACGCCTTAACCATCCCGTGATCATTGCCAACGATGCTGATTGCTTTGCCTTGTCAGAAGCTACCGACGGTGCCGGAGCCGGTGCAAAAAGTGTATTTGCCGTCATTATTGGTACTGGTTGCGGCGGAGGTTGGGTTATTAATGGCGGATTAGTCAGCGGCCCAAATGCCATAGCTGGCGAATGGGGCCACAATCCCCTACCTTGGCGCACTGATCAAGACACACAAATAGACTGCTACTGCGGTCAAAAAGGGTGCTTAGAAACGCTGCTTTCGGGTCCTGGATTACGCCAACAAGCCTTGGCGGAAACCGGAATCGATCAAACTGCAGAAGCTTGGGCTAAAGCAGAAGCGACCGGTAACGTTCAAGCTGCAAAGGTATTGCGCGACCATCACCTTAGGTTAGCGAAAGCTTTGGCCGGCGTTATAAACACCCTTGATCCGCACGTTATTGTACTCGGCGGCGGTGTATCCAATCTGGCAGGAATATACGATACCGTACCCAAACTTTGGGGCGAATTTGTATTCTCAGATACGGTAGTAACACCGCTACGTAAAGCCGTTCATGGCGACTCTAGCGGAGTACGCGGAGCCGCTTGGTTAGGCGCTGCGCAAGCATAAACAAGATTGCGCAGACATATTTTCGAGGTTTAAAGAAGAACACCACCGACGGCAGCAATAGCAATAACCACCATCCAAATCGACACGGAGCGTAAATGCAGGCTATGCCATTCATCAAGGTCGCGGGCGGCTTCTGCGGCATTTTCATCCGCCTTATGCCAACGACGTTGTTCGCCATTAGCCGATAATGCACTGCTGGCGACATTAAAAAGTATATCCGCGCTGTGTGCATCTAACTGCCAAAGCTGCTGTCGCCATACCGGCAAGGCGCGCATAAAATTTCCTGCCAAGCCATAGGTTAAACCAAGCAGCCGCACCGGCCCCCACTCTAACCAGTGCAAGTATCGCCATGCTCTATCATCACATTCTTGCGCCCGTGCATACTGCACACTAAACCAAGCCAACAGTACGCCTGCGACATCCGCAACCATGTACCAAAACACCATTAAAAAGAAATATTCAAACCAGCGATGCAGCAGTGCTCGGATTACTTGCTCATTCATAGCACTAATATCGTCGGTGACCGTCACCTCGGGCACCGCTAAAAATTGCTCAGCACAATGGTATGCACCTTGGGTATCCCCCTCCCGCAAATCGTGACGATAATCATCGAGATGCTTACCGATACTGATATGCGACAACACGTATGTGAGTAACAAAATCTCTAATAAAACAGTGCCAAGTCCCCATGCCCAGTGCTCAGCCCAAAAGAAAGCTGCGCTAATAGCAACTGTCGGGACGATAACCACTAAGGTGTAGCGCACATGCCGATGCACCCAAGCAAATTTAGGCAGTTTTCGACATAGCTGTAGCCATTTGTTAAAGCTACGACTGCGTGTACTGCGTTGCGGTAATGGCAATCGCGCTTGCATCATCAAAACGATAAACACGATTAAAAATTTCATGGATAATTCCTAAAATCGCCTGATTAGAACGATGGTTAAATTCAAAAAGACCTCACTAACCTAACCAATATCTGCTCTGTATCTTAACCAATCAAACGCCGGACCCGGATCAGTTTTCCGGCCCGGAGCTATATGTTCATGGCCTGTAATCCTATCCATAGTGATCGCCGGATATTGGTATTGCACGGCTTTGGTTAAATCCGCCAAAACCTTGTATTGAGCATCTGTGTACGGAATATCATCGGTACCTTCAAGCTCTATACCTATAGAATAGTCGTTACAGTTGTCTCTGCCTGCAAAGCTCGATAATCCCGCATGCCAAGCTCTGTCGTTCATATTAACGAATTGCACCAACGTACCCGTGCGCTCAATCAAGAAATGACTCGATACTTGTAATTCTGCAATTTCGACAAAGTACGGATGTTGATCAATCGATAATTCATTCTGAAAAAAACGCTGCACATAACCACCACCAAATTGCCCAGGCGGCAGACTGATATTGTGAATCACCAACAAAGAGATATCCGCACATGGGCGTGCCCCAAAATTTGGCGATGGCACCCATAAAGCTTCTCGGCAACGTCCTGCTTCAATCTTCATAACCGTTTGTATCTCTTAGGGTTTTCTAACACACGCTGAGCCGATATTGGGTGGACAATGGGGCTAATAGGCGTTTGGCATTAAGTCTGTGACTATATATAGTCGAATCACTTATTAAAAGAATCAGGAGAGCTGACATGTTGGAGTTGTTAAATACCGTCAATGGCTGGGCATGGGGACCACCAATGCTTTTTTTAATCGCCTTGACGGGTATTTATCTAACGGTCGGACTAAAAGCCTACCCCATCCTGCATTTAGGCAATGGCTTTAAGCAGTTGTGGCGCGGGCGACATAAGCACGGCGAAGGTGAGATATCAGGCTTTAATGCCTTGATGACCTCGCTCTCCGCCACCATAGGAACTGGGAATATTGCGGGCGTAGCCACCGCCATCGCGTTAGGCGGCCCCGGCGCCTTATTCTGGATGTGGATCATTGCCTTAATCGGCATGGCGACCAAATATTCCGAAGCGGTGTTGGCGGTGAATTTCCGCGAGAAGAACGAACAAGGCCACTATGTTGGTGGACCTATGTACTATATTCGCAACGGCTTAGGGCCAAAGTTCAAATGGCTAGCAGTTGTGTTTGCGTTTTTCGGTATGCTTGCCGGTTTCGGTATTGGTAACGGCACACAAGCCAACTCAGTTGCTGACGTTGTCAGTCATTTCAACTTTGCTGGCGCCCCCATTCCAGAATGGTTTACCGGAGTGGTGGTTGCAGTGCTCGTTGGCTTGGTATTAATTGGTGGCATTCGCCGCATCTCAGATATTGCCGGTAAACTCGTGCCTTTTATGGCGATTAGTTACGTGCTCGCCGGCATTCTCTTGCTGATTATTTTTGCCGATCGCATTCCAACCGCCTTGGATTTGATTTTCACCCATGCTTTTGCTCCTATTTCAGCCGTCGGCGGATTTGCCGGTGCGACGGTATGGGCAGCCCTGCGCTATGGTGTTGCCCGCGGCGTTTTCTCCAACGAAGCGGGCTTAGGTAGCGCACCTATTGCACATGCTACGGCGACTACCGATAACCCAGTTCGCCAAGGCACGATTGCCATGCTGGGCACCTTCATCGACACCATCGTTATTTGCACTATTACCGGCTTAGTCATCGTCGCCTCCGGCGAATGGCAAAGTGGCGTATCAGGTGCCAACTTAACCACCGCCGCCTTCAGTGCAGGACTACCCGTGGTTGGCCAATATATAGTGGGAATTGGATTGGCCGTCTTTGCCTTCACGACGATTATCGGTTGGTCTTTCTACGGCGAAAAATGCACCGAATACTTGTTTGGCCCAAAGTCGATTCCAGTATTTCGTATTATTTGGGTACTGGCGATTCCCATTGGCGCCACCCAAGATCTTAATAATGCATGGCTGTTAGCTGATACCTTAAACGCCCTGATGGCGATTCCTAACTTAATTGCGCTCTTGTTGCTAAGCCCAGTGGTATTCAAATTAACCAAAGCCTTCTTGGCTAAACAAAAGTAAATACAACAGGCCTAGCGTCAGAAGAGCACCATCTTTCTAACGCTAGGCTCACTTCTTTAGCAATTTCCCTCACCAGCTTTAGGTTTTCAGCCCGCAAGGGTAGAATCAGCAGCCTACCGGCAAGCAACACCCGCCCATTGTTGAATGAACACCTTTTCGCCTGACGAGATATTCATGGATCTAAGCCAACACACCCAAGATATTCGCACCTCGGTTACCCGCGCCATCGAAGAAGATGTAGGCAGTGGCGATATCACCGCGCAATTAATTCCCGCAGAAAATATGGCACATGCACGTATCATCTCGCGAGAGCGCGCGGTCGTTGCAGGGCAAGCTTGGGTTAATGAGGTATTTCGTCAGGTTGACCCTGCGGTAAGCGTTATCTGGCGTGTCAGCGATGGCCAATGGGTACGCCCCAACCAAGTGCTATTTGAACTCAAAGGTTCTGCCCGCTCGCTGCTAACGGGTGAACGTTGCGCCCTCAATTTTTTACAAAGCCTATCGGGCACGGCGACCCTTTGCCGTCACTATGCTTCACTCGTAGAAGGTACCGGCGTGCGCTTGTTGGATACACGTAAAACCCTACCGGGTTTGCGCATTGCGCAAAAATACGCAGTGACCGTTGGCGGCTGTTATAACCACCGGGTTGGTTTGTACGATGCCTTCCTCATCAAAGAAAACCACATCATGGCCGCTGGCGGCATTAATAATGCCGTTGCCCAAGCACACCAAATAGCGCCAGGCAAACCGGTGGAAGTCGAAGTGGAAACCATGCAACAGCTTGATCAAGCCATTGATGCTGGTGCTGATATCATCATGCTCGACAACTTCAATACCGATACCATGCGAGAAGCGGTTGAGCATACCCGTAACAAAACCCAAGGCCGCGTAAAACTCGAAGCGTCTGGTGGAATTAACACCACGACATTGCGTAGCTATGCCGAAACCGGTGTGGATTTTATTTCCATTGGTGCACTGACTAAAGATTGTAAGGCCGTAGATTTGTCGATGAGGTTGATTGGTTAAAAACCCAGCGGAATAACGCATTCTGTATATAATCTGACCAATTTTGTCAGCATGTGCCCAAGCAATGATCAGAGTTGCCAAAAGAATTAAAAACCCCCTATAAAAATGTGATGCATGCCCGCAAACAGGGCTTGCAGCGTGCCTTTAAGCTTGGCACACTCTTCGCACAGTCATTAAAGAATGACCTGATTAGCCAGACGAACCGAAAGCCCTCCCGGCGATCAAACAGAACGGCCGATCAATCAATAAAAAATCTCAAATGAGAGTGGAGAGTTTCCTATGAAATTACAAAAAGGTTTTACCCTGATTGAATTGATGATCGTGATCGCGATTATCGGTATTTTGGCTTCTGTTGCGATTCCGCAGTATAAAACGTACACAACTCGTGCTAAGACCTCACCAGAGTTAGTTGGTGGCGTTCGTCCACTCCAACTTGCACTAGCAGAATATGCAGCAAGTGAACTGGCCTTACCTACAGCAGCTACTCAACTGGTACAATGGCAAACAGGTGAAGTAAACAACTGTTTGGGTCTAGTTAAAGATGTTACATACGCTTATACATCGGCAACAGCAGGTGTTATTACAGCGACCACATACACCACTGCGGAGAAACCTGCGACAGAATGCACCGGTGCCGGCCCAGCAGATAACGTAGAACTATCTAACAAGACATTGATAGTCAACGTGACTGCAAATGCAAATGGAGCGGTATTCTTTGCCGTGGACGCCGCAAGTACAGTTCCAGCGAAATACATTCCTAAAATCGGCGGCTAATATCGCTTAGGTTAGGAAGACCAAATAACCCCGCCTCTGTAAAGATGCGGGGTTATTTTTTGCCTATGATTTGACTCTATTTACAGCACGATTTGAAATAGAGGCCAGAATTGTCGGTTAGGTCTCACCCCTTGCCGATAATTTTTGAGTACAATCATGCTCTAGTCTGTATTATCAGCAGACTGCTATAAAACCTAATTTTTATAACCGAACTTAGCCCCGTATGGAGTGTTTTACATGGCGTTATTGACCGGCCTCCCTCGTCGTCTCGTTGAGCAACAACTTCTCAACCAAGCGCAAGCCGAAGAAATACTCGCCAGTTGTAAAAAAGAAAAACAAAGTTTTGTCACACTGGCCGTTGCCAAAAAGTTAGTAAAAGCGAAAGAGCTTGCGGTGTTAGCGTCCGAAGAATTCGGCTTACCGCTATTAGACCTAGCAGCATTTGACGGCGAATTGATGCCAAAAGAACTGGTCAGCTCGGAACTCATCGACAAGCACCGTGTGCTACCACTATTTGTTCGCGGTAACCGATTATTTGTAGCGCAAAGCGATCCATCGCAAATGATCGCTATCGACGAAATCAAGTTCAATACTGGCATGACGGTAGAAGCGATACTCGTTGAAGAAGATAAACTCAGCGTTGCCGTTGATCGTTTTCTATCCGCCAACGACAATACCTTGGGCGATCTCGATAGCGCGCTCGACGACATTGATTTAGATGACCCGAACGCCCGAGACAAAGAGGATGAACAAAATAGCAACGCCGGAGGCGATGACGCTCCTATCGTTCGCTTTGTAAATAAAATTTTATTAGACGCAATTAAATCCGGAGCATCCGATGTTCACTTTGAGCCCTACGAAAAACGCTACCGTGTACGGTATCGTACCGATGGTATTCTATTAGAGGTCTCCAGCCCTCCAGTGAATTTGGCTGGTAAAATTGCGGCACGCCTAAAAGTTATGTCGCAAATGGATATTTCTGAGCGTCGTCTTCCTCAAGATGGTCGTATCAAGATGAAGCTTTCAAAAACGAAAGCCATCGACTTCCGCGTCAATACTTTACCCACGTTATGGGGCGAAAAAATCGTACTACGTATCCTTGATCCGTCTTCAGCTAAACTAGGGATTGATGCTTTAGGCTATGAGCCAGAGCAAAAAGATTTGTACTTAAGTGCCTTGGCGAAACCACAAGGTATGATCTTAGTGACCGGACCTACCGGTTCTGGCAAGACGGTTTCGCTCTATACAGGCCTGAATATTTTAAACGTGGAAGGCACCAATATTTCCACGGCAGAAGATCCCGTTGAAATTAACTTGGAAGGTATCAACCAAGTTAACGTGAATGCTCGTGTCGGTCTCGACTTTGCTGCCGCGCTGCGATCCTTCTTACGCCAAGATCCTGATGTGGTCATGGTGGGTGAGATTCGCGATTTGGAAACTGCTCAAATTGCGATTAAAGCCGCACAAACAGGTCACTTAGTGCTGTCTACTCTACACACCAATAGTGCAGCCGAAACACTGACACGTTTGGCCAATATGGGGGTTCCGTCGTTTAATATTGCCACTTCAGTCAGTTTAATTATTGCTCAGCGCTTAGCTCGCCGCCTATGCGTGCACTGTAAAGTCCCCGCAGAAATCCCAGAGCACACACTGAAAGAAGTGGGCTTTACCGATGAATTACTTGCAGACGCCGAAATATTTAAACCAGTGGGTTGTGAGCACTGCAACCATGGCTACAAAGGCCGCGTCGGTATATATGAAGTCGTTCGCGTTACCGATTCGATCTCCCGCATCATCATGGAAGGTGGTAACTCCATTGAAATTTCGGATGCTGCTCGAAAAGAAGGATTTGCCGATTTGCGTACTTCGGCGCTTAAGAAAGTCGCTCAAGGCGTCACTAGCCTAGAAGAAGCAAACCGTGTGACAACCGACTGACGCTCTGTCACTATTAAGCCCTGAATGATGGAAGACAGAATCCTATGGCTAAACCAATAAAAACAACGACTTTCCAATGGGAAGGCACGAATCGCCGCGGACAAACCGTCAAGGGTGAGCTGAGCGGTCAAAACCCAGCAATGGTAAAAGCACAGCTGCGCAAGCAAGGTGTTGAACCGAAAAAAATTAAACGCCTATCCCAACCTTTATTTGGTTTAGGCGGCGGAGTAACAAAGAAACGTATCAAACCTGCCGACATCACCTTTTTCACACGCCAAATGGCCACCATGGTGAAAGCGGGTGTACCTTTAGTACAGTCGTTCGATATTGTTGCCGACGGCGTGGATAATATTTCATTAAGAGAAGTTATCTATGCCATTCGTGATTCGGTATCTGCCGGTAATGACTTTGCCTCGGCGTTAAAACAATATCCGCAGTATTTTGATGAGCTAACCTGCAACCTGATCGAATCGGGCGAGCAGGCGGGTGCGCTAGAGTCCATGCTGGATAAAGTCGCTATTTACAAAGAAAAAACCGAAGAACTGAAAGCTAAAATCAAAAAAGCGCTTATGTACCCTATGATCACCTTGTTGGTGGCATTTGGGGTAACCGCTATCCTGTTAATCAAAGTCGTACCGACCTTTGATGAGATGTTTAAAAGCTTTGGCGCTGAATTACCCGCACCAACCCAGTTTATTGTGATGCTTTCCGATTGGATGCAAGCAAATTACCTATATGTCTTTGGTGGGCTAATTTTCCTAGTCGTTGCTTTTATGCAAGGGATGAAGAAATCACAGTCGTTTCGAGATAATGTAGAAACAACATTACTCAAGGCTCCTGTTTTCGGCGACTTGATAATGAAAGCATCGGTTGCACGGTATGCACGAGTACTGTCAACCACCTTCGCGGCGGGTGTTCCCTTGGTTGAAGCCTTAGATTCCGTTGCAGGTGCCGTTGGCAACGTTGTATACCGCAATGCCGTATACAATATCCGTGATGAGGTCGCCTCTGGTCAGCAAATGCATTTCGCTATGCGCGCGACTAAGGTATTCCCGAACATGGTGGTACAAATGACCAGCATTGGTGAAGAGTCGGGTGCCCTTGATTCTATGCTAGATAAAGCAGCCAGTTACTATGAAGCGGAAGTTGATAACGCCGTAGACAATATGACGTCTTTATTAGAGCCAGCCATTATGGTGTTCTTAGGTGTTGTTATCGGCGGCATGATTGTCGCTATGTACTTGCCGATTTTTGCCATGGGCGATGCTATTTAATCTTATGTTTTCTAATGTATTTGCTGAACTCGCACTACTCAGCACACCTTGGCATATCGCCCTGGTGGCGCTGTTAAGCTTATTGGTCGGTAGTTTTTTAAACGTCGTTATCTTGCGTCTGCCGATTATGATGTTTCGTGGTTGGAAGCAAGAATGCCAATCATTAGAAGACGATTTACCCGATCATCCTGCATTGAAGGACTTAAATAAGCCCTTCAATTTGGTTAAACCTGATTCCCACTGCCCTACCTGCCATGCGCCGGTAAAAGCTTGGCAAAATATCCCCGTAATTAGCTATGTATTGCTGCGCGGTCGTTGCGGGAATTGTCAGACTAAAATCAGCCCAAGATATCCAGCTGTTGAAATAATCACCGCAATCATGAGTGCGGTGCTATTGGTGCAATTTCCTTGGGGTTGGCCCTTAGCGGCTATGTTAGTATTTACATGGCTACTCATCGCCATGTCGGTTATCGACATTGATCATCAAATATTGCCGGATACCTTAACATTAGGCCTGCTATGGCTGGGCCTTTTGGTTAACACCCAAGGTCTATTTACGGATTTAACCTCCGCGGTTTACGGTGCGGCTGTTGGATACGGTTTGCTGTGGAGTATATTTTGGATATTCAAACTGTTAACGGGTAAAGATGGCATGGGGTTTGGCGACTTCAAGCTACTAGCGGCATTGGGCGCTTGGCTTGGCTTGAGTGCTATACCTGTGATTGTTTTGTTATCAAGTATCGTTGGGGCAGTCGTCGGTATTGCCGGGATCATTATTCTCGGGCGTGATCGACAATTACCTATCCCATTTGGCCCATACTTAGCTATGGCGGGTTGGATTGCAGCGCTATGGGGTGACCAAATCGTAGAGTGGTACTTAAGTACGCTTTAATGTCTAAAACTGTAACCCACACAATGGGCTAAGGTATGTATGTTAGTAGTCGGTTTAACGGGTGGAATTGGCAGCGGCAAAACGGCTGCCAGTGATTACTTTGCTTCGTTGGGCATCACGGTTGTTGATGCCGACGTCGTCGCCCGTGAGGTCGTAGAGCCACATCAACCGGCTTGGCAAGCAATATTAGAACGGTACGGTGCTCAAGCCTTTCTCTGTGATCAATCACTTGATCGCGCATGGCTTAGAGCTAAGGTTTTTGCCGACCCGAATGAGCGCATATGGTTGGAACAACAAACCCATCCGCGTATTCGTGAACGTTTAATTCAGCAATTACAAAATTCTAAATCGGCCTACGCCATTTTGGTATCACCACTATTATTCGAAAGCGGTCAAAGCGCCTTAGTGCAACGCACTTTATTAGTGGATGTTCCTACCGACATTCAGGTTGCCCGTGCCAGTTCTCGTGATGGCAACGATGAGGAACAAATACGTCGTATAATTGCAGCTCAAATGAGTCGTGAAGATCGTCGTGCGAAAGCAACCGACATCGTTGATAATAGTACCAACTTAGGTAGCCTGTATCAGCAGCTGCTACCGCTACATCAATACTATTTAGAACTTGCCAACGCGAGTTAACAGCCTAAATACCTTGTTAAGAATCGAGAAACAGCTATGAAAGTAGATTGCCCAACCTGTAAAACGCCTGTGGAATGGAAACCTGAAAGCAAGTTTCGTCCATTCTGCTGTGAACGTTGTAAACTTATTGATCTTGGCGAATGGGCTAGCGAAGGTCACGCGATTCCAGGCAAGCCTGCCGATGAGGTTTTAATGTCTGAAGATTGGGATCAACTCAAGACTTTAAATTAATTCGAGATAAAAATGCGGTAATGCTTTGATAGGCACAAGCCAACACCTTGGTCGGCTAGTGCACCGAGGCAATTGCAGGCATGGCATTTAGTAAACGATCAAGCTTAGCGTGATCTACCGAATCTGAACAAAAAACATTGTCTACTTGCTCCAAGAATTCACGCAACCCCTCGTCCATTCGCATGCCTTGGTTGAATATACGATTGGTATCAACAATGCCGGTTTCCATGATTTTTTGTAACGCTAACTCTTGGCGCTCGTCCATCCCTAGAAACTGAATACTACTTTCAACACCATCAGCCATTGTTTCGACGACATCAGCGATATCCTTCATCACACCTTTATATGAACTATCAACATGCTTCATCAAATCACGCATCTGTCCTGCCATACGTTTTACCAGCAAGCTCTCCATAGCGAGCGACTCTAGATTATCCAATGCTTTTACTCGTGCATCCGCGCCCTGAAGTAGCGAAAACACATTATCTTTTATCGCTCCATACTTTTTATCATCATTCATCGGCATATTCTTAACCAACAAAGAAACGCTGCCATAATTCATAATTGAACGACGTCCAAAATCTACATAACGTCCTTTATCTTTGCACTCTTGCAGCAGCACGGATTCCATTTCTTTTGCCATGCCATTGGCTTCCATATTTTTTACGGTATGCCGTCCACGAATTTGCAAACTGCAATTAATACCGTAGCTTTGCAGCGACTTGAATACGCGCATGCCAAGTTCATCAAGATTGTCGCAGGTATTAACATCAAGCAAAAACTGAACGTTAACGCCTAAATCGGAGGTGTCCGACATGGCGATAAATGCCATTTCATTCGCTTGTTGTAACTGCTGTTTGAGTTGATCGTTTGCGACTTTATTGAAGATTACCCGCATCAAACGTGCCTGCAGCTCCGACATACTTTCCGAATTCACATAATCATCACAGCCGGCGTCATAATAGGCCATTTTGCTATCAAGTGCGGAATCACGGGCGAGTATCACAATTGGGGTATCAGCGACAGAAGGGGTATCTTTGAGCTGGCGACAAACATTAAGCCAGACGGGCTGCAGGTTATCGACGATGTTGAGCAAAACCAACTTGACGTCGTCTGCCGCTACTTGCCGAATGCAATCATCGACAGATTCAACATGCTCAAGTTCGTATTGTTTTCCGAGCAAGCCAACTAACGAATCGTTGTTTGCATCTCCCATCACCAAAACCTTATAGGTCATCGCCCTTAACTCCTGTCAATATCGCCCATTCAAAGGTTTAGTACAGGTTACAGACGATTACCATCACAGGTTACATAACGACCCGAAAGTCATACTAAATGTAACAATAGCGGTGAATACTTTTGCCAATTTAAGAAATAAGTATGAATTCTTTACAGTAACATCAACTCTTTAGCACGATGTATCGCTTGAGTCCGGCTTTTAGCTCCCAGCTTCACATTAATTTTGCGAGCATGGGTCTTTACTGTATGTAGCGAGATATAGAGCTGATCGGCAATTTCTTGATTAGAAAAACCCATCGCCATTTGTCGTAACACATCCAACTCTCGATCACTTAAACTGGCCTGAGCGCTCAATTCGGCTATTTTATCCGGATCTGGGCCTTGCAGTAGTCTGGCTAGATCAGGCAGCCACTGGTGCAGTTCAAGCCCTACCCCTTCTTTTTCTAGTGTTCTACGCACGACTCCAAACTGACGCTGACTTTCGTGCTGTTGCTGTGACATAGCCAGCGCTCCTGCACGAATTAAGCGAATAAAGGTCGTCATAAGTCCATCGGCATTATTACGAAGCCAATGTTCAGTTTGCTCTAGGCAGGGTTCAAGTTGGTGCGCCACCAAGTACAAGCGCGATAACGTCGCGATAGTGAATCCCGGCAACATAGGAAACAGCTCGGGACGCGGAATCCGCTCCGAGTCAGCACCGACCAAAAGAGGATCAATACAATCTTTAGCGCGTTTCAACTTGCCCTGAGATATCCAAACGTTAGCGCGAACAATGTGCAGCCATTGGTACGTACCTGGCTCCACCTGCCAGTTTTGCATACGGCGCTCAGCTTCATCTAATGCATCTAAAGCCGCAGTATGACGTCCTTGCGCGGTAAATTGCATGGCCATCACAGCGTAGCCGTAACACACAGAGACATCGTGCGCTTGAGTACTCAGCGCAATACCCTGCTGAATAACAGCTTGTAGCTGGTCAAGTTCTTTGCCTGATAACCACATCAGAAGTCCGCGGTATAAGAGTAAACGTCCTCGCGGTAAGCGGTCCATTTCATTTGGCCGCTCTCCTAATAAATCGAGGCCTTGATCAACAATACTCATGCTGCGACTAATGTGGCCGCGATTTAATTCAATTCGCGCATGATCAAACATAGCCAGAGCTTCCATTGTTGGTGCTCGAAATTTCCGCGAAAGGTCTTGGGCGAGACGGTTCCATACCCGTGCACCATCAGGATCTTTGGCCGACAACGATAGATGAGACAAGGTACTGCTCATCAATATGCGCAACGAAAAACGACTAGCAGGCAGATTGTCGAGAGCAAACCGGCAAAGACGATCTGCACGATTCAGCTGCCCTAATAAGACGGCCAGATAGCCTTGCAACGCGGAAATTTCATAGTCAGCAAGGCTACCTTCTTGGGTTAAACGCTGAATCAATTGATCTGCCCGATCCGCCTGATGAGCCAGTAACCATGTCCACGCCGCAATTTGCATCAAGCGCGGCGAGGCCAACAAAATTTGCTCATCCAGCTGACTAAACCAGCTAATTAAGCCATTCATATTTAAATTTGCGAGGATGCTTTCAGCCTCTAACTCTACCCACCGAGCCGCTTCTTCGTTGTCACCACATTGGGATGCATGAGTTAATGCTGCCACCGGATCTTGCCGCTGACTTAGCCATCGATACGCCAAGCGATGCAGATCCTGTCGCTCGGTAAGAGGAAGTTGTGACGCCAAACACTGAGCCATGACCGGATGCATTCGATACCATCCTTGACGCTCAATTTGCGGCTCAATGAATAGCTCTTTAGCAAGCGCCTGCTGCAGCAGCGGATGATAATCCGCCCCTATCACATCTCTTAATAGCGCCTCATTAAAATGTCCTAGAACACTCAATTGACGCAAAAAACTCTGCAAAGGTGGCGACAGAGAACATACGACTTCCCCCTGTAAATAATCACTCATTTCGGCAATTGCCATCTGATCATTCACACTATCGGGTTGCCCTGCCATACGAAAACAGCTTCCCCACAAGGCTAACCCAACAGGCCACCCCAATAAGCGTTGCTCAATATGTTGCCTAAGCTCCAGTGAGGTCGTGAGTCCCTGATTCGCCAACCACTGCTCTTGCTCACTGGCACTGAAGGCCAAGTCAGACATGCTTAAAAAAACGGAGTCTTGCAGTGCGGCAGTACCCATAGCAAAAGGCCGATAACGGCCACTGAGCACTAATTGCACGTGATCTGGGAGATAGCGCACAAGCGCCATCAGCAACTGCCAACTGGTAGCGTCCACTAGTGAATGAATATCATCCATGAAGATAAGGATATTGCGCCCGCTCGCTGCCAAATCGCGCAACCAAAGCAAAAGAATTTTTTCTGCGTGCGGAGCACCGTCGGGCTGACGTAACAAAGCCAAAGCATCGGTCGCTGTGCCCATTAGCTGTTGCTCTGCGGCTTCCAAAATATGCTCAAGCAACACCGCCATGGGGGCATCAAGACTATCTAAGGTAAACCAAATAATACTTCGATCTGCGCTCTGCTTGTCTGCCACGCTCGACATGATTTGTGTTTTACCAAATCCTGCGGGCGCAGTCAGCCAAACAACGGGCGCTTGCGTTAAAGCAGCAATAAGTATTTCGCTACGATCAATAGCACCGGAGGCCGACACTGGACGCTCGCCTTTGCTCTCAATCCAAGCACCTAGTGCTTTATGATCAAGGGATGTTAACCATGCATCTTGTGCTCGGTTTGCGGGCGCAGAAAAGTCCATAATGACAACTATAAAAGTATATTTAAGGCGATGGATGCGATACATCCGACGCAATATGTCCGTATAAAACCAGAGGAAAAGACCTGATTCAACTAATCAGATCAGTTACTTACGATATGTTACTAAATAACCACAAACTCACGACTTTCGAGCTTTACTAAACCAGATCCAGCAGCCGGACAATGCCAAAAATAACAAGATGATTGCAGCAAGATCGACTAACCAAACTCCATACTTACCCAACCAACGTCCGCTGTGCATATCGAGCAGCAATCGCTGCCAGCTGATGGTTTTATTGCGGCTAGAATCCACCGATAAAGGCAACGACGTTAACTCGTAGGGTACTGAAATAAAGTCTGCTTTAGACAATAGCAACGCCGAATAAGTTTCAAGATCCAACACATACCAATGGCCAGAGTCGACCTGAACCGCAAAGCGCTGCTCGCCTGAGCCAATCGATTTAATATGTTCTAACTGAAAAAATGCTGGATCAATTAATTCTAAAAGAGTCCAATCTGAGTTCAACAGTAACCACTGTTCTTCACAGACTAAAAGCATCTCACGGTCTGTGCTGGCAAAACCAATCAACCGCGAACATTCACCTAGTACTTTCGCATCCAATAAAACCTGCTGATTAAAAACATGCAGCCAACCATCTTTGGTTGAAATACCCTGACGAATTTCAATGGCTGATTCATATGGCCACAACAGCAACGAACTTTGTGGATAGTAGCTATCTAGTTCTAAGTCACCTGTGTGATTAAGCGCTATGCCGCTTACAGTGACTAGAATTATGATCACTGCCGCCGCTAAACCGCCACGGCGATGCCAACGATAGAGCCAAAATCGTAAACGACGCCCCTTCATTACTCAGCTCCAACAACAGTAGAGCCATTGTTTGGCATGATCCAACGATCCAACAACAAAGCCAAACGTGCAATACGCTTCATTGTTCTAACTGAATAGGTTGCGCCAGAAATACCATCAACGTGACGAGATAACTCGCCGTCGTCCGTGAGGGTTTGATCAACAAATTGAGCGGTATAAGCAGGAAGTCGAATTTCATCGCCCCGCGCTTCGCGGAATACCATGACTTCCATACGTTCAATTTTCTGGGCGCGAGTTACCACAGCAAAAGTAATGGGTCGTTCTTTGCCAATATCACTTAAAATCCACAAACAGGTATCGCCAGCCTGCCAATATTTAATCCGTGCCTGTCGCAATTCTATATTGGCTACGCGCTGAGCTTCTTGTTTTTGCTCAGCCTGCAGCCACAATGTTTTTGCATTAGAGGACATTCCATTAAAAACTTCGGCCGAAATGCCTTCAATACTATAGTAAACACTCTGAGCGCGACTGAGGTTCGAACATAGCAAACAAAAAAGGATCAACGACAATGTCGTTAACCCCCTTAGGTTGCGTAATAATGTAAAAAGCAACGCCATTGCTATCCTTTAAAAACTGTATCCCATGCCTAAATTGTAACCAGTACCAATCAAATCATCGTCTTGCTTTTCACGATAATAATCGGCCTTCACAACAACCGTTGGTGCTAGCCAATAATTGGCACCAATATCATGACGCTTTACTTCAGAATCAATGCTGTCACCGGCAGTGGTATCCCAAGCGCTATTACGATAAAAAACACCGACATTATTGATGCGATAGGAAGGTTCGATATAAAAACCCTTTTGTTTGGATGCTCCAGCCGTGATGTCGTTAATAGCAGTCGTTAGATTCCACTGCGCATACAAGGCACGTAGAGCAAATCCACCGGTTTGATAAACCGCATGAGTTTCTAGCAAACGAGCTCCTATCTCTCGCTCGCCCGCGCCTTGAAGAATATCATCTTGATACTGCATCGAAGCCGCCAGTTCTAGACCAGGAATCGCGGTGTACTTAATACGTGCGGTGTACGCTGCCTTATTTGCAGGAGCTTCAGCTACTTTTTTTCTACTTTTTCTGATGCTACTTTGATACCCAGAAACAAGGCCGTCATCATCAAGCTTCACCAAACTCAAACCAGAATGAACCGCTACGTCATAGCTAACGCCATCCGCGATATCACCACTTACCGCGACACCGCCTTCCCCCCAAGTGGTAGGAATAATGTTTTTCTCAACATTGTTGCGCTCTACACCGTAAAAGGTATCTGGCTCATGCGTCTCGTTTAAAATACCTACTGGCAGCAAAAACAAACCGCCTTTCACTTTGGTTGTATCTGCAACGTCGTATTCAATAAAGGCTTGTTCTAACTCAATTCCGCCATTTTTTCCTTCACCAGCGATGCTGTGTTCAAGCTCAAACTCAGAGAAAAAACGCGTTCGTTCGTTGAATTCCTTGCCGAAAAACAACACAAAACGATGAAAATCGATTTCATTATCTTCACCATTGGCAAGATTTAAATGCATTTCACCATAACCGCCAATCGATACACCGCTGGTTGCGCTTGTCGAAGCTTGCTGATCAAGCGTATCAGCCAGACTATTAAGCTGCGCTTTCATAGCAGCTATTTCAGCTTTAAGTTCTGCTGTTTCGTCAGCAAAAGCGACTGCGGGCAAAATCATAGTGGCAGCTAAGAGAAGTGAACGGGTATCCATGCAAGGTCCTCTGTATTACTAGATTAAATATTTAGATACGAACCCTAACACAATTGCGAATCACTACCAAACACTTTTACGAATGACTATTGTTTAGATGCTAGATAAAAATAGACTCCATCTTTGATGGTAATCGAACCTAGCTCGTTAATAACAAGACTAATTCAGCGCTTCCCTAGGCGCTTAAACCGCATTCAGGTAAACTCAGTGCCCAAATCCATTGCACCCTATTCTCATTAAGACACCATGATGCAAGAGACTTATCAGCCCCATACGATCGAACCTGCTGTACAACAACAGTGGGAAGCTAATCAGGTTTTTAAAGCCGTTGTCGATACCAACAAAGAGAAGTTTTATTGCCTCTCTATGTTCCCATATCCGAGTGGGCGCTTGCACATGGGTCATGTGCGTAACTACACCATTGGTGATGTGGTATCGCGCTTTCAGCGCATGCAAGGCAAAAATGTGATGCAGCCTATGGGCTGGGACGCTTTTGGTCTTCCAGCAGAAAACGCGGCGATCAAGCACAAAGTTGCTCCGGCTAAATGGACCAAAGAAAACATCGCCTATATGAAAGGCCAGTTAAAGTCGCTCGGCTTCGGCTATGACTGGGATCGTGAAATCGCTACCTGCGATCCAGAGTACTATCGTTGGGAACAGTGGTTTTTCACCACTCTGATCGACAAGGGCTTGGCTTACAAAAAAGTTTCAGCTGTAAACTGGTGTCCTAACGACCAAACCGTTTTAGCTAACGAACAGGTCATTGACGGCTGCTGCTGGCGCTGCGACTCCGTAGTGGAGCGCAAAGAAATCCCGCAGTGGTTTATTCGTATCACCGCCTACGCCGAAGAATTATTAAATGATCTTGATCAGCTTGAAGGCTGGCCTGATCAAGTAAAGGCCATGCAGCGCAACTGGATTGGCAAATCCCGCGGTGTACAAATGCGCTTCGGCTTAAAAGATCGATCTGACGAGTTAGAGATTTACACCACTCGCCCAGACACACTAATGGGTGTTAGCTACCTTGCAGTTGCTGCTGGCCATGCGCTAGCTAAAGAAGCCGCTGCAACTAATTCAGAGTTAGCTGCATTTTTAGATGAGTGTAAAAAATCCGGTACTGCCGAAGCCGATTTAGCCACGGTCGAAAAGAAAGGTATGGCCACTGGCTTTACCGCTATCCACCCGATTAGTGGTGCTGAAGTACCGGTGTGGGTCGCTAACTTCGTATTAATGGAATATGGCACAGGCGCAGTCATGGCCGTACCGGCGCACGACCAACGTGACTGGGAATTTGCCAATAAATACGACTTGGCCATAAACCAAGTGATTGAGGGTATCAATGGTGAAGAAATTGATCTTGCGGCCGCCGCTTTCACCGAAAAAGGTGTATTGATCAATTCTGGTGAATTTGATGGCTTAGCCTTCGAACAGGCGTTCGATGCTATTGCAGCAAAATTAGTCGAGCTAGGTAAAGGCGAAGTTAAAACTAACTATCGCCTGCGCGATTGGGGTGTTAGCCGTCAACGTTATTGGGGTAGCCCAATCCCTGTAATTCGCAATGCCGCAGGCGATACCATGCCAGCACCAGCATCATTGCAGCCGGTTATTCTGCCGACCGATGTGGTCATGGATGGCATCAACTCGCCGATTAAAAACAATCCAGAATTCGAAAATATTGAACTGGATGGCGAACCCGTATTCCGCGAGACCGATACCTTCGACACCTTTATGGAGTCATCTTGGTATTACGCGCGCTATTGCTCGCCACGTTGCGACGATGCCATGCTGGATCCCAAAGAAGCCAATTATTGGCTACCTGTCGATCAATACATCGGTGGTATCGAACATGCAATTTTGCACTTATTGTACGCCCGCTTCTTCCACAAGCTGCTGCGTGATGCAGGCTTAGTAGAAAGCGATGAGCCGTTTAAAAGCTTGCTATGCCAAGGCATGGTGTTAGCGGAAGCCTTTTACACCACCAATGACAATGGTGCTAAAGAATGGGTTAACGCGGCAGATGTGACCATCGAACGTGATGAAAAAGGGCGTTTATTAACGGCCCATCGCACTGTCGACGGCGTAGAAGTACAGTACTCTGGCATGATTAAGATGTCGAAGTCGAAAAACAACGGCGTCGATCCGCAAGAAGCGATTGAGCTTTATGGTGCCGACACTGTGCGCTTGTACACTATGTTTGCAGCGCCCCCAGAGCAAACGCTGGAGTGGTCAGATTCTGGCGTTCAAGGTTCGCAAAAATTTCTACAGCGAGTTTGGCGTTTAAGCTATGAACTGCTGCAGCAAGCCAATGCGGGGACTTTAGAAAATCTGAGCAAAGACGAACAAGATGTTCGCCGCAAAGTCCACGAAACCATCCAGAAGGTCAGCGATGATATTGGTCGCCGTTACAACTTCAACACCGGTATTGCCGCTATCATGGAATTGATGAACGCATTGCAAAAAGTCGATCTGTCATCAAATGGCGGGCGCGGTGTTGTCAGTGAAGGTCTGAATGCGATTATTCGCATGCTGTCGCCGATGGCTCCGCATATCACTCAAGCGCTGTGGGTTGCTTTTGGCAATGATGGATTAGTGATTGATGCTACTTGGCCGGTCGTTGATGAAAGCGCGTTAGTACGTGATTCAATCACCTTAGTCGTTCAGGTAAACGGTAAATTGCGAGCCAAACTGGAAGCGCCTGTAAGTGCTGGCAAGGATGAATTAGAAGCCTTGGCAATGGCAGACGAAGCCGTGCAAAAACAGCTTGAAGGCAAAACCGTACGTAAGGTTATCGTGGTGCCAGGTAAGTTGGTCAACATCGTTGTAGGTTAATATCGACAACGATTTAAACACCACACAATAGAGGTTGTTCGCATGCGCGTTTCGTTAATTTGGTTAGCCGTTATCACACTCAGTGCCTGCGGCTGGCATTTACGCGGAATCACCCCAATACCCGATGGTTACCGCATCTTGTATTTGCAAGGCAGCGGTAACACAGGGTTTGACCAAGCGCTTAATCAACAACTGCAGTTCAACGGTGTGGTTATTACCGAACACGCCGTCGATGCCCCCGCACAACTCGTGGTTGAATCTTACGAGATCGAACGTCGAACGCTATCAGTAAGTACTAACGGACAAGTGGCCGAATACGAGCTGAATGGTCGCCTAACGGCCACTGTGTCGCGTCCTGAAGATGGAATCAATACCGAGATATTAGTGCGCTCCCGCCGCACACTGACGAACGACGTCAATAACATCGTCGCGACCGCCAACGAAGAACGTCAGCAACGTTCCGCCATAGAAAAAGACTTAGCAAGCAAGCTACTACGACGCTTACAAGGCATCTCAGCCAATAAAGCGGATGGCAAAAGTGAACCAGCTCCAGCGCCAGAACCGACTCAGCAGCCGTGAAAATCCGTCAAGATCAACTATCAGCGACCTTGAGTCGCGGCCTCAGTAGCTGTTATTTGGTTTCCGGTGACGAACCACTTTTGATCATGGAAGCCTGCGATGAAATTCGCGCTGCGGCACGGGCCGCCCAGATAGAAGAGCGAGAACTGTTTCATGCAGAATCCGGCTTCGATTGGCGCACCTTGCTCGATGAAGCCAACGCCATGTCGCTATTTTCTAGCCGCCGCATCCTTGAAGTTCGCATTCCAAATGGCAAGCCCTCGGATAAAGGAGCTGCTTTACAGCAGATGGTAAGCCATCCCAATCCCGATAATGTGCTACTGATTATTTGTCCCCGTTTAGATGCCACAGCACAACGCAGCGCTTGGTTCAAAGCTATTGAAAGTGCCGGAGTGTTTTTACCGATCTGGCCTATAGAACGGAATCAATTCCCCGGCTGGTTGAAACGTCGCCTTCAGATCGTTGGCTTACAAATTGAACCTGCAGCACTGGCCGCACTCGCTCATCAAACTGAGGGCAATTTACTCGCCGCAGTACAAGAAGTTGAGAAGCTACGTCTTTTAGGTGATTCACCCGTTACTGAAGCTATGATTAACGAGGCTATCGGGGATAGCTCACGCTTCGATGCATTCGGCTTAGCAGATGCCTGTCTATTAGGAAATTTAGCCGAAGCGGCACGCATACTCACCCACCTTCAAGCAGAAGGCTCTGAACCCATTATGATTTTAGGAGCCATCACGCGAAAGATTCGCCAGCTTATCGCCTTGTACAACACCTCAGGCCAGCAATTGAGCGAAGGATTTAAAAAGCAAAACATTTGGCCAAAACAACAAGGTCCTTATAAAGCGGCACTGCAAAGGATTCGTCAGAATGAGCTTTTCGCCGCCCTCCAAAAGGCCGAAGCGATCGATAATGCAGCTAAAGGTAATGGACAAGACCCTTGGTTATTACTTGGCGAACTAACAATTCTCCTGACAGGCCATAAAACTCACCTGCCCTGCTAACTATCCGAAAAAAGCATTAGCTTGGTCACATTTCATACAGCCACCCCATGCCATACTCTCTTAGCTTATTGGTCTAACCCGACAAACTCATTTGCAAGAGTGGCGCTAGTGTCTTGATTCGACTAGGTAATGTGCAATTTATTGTCAGTTTTAAACAGTTAGCGGTACGAAAACATAGCTTTAACGTCAAAAGCTATGAATAATGTGGCTCAAAACGCCACCGTTTATTGACGGTGGCGAACCGTAGGAAGGAGGAACCGATGAATACTGCCGTACGTCAGCAAAACAGCGATCTAGTCTGGAATCTTGAAAAGATTAACCAGCACAAGCGTGCGATGAGCTTCGTTAAGCAATTCGAAAACCGCTTTTGCGTGTTTTCATCATCAGTTCGACAGCTATACACCAACTACAGCATCTTTTTTCCAGAAGAAGCTCATCGTCAAATGGTGATCCTACCTGATCCATATGCCTTTCATGACACCTTCAGCTATCTCAATCCAGATGCTGTGAGCTCGACGGGTCTGCATGTGATTCCCGGAAATCTGATTGGCAAACAAGGTTTGTATTTAGTTATTTCTCACAAAGACAAGAAAGTACGTTCAGTACCGATTCCATTTCAAGAAGGCATGCGGCAGATATTACGTCGCAGCAACAGCGACGATCCGTTTTTACCGGTACTCATGAAGGGTGACTTACGTGAATTTAATGACAAGCTTCCCTGCTTGCATTTACACCGGTTACGTCTGAAAGAACTGACTGGACTTTCTAGTTTAGAACGCGAAAGCATTCGTACAGTTATTACCGATAAGCTGATGGATTTGTATCAACAATCATCTACTTTCAATTTAAACTGACACTGAGCTGTCAGCCATATCAACACGATAGTATTGACGAATAAGCCGGCTAAGACCTTTGCGCCAAGCTTTCGGCTTAATACCAAAACTATGAAATAGCAACGTATTGTCTGAAAGCGGCGTCCAAACATACGGCACTTGCCCACCCTCCTGAGAATGTAACTCAGCCGCTCCGAGATTTTCATACTGTCTTGCCTCAGACAACAGAGCTTCGGCAAACGCATATGATGACACCGGCTCGACACCACTAAAGTGATAAGTCCCCCAAAGATGATCTGCACAAGAGGCTTGCTTAAACATGGCCAACATAACTTCAGCAACGTCATCCGCAGGTGTTGGTGCAATATGACGCTTCATATCGACAGTCAGAATTTGCTCATGACGAATAGCCGTTAGCAACCGAGTAGCAAAATCATCATTCATTAAAGAAAAGACCTGACCGGCACGTAAAATTAGATGTTGTGGATTTTGCCGAACCAACTCTTCAATCGCCAACAAGTGTTGTGCAACCTGCGTATCGCTGAATACATGCCAAGTCTCATCTACCAAAGTACCATTAGTAGCCTCGATAACAGCCATGGAGGAAAGCAGCACAATCGCAGCATCTTCTGAGCGAGCCTGATCAATCCAAAACTCAAGATGTTGAAAATCTTCTGGGTTATAAACAGAAGGAGTCAGAACGTAGACCGGTCGACCACTAGACTGCAATCCCTGACGTTCGCGACTTTCTAGGCTAACACCCTTGTACATGAAATTCTGTTCAGCCAATAAGCGTGTCAGACACTTACCGACGGGGCGGTTTGCACCAATGATATGGGTATGAAAACTGCTGATAGCCAATGTTAAGATCCCAGTGAAACCGGTGAATTGAAAGAACCTAAGATTACCACTGGCAGCCACTCCTTCAAAGCTCAGAAGGATGTCTATACTGGTAAGTATCTATAGCTCTACTCAAGTTACTTCCCATGGCAAATTGGTTACGCCTAGTATGGTGCCTATTGCTCTGGTCAACGTCATTACTAAGCCATGCAGATAGTAATACGTTGCAGCCGCAGCCCATATTAGTCGATGCACTCGAGTCTAATTACTCACTCTCGTTAGAACAGGCCATGTTCATGCCTGCGAACGAGTGGCTGCCGGTCAATCCATGTTGTATTAACTTAGGATTTTACAATGGTGAATACTGGTTTAGGGTAAATTTAGAACACATCGTACTACAGCAAAACTCCACATCGTGGATGTTAGAAATCGACTCTCCTCTGCTTGACTATGTTCAGGTATTTCACTTACGAGAACGCCAAGTCATTTTTGAAGCAAACATCGGCAATGCTTTGCCTTTTCACGATAGACTCGTCGACGTTCCCAACTTAGTAGTCCCCCTAAACGACTTGCGAACTTCCGATCAAATTTATATCCGAGTAAGTTCAGCCTCTGCTATTGAAGTGCCATTGCATTTATTCCATACCGATAAGTTCTGGCAAGCGCGTGCCGACCGCGTCGGTATCGCTTCTGCTTTTTACGCCATTATGCTAGCGATGATCATCTATAACGCACTGATCTTCCTTTTGACACGCGATGCGTTATTTTTATTTTACTCTTCCAGCTTACTCTCCTTTAGCTTTTTAATTGCTACCATTTATGGCTGGACCTATAAAATACTTTGGCCAAATTACCCTATATTTAATGATCATTTCCTTATGATCAGTATTGTTGCTACTTGTATCACATCTACCACTTTCAGCATCCGTTTTCTACGCTTAAAAGAAGAAGCACCAAGTATTAATAATTTAATAGTACTATTAAATTGGGTAGCGTTATTCAGCGGTATTGCTTCTATATTCGCTCCTTATGAAATCATGATTCGATTCTTGACAGGTCTTGGCGTAGTAATGTGTAGCCTAGGTATAGGCAGTGGCATTTTTTTAACAATTCAGCGCCGCTCTAAAGACTATCTATTATATTTGCTATCGATATTCTTGTTACTCAACGGATTTATCGTCTTTGCATTACAAAAATTCGCCGTACTTGATATCAATAAATATACGGTACATTCGGTAGAATTCGGGGTGATATTTCAAGTACTGGTACTCGCGATTAGCTTAGCTGAACGTCATAATCGCGAGCGGATTGCGCGCATACAGGCTCAAGAAAAAATCATCTCATTACAGCAAGAAGCTAACGATGCTTTGGATAAAAAAGTAAAAGAACGTACCGAAGATTTAGAGCAATTAAATTCTAAACTACAAGAAGAAACCATCACCGACGCACTAACAAGAGTGCGCAATCGCCGTTATTTCGATCAAAGGTTTTTCAGCTTATACCAAGACGCATTTCGCCAACACACATCGTTAGCTTTACTATTAATGGATATTGATCATTTCAAAAAATTCAATGATGTACACGGCCATCATGTCGGCGATTTAGTATTGCAGCAAGTAGCACAAACAATGCAAGACGCACTAAAGCGTCCGAGTGACACTGTCTATCGCTCGGGCGGTGAAGAATTTGCCATATTACTGCCGAATACAGATATCAGTGGCGCGCTTCAAGTTGCCGAAACAGTACGTAATGCGATTGCCAATTTATCACTGCGCCACCAGAACGAAGAGCTTTCAGTAACGATTAGTATCGGTGTTTGCGCGGGTATACCACACATTCGCAACTATCAAGAATTCATGTATCAACGAGCTGATAAAGCCTTGTATGCTGCCAAAGCAGCTGGTAGAAATTGTGTTAGAAGCATGACCTTACTCGGTCATCATGATGAAATATCATAACCGCATCCCCTATCAGATAAAGGAACACCCATGAATCTTAAAGTATTAGCCCTATGCCTGTTAAGTAGTGCAGCTGTGGCAGATTTTAAAGTCACCAGTAGCGATATTACGGCTGGTGAAGCAATGTCAAACGCGCAAGAGTTTAAAGGATTTGGTTGCAATGGAGACAACCTATCGCCGCAACTAAGCTGGACTCAAGGCCCTGACGACACCAAGAGCTATGCCATTACAGCCTACGATCCAGATGCACCAACTGGTAGTGGATGGTGGCACTGGCTGGTATTCAATATTCCTGCCGATGTTCATGAATTACCTACAGGTGCAGGAAGTGCTGAAGGTGAAGCATTGCCAGATGGCGCGATGCAAAGCCGAACGGACTACGGTAGTGTTGGCTTTGGTGGCGCTTGCCCGCCAAGAGGTGATCAAGCTCATCGTTATCAATTTACGGTCTTTGCTCTCGATACCGATAAATTAGATTTAGAACCCGACAGCTCAGGCGCACTGGTTGGCTATTTTCTCAATAGCCACGCACTGCAAAAGACAACACTTGAGGCGCTCTATCAACGCCCGTAAATCAAACTAACTGCCCAGCGCAATCCGCACAATTTCATTCTGATTGCGCAGGGCTTGTTGTTTTGATGGAAACAACTGCGCATCATTGAGAGTAATTAAACACACTCGCCCGTCACTCAAACCAACATACCCTGCACGATGCTCTTGTATGTAGGCACCATTCTGCAAGGTTAAACAAAAATCAGCAGGGATCGCGACTGAACGCAGCAGGCCATTTCCTAACGGATCTCCAACCATGCCGGCACGACTATAGACAGCAAGCCCATCGCTACTAATAACCAGCGCTTGTCCGTTAATTAATTCTGCCTCGTGCGCAAGCGCACCGGAGGGCAGAGTCACCATTTGATGACGTTTAATTAAATCGGAGCTATTTTCAATAAGCATACATACGACCTCAAAAAGTAAGTGCCATTATAAGCGCTTACTAACCAGTACTGCACTCGCGTTATTAACGTCAAACAAATCAAGCTTCCCGATCTGTAATGGTATGAATTATTTAGCCATCGAGGCATAAGTTCAGCCATACTGGCACTATCATTTTTTCACTCATAGATAGGACTGCATATGTCGAACTTAGTAAATATCGAAGGACAGCACGTGCCATCCGTTACTTGGGCAACACGTAGCGGCAATGATTGGGTCAATATCAATAGCGACGACCTATTTAAAGGACGCACAGTCGTTGTATTTTCATTGCCGGGAGCCTTCACACCAACCTGCTCCAGCACCCATCTACCGCGTTACAATGAACTTGCCAAAGTTTTTGCTCAGAATGGTATCGATGAGATTGTTTGCATCAGTGTTAACGACACATTCGTGATGAATGCATGGGCCGCCGATCAAGAATGCGGCAACATTCGTATGATTCCTGACGGCAATGGCGATTTCACCAAAGGCATGGGAATGCTCGTCGACAAAGCAGATCTTGGATTTGGTCCGCGTAGTTGGCGCTACAGTATGCTCGTACGTGACGGCAACATTGAAAAAATGTTTATCGAACCACAAAAGCCTGGCGATCCGTTTGAGGTATCCGATGCCGATACCATGCTCAACTACATCAATTGCAATGCTGCATTACCTCAGTCAGTGGCACTTTTTACCAAACCCGGCTGCCCATTTTGTGCAAAAGCGAAAGAAGCATTACAGCAAGCAGGGCTGGAATATGAAGAGATTCTGATGGGACGCGATGCCAGTATAACCTCGTTGCGAGCAGTATCTGGGCGTGAAACCGTACCCCAAGTTTTCATTGGTGGCAGTCATATTGGCGGCAGTGACGATCTCGAAACTTGGTTAGCTCAACAATAATAGCCAACTGTTTTGGCTCAGTTTTTTGAGTCAAAACAGTTCAATATCACCCGCATCGCTAGCGCCTCGTCTTTTGCGCTCTCGCTCATTCGCTTCCGACAAGACCAAATCCTTTAAATCATTAAATTCGCTTTCGTTGAGAGCACTGATATCCAGCGACTGAAATGTCCGCTTTAAAGCAACATGGGCTTGATAGCAATATTGATGCGCAGGGCCTTGATTAGGCACAGTTACACCAGTCGTACCAAAGACCAACTTGTTACAAAAAACACAATTCAAAGACATAATGTCTTAACCGCGCCTAACTTGAGGAGTTACTTGCAGTGTAGTTGAGGAATAATATTTTTCGCTAAAACCGGTCTGTAAGATTCACGAAGAATGAACAAATCAACCATTCTTCGTGAGCTCTCACTAGCGACCGTCAGTATCGAATATTTGCTCAATCTGATTACCGGCATGATCTTCAGCGTGCAAAGTCCAGCGAGTGCTATTTGCTCTAATCGGACAAGTAACGTTGAAGTGACCTATATAGGATACGTAGCCTTCGCAAACGTCGCCCATTGGGCTTTGCAGCCACACACGTTTGATACCTAAACCGTCGTCATACAACATACCCGTGAGTGTTGGCTCTCCCTCTAGCCAATGGGCATCCTCCAACACCGGTGGTTCATGATCTGGATAAGACGATGCTGACCGCGGATCGGTGCCCTCTGCCAATTCTTCGTTATTCGAATAGCTGTCACCATCTAAATCAGAATCGCTGTTATCCCCAATTCCATCACCATCTAGATCGGCCCACTCCAAGCGATTATCTGGGAATAAATCACTACCATTGGTTACGCCGTCGCCGTCGCGATCATCATCAATAGCATCAGGTAAACCGTCACCATCTTGGTCACGAGGACGGCTTCCAGCGTCATAAGGATCAGTATTCAACCGTACTTCGTAGGTGTTGATAATACCGTCACCATCAATATCGCCGTCTGTGTTGTCACCGATACCATCGTTATCGGTATCAGCCCACTCAGTGCGATCACGAGGGAAGCGGTCAAGAGTATTCAGATAACTATCACCATCAATATCATCATCCAGTTCATCCGGAATACGATCACCATCTAAGTCTGGTGGTACATGGGTACTGTCCAAATGCCGATAACCCAATCGAAGCTCATACTCGTTCGAAATTAAATCGCCATCGATATCGAGATCACTGTTATCACCAATGCCATCACCGTCCATATCATGCCATTCACTGGCATCCATTGGGAAAGCATCCGCTCCGTTCAGGTGAGTATCTCCGTCGATATCATCATCTACGACGTCCGGAATACGATCACCATCCATATCGGGTGGCACTGAGTTAGGATCGGATGGGTCTGTACCGGCACGCAACTCATAGGCATTACTAATACCATCACCGTCACGATCTGGATCGGTATTGTCACCGATGCCATCAAGATCCGTATCGAACCATTCGGTCGGGTCACGCGGGAACATATCCATTACGTTTGACAGTGTGTCACCGTCCATATCACTATCAAGCGCATCCGGAATTCCGTCGCCATCCATATCCTCAGGCTTACTATTAGCATCGTACGGATCGTAACTGAGTGAGCGTTCAAACTCGTTATTAATGCCGTCGTTATCTAAATCTTGATCGCTGTTATCACCAATGCCGTCACCGTCAAAATCGAGAGATTCGCTAGGATCATAAGGGAAGGCATCGTCGTCGTTTAATACACCGTCATCGTCGATATCGGGATCAACAACGTCAGCTAAGCCGTCGCCATCGAGATCCGCGGGCTTGCTGCTGGCATCGAGATCATCACTATTCGCCAGCGCTTCGATTTCTTTGCTGAAACCGTCATTGTCTCTATCTGTATCTAAATTATCGCCAATACCGTCGCCATCGGTATCTAGCCATTCAGTTGCATCTTTGGGGAAAGCATCGAGATTATTTTCGGTACCATCACCATCAACGTCAGAATCAAAATAATCCGGCATACCGTCACCATCGGTATCCGCAGGGCGACTGCTAGCATCCAAGGCATTCGTGCCAAGATGCATTTCCAATACGTTGGCAATGCCGTCGTTATCTGCATCCGCATCTTCGTTGTCCGGAATACCATCACCATCGGTATCAGCCCAAGCTGCTGAATTGTCTGGGTAAAGATCTTTGGCATTGCTGACGCCATCGCCATCACGATCGTCATCAAGCATATCAGGGACGCCATCACGGTCGGCATCGCGCGGCACGGAAAACTGATCATCGGGATCGGTGTTAGCCAGCACTTCTAATTTATTACTGATGCCATCGCCGTCTTTATCCGGATCGGAATTATCGCCAATACCATCGTGATCCATATCGGCATGTTCGGCGGCATTAAGAGGAAAGGCATCCTCATTATTTTTATAGCCGTCGTTATCCATATCGTCGTCGAGCAAATCCGGCCAGCCATCACCATCGCTATCTTTCGGACGAGAGCGAATATCGTTGGGGTTATAGCCCAGCTTTTCTTCTAAATCATTGCGCACGCCATCGCCATCACGATCAAGATCGGCATTGTCGCCTACACCGTCGCCATCCGTGTCTCGGTATTCGCTGCCATCTAGCGGAAATGAATCTCGTTGATTGGGCACGCCATCGTTATCAATATCGTCGTCGATGGCATCGGGAATACCATCCTCGTCGGTATCAAATTGATCTGGAACATCGGGGTCGGTACCGCCCGTCTGCTCCATAAAATTAGACAGGCCATCGCCATCACGATCAGTATCGAGATGATCTGGAATTCCATCGCCATCTATATCATTTAGCGCAGCAAAACTGAGTGAGCTAACCAGTGATAACGAAAGTAATAATGTGGAATAGTAGCTGCGCATAAGGCTCTTATTATTCTGAAGGTTCACCGACCGTTGGGGTCAAACTGTGCTGACATTGCACACCGCGATTTTTTTCGTCAACTAAAATACCAGCCACTGCATTACCATTGGTAGGGCGCAGCAAAATATAGCCATCGACACAAAAGGCTTCTTTACCCGACATTTTTGGTGATACCTTAACTTCGTGTTCTGGGCTTAGCGATAATAATTTAAACTCAGAAATTAAAGCTGTATCAGCATCTTTAGGATGTTGAATAAAGCCGTAATATTCCAACGCTAAAGCTGCGACGATAATACCGCCCATAAAACTTAAGATGCACCATTTGGCGATATCTTGTTCTTCTGCTTCAGGGGTATTTTGTTGTTCAGTCATGCTTAGGCTCCGCCGCTTTTGGCTCTGTAACTATGTCTTTTCCCCACGCTGGCATCAGTGTTTGAGGAAGTTCTAATTGGCCAAGAATTCTAGCCACAATAAAATCGATTAAATCAGTTATTTGTTTTGGCTCATGATAAAACCCCGGACTGGCAGGAAGAATAACAGCCCCCATACGGGTAAGGTTTAACATATTTTGCAGGTGTATTTCCGAGTACGGCGTCTCACGCGGCACTAAAATTAGCTTTCTGCGTTCTTTTAGCGCTACATCTGCGGCTCGCTCGATAAGATTATTGCTGGCACCAGTAGCAATAGCGGATAAGGTTCCGGTACTGCAAGGACAAATAACAACCGGACCTGGTTGGCCAGAACCGGATGCCCAAGGGGCCATCCAATCTTCGTTACCAAATACTCGTAAGCGCTCGGCATCAACTCCGTAGCGCGCCTGCAGTGCCGCCGCTGCTGATTGTGGCTTAGCCGACAGAGTAACGTCTGTTTCTGTGGCAAGCACCAGCAAAGCCGCCTTCGAGATCATCACATCAACATGACAGTCGGCGGCTAATAACACTTCAATGAGACGCAAGGCATACAACGAGCCAGAAGCGCCGGTAAGCGCTACACAAATACGCTGCACGCGATTGCCATTCACCGTCGTCATTTATATCCACCCACTAGCGCTGCCAAACGTTTTGACACCCCCTGAAAACTACCATTGGACATACATACAATCCAATCTCCCGGACGAGCATCCGCGACTACCGCTGTCACAAGCTCATCGAGATCGCTATATACTTGCGCCGGAATATCACAGCGCTCGGCAACCTCTGCTAGAGACCAACCCATATCCGCGGGTTGAAACCAAAATGCCTTATCAGCACTAGCAACGGATCCGGCCAGCTGATCCTTATGGTGTCCGAGTTTCATGGTATTTGAACGCGGCTCTAGTATCGCGAACAAGCGTCCGCCATTAGGCTGTTTCGTACTTTGTTGCGCCTTAGCACCAGCCAGCGTTGTCGCAATTGCCGTTGGGTGATGGGCAAAGTCGTCGTAAACACGAATAGAGGAATCACCGGACACGCATTCCATTCGACGCTTTACCGACTGAAACTGACCCAGTGCTTCCGCGCTAACAATAGGAGTAACCCCCATATGCCGTGCCGCCACCATAGCAGCGACTGCATTACGGACGTTATGTAATCCACTTAACGACCAGTTTACGTGTGCTGTATCTTCGCCCTGATACATAACACTAAAGCGACTAGCATCATCACTATCCAAACGCCATTGCCATTCACAGGCACTCGTGCCTAGATTCTGCTCTATGCGCTGAACCGGTGTCCAACAGCCTTGTTTAAGTACTCGCTCCAACGCTTCCTCACCTGCCGGTAACACTATTTGCCCTGAGGCAGGAATAGTGCGAACAAGATGGTGAAACTGGCGTTCAATCGCAGCTAAATCGGGGAATATATCGGCGTGATCATACTCAAGATTATTCATAATCACAGTACGAGGCTGGTAATGAACGAACTTAGAACGCTTATCGAAAAAAGCCGTATCGTACTCATCGGCCTCAATCACAAAAAATGGAGAGTCGCCCAAACGTGCTGAAACGCTGAAGTTTTGCGGCACGCCACCGATTAAATACCCGGGTTTCATACCCGCATACTCTAGGATCCAAGCCAACATACTCGCCGTGGTTGTTTTGCCGTGCGTACCAGCAACAGCAGCAACCCAACGTCCTCGTAAAACAAATTCGCCTAACCATTGCGGTCCTGAGATATAAGGAATACCTCTATCCAACACATACTCAACCGATGGATTCCCACGGGACATGGCATTGCCAATAATAACGAGATCGACATCAGTAGGAATGCCTTCGGGCGCAAAGCCTTCTGTCAATTCAATGCCAGCGGCTAGCAATTGATCGCTCATTGGCGGGTAAACCCCCGCGTCAGAACCCGAAACGTCATGACCTAGTGCTTTGGCCAATTGAGCAAGAGACCCCATAAAGGTGCCACAAATGCCCAGAATGTGCAGTCGCATCTTCCCTACCGCTTTAGGATTAAACCGTTAGTGTACTGCCCCTTTACCGCGGAGCAAGCACTAACATCAAGGGAAGCTGTTAATAATTCAATGCCTCCACTTCGCTCTAAGAAAGCCGGTGATGGTGAACATAGCCTGCCATTCCTATTTAAGTGTGAGCTATGGCCATAGGATTATCGGTCTAAGCGCTGAATTTCCCCAGAGTTTCAGGTAGTATGCGCGCCAGTTTACCCTTTTGCTTACCGATGAGGACGATAACATGCAACGCTTACGGACGTTTTTGGATGGCCATTGCGACAATACCGCTGTGGTAGAGATCATTGATGGACTTATGGTTGCGTGCAAAGACATTGCCTATCGTCTACACCTTGGTTCACTTGCTGGCGTACTTGGCAGTGCCGAACAAGAGAATGTCCAAGGGGAATGCCAAAAGAAATTAGATGTTATCTCTAACGACTTAATCAAGGATTGTCTTGCTGCCATTCCTAGCGTCAAAGGCTTGGCCAGCGAAGAAGAAGAATTACCAGTAGCATGTAATGCCAGCGGTGAATATTTGGTCTTGTTCGATCCATTAGACGGCTCCTCCAACATCGATGTAAACGTCACCGTCGGTACTATTTTTTCGATATTGAAGGCCGCCGCGGATTCCGACGCTGCTACCGAAGCTGCGTATTTGCAATCAGGTAAACAGCAAGTTGCTGCCGGGTACGTACTCTACGGACCATCAACTTTACTCGTACTGACAACGGGTGATGGCGTCTTTTCCTTTACACTGGACCCGCGCATCGGCGAATTCGTATTAGAGCGCCAAAATATTCGTATATCTGAAACGACTCAAGAATTTGCCATCAATATGTCAAACCAACGTTTCTGGCTGCCTGAAATGCAACAATACGTTTCTGATTTATTGCAAGGCGAAGAAGGTCCCTTGGGTAAACGCTATAACATGCGTTGGATTGCATCTATGGTTGCAGAAATTCACCGCATTCTGACCCGCGGTGGTATTTTTATGTACCCATACGATAGCCGCGATCCTGGCAAGCCAGGTAAGCTGCGTTTAATGTATGAAGGCAATCCAATGAGTATGCTAGTAGAGCAAGCAGGCGGTATGGCCTCCACCGCTTTCGAAAACATTATGACGGTTAAACCCGAAGGTATTCATCAACGTGTATCCGTTGTTATGGGTTCATCTCAAGAAGTAGAAACAGCGATCAGTTATCACGTAAAAAACTAATGCATTCGCGTTAATTAAACAGAAACGGCAGATACTAATCTGCCGTTTCTGTTTGTTTCAACCATCGATTTAACATATCTCTAATATTGTCTAGGCGAATTGGCTTCGCCATATAGTCATCCATACCAGCATCAATGCACCGCTGCTCTATTTTATCCGTGGTATTTGCCGTACAAGCGATAATCGCCCCTGGAAACCCATATTTTCTTAGCTGCTCGCTGGTCTCAAAACCATCCATTCCCGGCATTTGGCAGTCCAGCAGAATAAGATCAAAATGCCGTCCCTGATGCTGAATTAAACTTATGCAGTCTTCGCCAGAACCAACCGAACTGATTTGGATATCGGGAGCGACTTTGTTCAACATCTTTTCAGCCACTTTTAAATTGACTTCGTTGTCCTCGACAATCAGGATTTTGCCGCGGGCTACTGATGTTGACGCTGCCTTAGCCGAAGATTTTTCATTACTCTTTGGTGATAGTAAGGGAATAGTAACAGAGACGCAGGTACCGCCACCGGGGTTGTCTTCAAACGCGATATGCCCAGCTAATATTTGGCTAATATGATGACAAATCGTCAAACCCAATCCTAGGCCATCGTAACGACGATTAAAGGAAGAGCTTACTTGGGAAAAAGCTTCGAGCACTTGGCTTTGCTGATCGGCTGGAATACCAATCCCCGAATCCCGTACAACAATTCGAAGCTCTTCGCCGTCATCGCGCAGATATTGCAACTCAATAACGACAACACCTTGCTCGGTGAACTTTAGGGCATTATCCGATAAATGTCGTAATAATTGCCGAACCAAAGACTTCGGTAAATAAATCTCCGTCTGCAAAAAAACAGGATCAATATCAACGATTAAAGATAAGCCCTTACGACTTGCCTTGATTCTTAAATCGGCAAACAGTGGCTCCATGACTTTAGCGATATCGCAATATGCATAAACCACCGGCAACTGACTACTATCAGTGTCGACAACGACCATGACATCATCGAGCAACTGAGTTAAGTGCGCCAGTGACGTATCAGCATGCCTTTTTTGATCATTAAATTCCGTTTCCGAACTACTCTGATCCATAAGTTGTAGCATACCAACCGCGCCATTTAATGGTGTCCGCAGTTCATGGCTCATCATGGATAAAAACTGACTTTTAGCCTGACTGGCTTCCCGCGTTTTCTGCTGTTCTTGCAGCAATTGACTAGTAAAGCGTTCATGCTCTGCTTCCGCTTTTTCTAAGGTTAACGCCAGTCGATTACCATCATCTTGCAAGTTACCTATTTCTGCACCGTCGTTTACATCAATTCTGCGCCAGTTTTCTCCGCGAGCTAATTGGCGAATAAAACTGGATAAAGATTCCAGTGGCCGCACAATCGTCATCCCCATGTAACGACCAATAAGCGCTGCTAAAATAACCACCGCTAAACCAGTCAGTAACGACTGCCGTAAAATAGAAAGTTCTCGATCGCGGCCAAAACGATCTGTCATACCCAACTCGATATAACCGAGTTCTTGAATGGTACGATCATCCTCATTAAAACTAGAAAATTCGCTCAGAGAGACAATTTCGCGATTAATATCACTATGCAGTAAGCGCACTTCCGATAAGCTCAACCCTACATAGGAATCAGAGTGGCGATCAATCACTAGCTCGCCATTGGCATTACTAATTCGTACCGTCACTATTGCAGGCTGAGCCAACGCCGCATCAATAAGTGGCATTAATAATTCATAATTACCTGAAATCAGTGGGTATTCTGCCGATGCCCCGATATTCTCAATCATTAAACGTGCGATGCTCTCGTTCTCACGATGCACGTCAGACCAGCGCTCCATCATGTGCAAAGCGGTGAGTAAGGCAACCGTCAACAGCACTGGCAAAGTGCTGAGTAGCATAATTCGACGACGAATCGACCAATCACGGAAGTTCATGACGATTCTCCTCCGCTTTCATCAATGCCTTAACTGCATCATTAACATTCGGCAAAGATAAATTTAACGACCGCCCGACCTGCTCGTTGTAGCGCACTTGAAAATATGGATTGTAGTCCTGTTTAGCCCATTGTTTGTTATTTAAACCTGCAGATAAAATTTCAATTAAGCGTTTGCTAACATCATCTAAGTCGCTGTAAGTAGATGCTAGCGATCCTGCTTTTATATAAGCACTTGAAGGTCCGATTAAGGGTCGATTCTGTCGATAGGCTGTTATTAAAATATTTTTGATATTGCCAGGACTGTATAACTCGCTATCGTACACCCCCACCAAAGCTTGATTGTCAGCAAGTAATTCAATCAATGTACGATTTAAGTTATTGAGATCCGAAAGTGGATAAATATTAACAAACTCTTCGCGCTGCACCTTAGCGACTTCATCTGCCGCGCTTGCTGCAAAGGCATCTGAAACTAAGACACCGAGACGTACATCAAAACCTAGCAGAATTTTGCTGAGCGTAATTTGACGAGATAAAGGCGGCTCCACATAGATGGCAGACTTTAATAGTGCAGAACGCCGCTGCGCACTCTCGCGGCTAACGAACACTGCGACCACAGGGCTATCCGTAGGCGTTTGCCATGCTTCAAGAACAGGTTCACCTAGCAATACAATCGCATCAAAGCTAGACCAATCGACTTGTTTATCGCCTAGCGTTAATAACTGGGAGGGGATCTTCAGGCCCTGAGCAATGGTTTTTGCCAACTGCTCGGCCATAGGCTGGCGTTCGCGCACGACCAAAGCAATATCGGCAATGCTCGCTGCGCTAAATAGCAACGAACACCACAGAACAAGAATCGCCTTACGATGCCAGAACGGTTTCAGAGCATCCATGCACATCATCCATGTCAAAAAGTAATTCCGGCCCGAAAGGAGTAGATATCATTAACAGCATAGACCTGATCTGGGTAAACAAGCCGAGAATCATCAACTAAATGATGCCAAAACAAGCCTACTTCTGGTTTATAGCCATTCATATCCCAAGTTTTGGTCAAATTGGCTTCAAACCGGCGAAAATCAACCCCCTTATTCTCTAAATCGTTGTAACCATCATGCCAGAAATAAGTCAGAGTCGAGCCCCAATTATTGCCATCATGATGCCAACTAACGTTATTGCTCCACTCCGCGCTTAAGCGCCGTTCAACTTTCGCGAGGCGATCAATTTCCTTAGCGTCTAATGGGCTGGTATCACCTAGGCGGACAGCAGCATCCACATACGCTCCAGACCACCACAACCAGTTATTTCGACTGAATTGCCAATTTAATTGCCAATCAACCCCTTTAACATCCATCTTAGTATCCGACGCGATATACACAGAGTTAAGCGCAATAGTATTGGATATCAACTGGCTAAGACGGTCTTTATACACCTTAACGTCTAGCTCTAAATTTAATTCCGGCAACTTACCGTAATAACCAAGCTCAACACTGGTAATCTTTTCATGATCAAGCTCTCGCGTATCCGGCACTTGATTCATAAAGAAAACACCATCATCTAAATTTAGATAATTGTCGGTCAAATCATACAAAGTAACGGCGTAATTTGGCTTCTTCTCTAGCAAGTCTGGCGAGCGCACAGCTTGCGAATAAACCAGACGCAAACTCTGTTGTTGAGTTAACAGTAGATTAGCCGCAACCCGCGGAGAAAAGGCGCTATCATTCGAATCTTCCTGTTCATACATACCGCCAATATTAAAAACCAAATGAGAAAATGCCTGCCATTCACCATTGGCGAACATACGATAGGTATCGTTGTGCACAGCACCCTTAAAGTAGGTCATTGAATCGGCGCTGTCGCGACGATAACTAATGCCAGAAACCGTACGCAATGCGGGCGTCCACTGCATGGTATCCTGCCACTCGATGTCATAGCGATCTTCGCGCACATTAAAATTACCAGCACCACATGCCAATTGTCCTAGTTGCGAGAAGTCACTGCCATTGTAGGCATTACCGAAGGCGACAGCAGCAGCATCTAAGTCACTTTGCTGTAGGGTGTAGGTTTTTCCTAGGTTCTCCTCAATCAATTGCTCCACTTGTTCAGGCGTAAGCGAGTTGGTGGCTATACCGCCAACCAAATAATTAGCCGCCGCCAACGTCTGCGGAGTCGTGTTGCTATCGGCATAGATACTTGGCACCCCCAGCGCAACAAATTGCGTCCATTCAGGGTTCGTACGATACTCGTCCAACAAAACAGGATCGAATGATGTGGTCGAACCGCAACTAGACGTCTCTTGAGTGCGGTGATCGGTTTGCCAATATGCCTGCAAATGAGAAAAGTGATCCTGGTTAAATTCGTGAATTAACTTACCCATCACAAATCCTTGACGCGTGATTTGATCAGGATAGTCCGTATCAAAATCACTTTTACGAATATCTGTGTTGCCGTACTTGTACGCTGCTTCCCAATTCAATTGAGTACTTTCACTGATGTCATGATCATAATAGAGGCTGGCAAAGCCATGACGGCGAGAATCGTGCCAATCATCTTCGCCATTGGTTGCATCGCGGCCGTCAAAACCATTGTCCGAATTTTGCTGCAGTGTTAAGCGATAGGCATCATCACTGACCCTATCAGAATGACTGAATAAGCTATCCTCGACCCCCTGATTACCTTTGCGAAAGCGCAAAGTCGTTCCTTGAGTGTCAGCCGCGTGTTTAGTCACTATGTTAATCACCCCAAGAAACGCATTCGCGCCATAACTGGCTGCGTTAGGTCCGCGCACCACTTCTACACGTTGAATATCTTCCATAGCAACTGGAATATCGTCCCAAATAATTTGAGCGATAGCCGCTTTAAATACTGAACGACCATCCACAAGCACTTGCATACGACGCATAATGTTGGGGCTTGACGCGTGATAAGCTACCGCGCGATTGTTTTGATCATCACCATGACCAACAAACATCCCGGGCACAAAACGCATAAGCTCCGGGATAGTTCTCACTCCCCAAGCCTCGATTTGTTTCGCTTCAATCACCGTGATACTGGCTGGCACTTCAGCTCGAGGCTGCTTTAAACGCGCAGCAGTGAGTGCAACAGGAATATCATCTTGCAGAGCCAAGCCGCCGAAGTCGCCATCGGTTAAAGGATCAAAGGCAGCCATATCATCGGCCAACGCATCGGCACTGATGGCTAGCGAGGCTAAAATAAGACCGGAAAATATCTTGTTCTTCAAAAGCATGTGTACCTGCTACTTTGGTGATCTTTGTTAGTGCACCACACTCCATCGCCGGCACGGGGGATACTATTTACGACTTAATCAAACCACTAATAACTATTAGCATAGCAGGTGATCTAAAGTCATTCTTCATTCACTCAAACTATCCATCGCCACAAGAATACGCGTGGTGACAATGATACAGAGATCAATAAGGGATTCCTATTCATCTACGCTAAATGCCAGTCCTTCTGCGAACAGGAACAACCGCCCAATCAAAAATTCTATAATTACTGTTCAGTTTTTTTAATGCTAGCCACAACGGTATCTACATCGGGTAAATTTAAATTAAGAGAACGGGCCACCTGATGATTATAGCTAACAGAGAAATACGAATTATAGTCTGGTTTAGCCCAATCATTATGACCTAGCCCTTTTAGTAAAATTTCACTCAAACGCCGAGCAACATCCGTTAGATCACTATAAGTTGACGCTAAAGCGCCCGCATTAATATAGGCGTTCGATGGGCCTATCAAAGGAACATTATGTCTATAGGCAGTAATTAATATGTTTTCAATATTTTTAGCACTATAGATATTTAAATCATACTGACCGATCAATACCCGACTATCCGCAAGCAAGTCGATCAACGCTCTATTGAATGAGTCATACTCGTCAATATTATACAGCTTAATTTTTGAAGATTTAGGGAGCTTACTAACTTCCAGAGAAAGACGCTTAGAATCATTTTTTAAAATAAGAATACCTAAGTTTTCCGCTTCACCTAAAATTAAGCGCGCCAAAGCAACTTGCCGTCTCAATGGAGGTTCAACGAAGATCGCACTGCTTAAAAAGGAGGCATTTTCAACGGCCACTCTACCACTAAGAATACTAACTACTGGAACATCGTTCGCCAAATTCCATGTCTCTAGCGGCCCATCACCCACCAATACGACGCAATCATAAACAGAATGCTCAAACTGTTCGGCCAAAACTACGGTAGCGGTAAAACCGGTTTCATTAGCTACTTTTTGCGCTAGCACATTCACTGCCGGAATTACTTTCTGCACCACAATAGCGACTTTTTCTGCCCATAATGAAGAAGAATAAATCAGCAAAATACCAATCAAGAAACACTTCACGAAATGTCTCTATTGCTGAAAAAATTAGACGAGATTCGCATTAAAAATCAACTCCAATGCGAATGGAGTAAAGATCATTGGTGGAATACACTTGATCGGCTTCTAATAATTCGCCGTCATCCACTAAGTGGTGCCAAAACAAGGTAACGCTAGATGTAAGCTTTCTATATCGCCATGATTTCTGCAGGTTCACTTCGTAACGACGGTAATCGTTTGGATCAGCTTCGCTAGCGTCATAGGCAGAATTCCAAAAATACGACAACGTCGAATTCCAACCTTCCCCTTTGTGATGCCAACTAATATTGCCGCTATACTGCGCACTTAGACGTGTCTCAGCAGTTTGAAATTCTTCTATTTCAATTTGGCTAAATAAATACGTAGAGCCGGGGCGAACATCCGTATCTAAATAAGCGCCAACAAACCTTAGCCAGTTCTTTCCGCTAAGCTCCCACTGGAACTGCCAATCAACACCTTCGATACTCATTTCGGTGTCATTTGATAACGATGGTGCAGCAACTCCAACATACTGGGATATTAATTGCGTTAATTCATCTCGATAAAGTTTGATATCCATTTCTAGGCCAATGCTAGAAATATTGTGATAATAACCAACCTCATAGCTAGTGATTTTCTCACTTTCAACACGGCGATTATCATAAACCTGATGAATAAAATAGGTTGCTTCCTGCACGCCTAAATAATTATCAGGTAAATTGTTCACATCAAAAGAATAGTTAGGTTTTTGTTCATAAACATCAGGCGATCTAATCGCTGTCGAATACACCAATCGAACACTTTGACGTGGCGAAAAAAGATAATTTAGAGCAATGTGAGGAGAGAACTCAGGAGAATTAATACTTTCGTATTCGTAAGTACCTGCGACATTAATGATAATTGACTCTGCTGCATGCCATTCTAAATTGCCAAAAGCTCGATACAAATAACTAGTTACCTTACCGTCGAAATACGTTTGTGAATTAATATTTTCTTGCCGAATATTGATTCCAGTTACACTGCGCAATGTATCCGTCCATTGAACGGTGTCTTGCCATTCAACATCCGAACGCTGGCCGTCGTAACTTAAATTTGCATCATCACAAAACGGTTGCGAAAATTGACTAAAGCCAGTTCCGTCGTAGGCTCTAAGTACTACCGTTTGGGCAAGATCGACATCTTCTTGCGATAAGGTATATCGTTCGCCTGTGGCCTGCTCAATAATCGCCGCTAATTCATTTGGCGTTGAGCTGCCGAAAGCCAATTGCTGTAATAACTGATTGGAAGCATAGGCAGTAGCAGGGTCAGCCGAACTGACTGCCGTCGGCAGACCTATCCCTAAAAACTTCGCCCATTGCGGATTCACCTCCCACTCAGCGTATAAATCACTATCAAGTGCCACGGTAGGAATACACGCTATGCCTTCCTGAGTGCGTTTTTCGAATTGCCAATACGCACGCAGGTATGCTTGATGTGAACTTGAAAAATTGAAGTCCGCCTGTGCAGATCCATAATAGGCTTTAACAAAGTTACTCCGCGGTTCTTGCCAAAGAAGTCCTTTCCGCACATCGGTATAGCCATATTTATAGCCACCTTGGAAAGATAACTGAATGCCGCTATCTAAATCTTGCTCGTAATACCCGGTAGCGAAACCATGTCTTCGGCTGTCCTCGAGCTTGTCAGACGACTCAGTTTGTAATCCATCAAAACCATCGTCGCTGGTCTGTTGTACGGTTATACGCGACGAGCTCTTGCCATGTATCGTAGAAACACTCCCCATAGCATCACGTACATTTTGAGTCCCCCCACGATAGCTAATGCGCACACCTTCGGTATCCGCTGGTTTCTTCGATGTAATACTGACCACCCCAAGGAAGGCATTCGCACCATACATGGCTGAACTTGGACCCCGAACAAACTCGATTCGTTGGATATCCTCAAGCGCGATGGGAATGTCATCCCAAACCACCATAGCGATACCGCCTTTATAAACCGACATACCATCAACCAAGACTTGTAGACGCCGGCTCATATAAGCGGTTGAACCGTGATAAGCTACGACATCGTTATGTTCAAACTTATCTTGAGTAACAAAAACACCGGGAACAAAACGTAATAACTCAGGAAGGGTACGCACGCCCCAAGCAGCAATTTGTTCAGCATCAATGACGGTAACACTAGCGGGAACTTCGGCGCGAGGCTGTTTCAAACGGGCAGCCGAAAGAACAACAGGGATGTCTGCTTCTAGCAATGGCAAATCAAATTCGGATAGATCGTACTCACTGGCATAGACACCAGTGCATTCCATAAAAAAAACGATAAACAATACAATCGAATGTAGCGTTCGACTTAAAAACATCTACTACAGCTCCCGCTTTCCCTGACTCTACAACAACGAAGGCCTCCTGCAATGCATCCTGCCACCCGTTTCGGTCACGAATTATGCCATATTCTCTCGTCGAACTGACATCTATAGCGGCTTGCGGCTATAATTCCGCCAGACATTCAACCTACCTATGGAAACTGTTATGAGCTACAACTCGATTCCAGCTGGCAAAGACTTGCCTAACGATATCTACGTCGTGATTGAAATCCCTGCAAACCACTCTCCGATCAAATACGAAATCGACAAAGATATGGACGCCCTGATGGTTGACCGTTTCATGGCAACCCCGATGTTCTATCCAGCGAACTACGGTTATATCTCTAACACTTTGGCTGATGACGGCGATGCACTCGATGTATTAGTTATCACTCCATACCCAGTTCAACCGGGCTCAGTCATTCGTGCACGCCCTGTTGGCGTTCTAAATATGGAAGACGAAGCCGGTGGCGACGCTAAGTTATTAGCCGTTCCGCACGAAAAATTGACTCAGTTATACAACGATGTAAAAGATATCGACGATGTTCCTGAGCTATTGCGCGCGCAAATCTCTCACTTCTTCGAAAATTACAAAGATTTAGAGAAAGGCAAGTGGGTAAAAGTAAGCGGCTGGGGTAATGCTGACGAAGCTCGTCGCATGATCACTGAATCAGCTGCAGCCTATAAAGGCTAATAGCGCTGGCTCAAGCCATCGTTACAAAAAAGGGAGCCTAGGCTCCCTTTTTTATAAGACATGTATCACTCTACTGAGCTAGCTTAGCTCTAAGCTCGGCCAGTTCTTGCTCCGCCGCTTTAGCGCGCGCTTCAGCTTCCACCTGCGCGGTGACATCTTTTTGGATGCCGATGTAATAGGTCAACTGATCTTCATCGCTATAAATTGGCGATATACTCAGCTCATTCCAAAACATCGAACCATCTTTATGGTAGTTACGTAATACAACCCGAGCGCTGCTGCCTTGCTTAATCGCTTCGCGAATCGTATCTAAGCCCGTTTGATCTCGATCCCCTGTCTGTAAAAAGCGGCAATCTTGATACAAAATCTCGTCAACATGATAGCCAGTCAGACGCTCAAAAGCCTTATTAGCGTAGATCAGAATATTGTCGTCACCTTCTTGTTCCGCAATGACAATTCCGTCGTTCGAGGCATCTACCGCTTTTTTCAACAGCTCTAAACTGATTGGCCCTTGCTCATCATTGTGGTCGATGACCATCTCTGTACTCCACCATTAAATATCGCTCTAAGCCGCAGTCGGGAATCATCCTTACGGCAAACTTCGAACACGGTACTACGCCTTCCGCTAGAACGGAAGTCTATAAAAACGCAGAAAGTGCGACCGAACACTTAGCGTGTGTTCGGACATTCTTTTACATTCTGTATAACTACTTATAGAATTTGCTCAGCTTTGTACAATTTTAGGAACAGGCCCAGGGTATGTCATCCCCAACATCCGAGCCGCAAGCGGCTTACTATCCTATACGGGTCGTCTCGAACGAGACCGGTGTTAATGCCATTACTCTTCGCGCATGGGAACGACGTTACGGGTTAATTACGCCCAAACGCACGGCCAAAGGGCATAGACTCTATACAGAATCCGATATTCAGCTTATTCGTAAGGTTGTGTCTCTATTAGAGCGCGGAGTCCCGGTATCACAGGCTAAAGCCATGATAGATAGCGGCGATCCGGAACCAGAAACCATATTGATAAGCCAACCACAGCCGTCGCAATGGCATCAGTATCGTGCGTCTTTGGCCAAAGGCGTACAACAATTTGATGCTGCGCAACTGAGCACCGTTGCCGATGAAGTGAGTCAGTTTTTTCCTATAGATATCGCCTTGCGCTTCTTATTGATCCCTATGTATCAACATTTGCGCGATCAAGTTACCCAGCCTTTGGGGCAAGCCCGCATGCAGTTTTACGGCGGTTTTCTCCAAGGTAGACTCGCTGGGCGCTTAGGTGAAGAAAGTAACCTTGAATATAAAGGTACGCTTGTAGTTGCTAATACCACTCAAGATGACGACCTAGATATGTTGTTGTTAGCAATATTGCTGAAACAACTCGGATTACGCATTGTGCGCTTAGCTGGATTGACCGCCACGGATGATATTACCGAGTTACTAAGACACCAACAGTGGCAAGGGGCTGTATTGCGCATCCCTAAACACGCCAGTGATGCACAAAAGCAACAATTACAGCGCATGGTCCTTGAATCCGGTGCCGCTATTTTTGTCATCGGCCAACAAGCAGATGAACAAACAACTTTACGACAAAAAGGGCTCGTTACCCTCAACGGCGATCTACAACAAGATGCCATCAATGTTCGAGACATGTTATTAGGCTTACCTGAATGAGTGCCGTATACGATCTGCTGCTCCGCCATATTGACTTACTAACCCCCAAGACCACCGTATTGGGTTCAGCAAAAGACTTCAGCGGTGAGTGGCTATCAGTAGTAAAAAAAAACGAGTTACAGATCAACACGTGGGACTGGCTAACGGCTCAAGCTTATCAAGGTCATATCGACAATAAATTGATCACATTTGGTTTACCGACTACAGATCAACTGCAAGATCGCACCGTAATTTTGCTTTGGCCTAAAGCCAAACCTTTTGCTCAAGCGCTTATTCAGCTCATCGCCACTACCGCAAAGCGTTGCTATGTTGTTGCCGCTAATGACGCCGGTGGTAAAAGCATTGGCAGTGCCTGCAAAGAATTCAGTAGCTCAACCACAAAATTGGATAGCGCGCGCCATTGCTCACTATGGTCTATAGACCTAACACCTGTTACAAAGTTTAACTGGCTAGCGATGGGACGCTCATTTAAATGGGATGCCGCCGACTACCTTACCCTGCCTGGAGTGTTCAGTCATGGCAGTTTAGATAGCGGCACATCCGTCTTGTTAGAACACCTTCCCGCGCCTGCACACGGTCGGCTACTCGACTTAGGTTGTGGCTCTGGCGTCATTGGCCTTAGCCTCAAAAAGCGCAGCCCGTCATTAGAGGTGGTACTAACGGATGTTGATGCATTTGCTCTGCGCAGTGCTCAACTCAACAGTATGCGCTTAGCGTTACCGGTTGAAATCCTACACAGCGATGGTTTGACCTCCATAGATGGGCGATTTGACTTCATTATTACCAATCCGCCGTTTCACCAAGGTAAGAATACCGATTACCAATTCGCGCAGAACCTTTTCAAACAAGCGAAGCAACACCTCGTCAAAGACGGACAGTTATGGCTAATCGCTAATCGTCACTTAGGTTACGAAGAATGGGCGCAAGAAGCCTTTGACCATGTAGAAGTCATGGTACAAGAGAAGGGTTTCAAATTGATTTGCGCGCAAGAACCACGCTAGCCCGCAATTACAAACCAGCGGCTGACGCTCGTTTGATACTCACCTGTTGCCAAACTAATACGGCGGCTAAAATCATCAACGGTGGTAAGGCAGATAGTAACAAGCCTTGCCACCCAAGAAGCAAAACCACTGCACCCGACGCCATAGCCCCAAGTGCCTGACCACCAAAAACAAGTAAATCATTAAAACCCTGCACACGGGTCGCCTCTTCAGGACGATAGCATTGAGTCAGCAAAGAGGTTCCTGCAACAAAAAGTAAGTTCCAAGCAAAGCCCAACAACAATAGCCCTAACCAATAATGCAGTAATGATCGATCCCACCAAGCTACCGCAATGCAAAGCAACATGGATACTAGGCCCGCAACAATCATGCGCACATGCCCTAACCCTTGGATCAAATAACCAGAAATGAGCGAAGGTAAAAACATCGCCGCGATGTGGCTTTGAATAACCCACTTAGCATCGGCCAATGCGTAGCCATCCACCAAGGTCATACTAATCGGCGTCGCGGTCATGATGTAAGACATCACACTAAAACCACAGCTCGCTGATAGCGTCGCCAACCACAGCGTCGGCTGAGACAAGAGTTCAGATAGTGACCTCCCTGTTGCCCGCGCACTTTCAGTCGTGACTAATTGCCGCGGAACAACCATGGCTAAGACCGCGGCGGCTAACGTAAAAAATAATGCCAGTGCAATAAAGGCTGCACTCATATCTAACCGAGGAAACCACGCTGCTAAAGTAACCAGTTCAGGTCCCAAAAAAGCCGAAACAATACCCACCAGCAGCAAACGCGCCGCCACCACTGCATGCTTATCCGCTGTCACGCTCGCCATCGCAACAAAACGAAATTGCTGTACGACAGCCGCCACACCACCGAAACAAACTGCGCTAGCGACAAAACCCCAGAAAGTTTCTTTATAAATCGCTAAAGCCGCTGCTAATGATGCAACTGAACCGAATAACATGGCATTGATAAATAGAACTCGACGACCAAACCGAGCAGCAATGGCGGCTGCAGGTAATACCGCTAATGCCGTACCAATGATCATGGCGGCAACAGGTAAGGTCGCTAAAGAAGGATTATTGTGCAAGCGTGCGCCAATGACACCACCGGCAAACATCATGAGTGGAGCAGCACTCAATGCGAGTGCCTGAGCCACCATCAACCCTTGCAACAGCGTCATTGAAGTATTCCTATAATCGGCAAATAAGCTGCCCACCCTATGCGAAATAGGCAGCTTACTTCTATTACGGCATATTGCGCGAGTAGAAGATTTCTAACATCTCTTTACGTAATTTCGCTTCGACGTCTTCACGCTCAGCGGCATCCATTGTCTTAACACCTTCACCAAACAAATAGTTGTCTAGTTCAAAGTCTTTCAGCAGCATCTTGGTGTGGAAGGTATTTTCTTGATACACGTTCACATCAATCATCTGATACGCATTACGTGTATCTTCAGTCAGGTACTTCTGAATCGAATTGATGTTGTGATCGATATAGTGCTTCACACCATCGACGTCACGAGTAAAACCACGCACACGATAATCAACGGTCACGATATCCGAATCAAAGCTGTGAATCAGGTAGTTCAATGCTTTCAGTGGCGAAATCAAACCGCAAGTAGACACATCAATATCCGCACGGAAGGTGCTAATGCCACCGTGAGGATGACTTTCAGGATAGGTATGCACGGTAACGTGCGATTTATCCAAATGAGCAACCACAGTATCGCGCAGCGGACCTGGGTTCTCTTCCATCAGCTCTTCTGCTGGCGGTGTTTCATGCTCGGCAACCAGAATGGTCACACTCGCACCTTGAGGCTCATAATCCTGACGGGCTACGTTCAGGATATTTGCGCCAATGATATCAACAACGTCCGTTAGAATTTTAGTCAGACGTTCTGCACTATAGAGTTCATCAATATACTCAATGTACTCCTGACGCTCTTTTTCTGTTTTGGTATAACAGATGTCATAGATGTTAAAGCTCAATGACTTAGTCAGGTTGTTGAAACCATGAAGTCGCAATTTGTTATTCAATACAGGATCCTCATATATCGTGCGATCTAGCCGCTCAGTCTGTTTCGCTTACAGCAAAGCTGTGGGTAATTTCGACGCCAGCTTGCTCTAACATAATCGATGCAGAGCAATATTTTTCAGCCGACAGTTTTACTGCCCGCTCAACTAACGATTCTTTTAGATTGCGGCCACTGACTTTGAAGTGAACGTGAATTTTAGTGAAGACACTCGGCACCGCATCTGCGCGCTCCGCTTCAATCTCAGCAACACAATCATGCACATCAAGACGCTGCTTCGATAAAATGCTCATCACATCAAAACTAGTACAACCACCTAAGCCAAGTAACAGCATCTCCATAGGGCGAATCCCCATGTTGCGGCCACCGTGATCTTCTGGTCCGTCCATGACAATGGCATGACCACTACCAGACTCACCCAAGAACATCGCATTATCGACCCACTTTACCGTCGCCTTCATGAAAAACTCCGCTACCAGACGAAAGCGCGCAGATTACCACAGCTACCCCACTGAGATAACTCAGTGAGCAAAAAAACCACAGTTATCAGCAAAAAAAGCGAGATAAATGAGTAATTGGCCTCTTTCCACGGTTCTACTGTGCCAACGGATAGGTAATAATCAGAGCAGCGATCAGCAAGGAACCCTAAATGATCATTCCGCGTATTCCATCCATTCATGCACCGTTAGAGAACTTTCTAACGCATTGCCACACGAAACGTTATCCAGCACGTACCACCTTAATAAACACAGGCGATGCGAGCGACACACTCTACTACCTAATGAAAGGTTCAGTCAGTGTTGTGATCGAAGATGATGAGGGCCGTGAGATGATCATGGCTTACCTCAATGAAGGCGACTTCTTTGGTGAGATGGGTTTATTCGACGAAGCAAATAGCCCTCGTACTGCCAGTGTTCGCGCCAAGACAGTATGTGAAGTGGCTGAAATCTCGTATTCGCGTTTCCGCGAGTTAGCAGAATCCGATATCGAGCTCGTTTTCCGCATCTTCCGCCAAATGGCTCAGCGCTTAACTCGCACCACTCGCAAAGCGGGTGACTTGGCATTTTTAGATGTCACGGGTCGCGTTGCAGGTACATTATTGGATTTGTGCAAACAACCCGATGCCATGACGCATCCCGATGGTATGCAAATCAAGATCACACGCCAAGAAATTGGTCGTATTGTTGGTTGTTCGCGCGAGATGGCAGGACGAGTACTGAAGAGCCTAGAAGAACAAGGGCTAATCAGTGTGGCCGGTAAGACGATCGTGGTATTCGGCACGCGCTAGGTCAGCGCTTTGAATATCAACCAAGCGGGAGGAAACTCCCGCCTAATTGCACGGATAACTCTTAGAAAAAAAGTGCCTGTAGAGCTTCACCCGGTTCATCACAGCGCATAAAGGCCTCTCCCACCAAGAAGGCATTGACGTTGCGTTGGCGCATCGATGCCACATCCTCAGGTACCAAAATACCGCTTTCGGTAACCAACAAACGATCTGCTGGTACATAAGGCAACAAGCCAAAGGTGGTTTCTAGCGTTAACTCAAAGGTATGCAAGTTACGGTTATTGATACCCACCAATGGCGTCGCCAGTGTCAGTGCCGTTTCTAGCTCTTCACCATCATGCACTTCCACCAGCACATCCATACCCAACTCGTGCGCAATGCCTTCTAAATCTTGCAGCTGCATTTTACTCAATGCAGAAACGATTAAGAGAACACAGTCGGCGTTTAATAGACGAGCCTCATAAATCTGATACGGATCAATTAAAAAGTCTTTGCGAATGACCGGTAACGAGCATGCTTTACGCGCAGCCACTAAAAAATCTTCATGGCCCTGAAAATAATCGCGATCGGTTAATACCGACAAACACGCAGCGCCACCCTTTTCGTAGGATTCAGCAATGGCCTCCGGTACAAAATCTTCACGAAATACACCTTTCGATGGTGATGCTTTTTTAACTTCAGCAATAACAGCGGGGAGACCAGCATCCACCTTGGCTTTCAATGCGCGATAAAAACCACGTAATTCCGCATTATCACAATCGACCGCACGCGCTTTTAATTCACTCAACGAATGTGTTTTAGAGCGAAAAGCCACTTCACTCGCTTTCGTTGCGAGGATTTTTTTCAGTATTGTTGGGGTATTCATAATTAATTCCAAACGCGTCGTGGGCAAAACAGTGCCACAATATTATTCAGCACTATCCGCTGCTAGGTAATTTGAAAAACTGACTAATTCGTTCATCTTCTCTAGCGCTAGGCCCGTACAAATTGCATCTTCGGCCATCGCCACGCCATCTTTTAAGTCTTTTGCTAATCCTGCTACATAAATCGCAGCACCGGCATTAATTGCTAACATATCCGCTGCTTTTTTCCCCGCAGCTGTTTCACGTTTACCCAGAGCATCACGAATCAGCGTCAAACTTGCCGCAGCGCTGTCAATCTCAAGCCCAGTTAATACTTGCGACTCAATACCCACTTGCTCCGGTGTCAATACATATTCCTTTAGCTCACCATCGCGCAATTCACATACATAGGTGGGTGCCGCCAAGCTAATTTCATCCAACCCATCTTGTGAATGTACGACCATGACATGACCGCCATTTAACCGTTGCAATACTTCCGCCACAGGACGAACCAAAGCTTTTGCAAAAACGCCTATCACTTGATTGCGCACACCAGCGGGATTGGTCATAGGACCAAGAATATTAAATATGGTGCGTAAACCGAGCGACTTACGAGGGCCAATCGCATGCTTCATTGCACTGTGATGTGATGGTGCGAACATAAAGCCAACGCCCAACTCATTAATACAACGAGCAACTTGCTCAGAGGTTAGCGCTAAATTAACACCTGCAGCTTCTAACAAATCCGCACTACCAGAACTAGACGACACGCCACGATTACCATGTTTCGCCACCGTGCCACCAGCTGCAGCAACCACAAATGACGATGCAGTCGAGACATTAAATAAATTGGCACCATCGCCACCTGTACCAACGATATCGACAGCATGATCTTGCTTTACCGTTACGCCGGTCGCCAATTCGCGCATCACAGTGACCGCACCAACGATTTCATCAATGCTTTCGCTTTTCATACGCAATGCGACTAAAAAAGCACCAATTTGCGCATCGTCACACTGGCCTGTCATGATTAAGCGCATAACGTCGATCATTTCTGCGGTGGTTAAGTCTTGTCGCTCAACAACACGCGCTAGTGCTTGGCGGATATCCATACATTGCTCCCCGATTAGCGACTAGTCAGTGTCGTGGTTAAAAAATTCTTTAAGAGTGCATGACCATGCTCAGTCAGTATCGACTCAGGATGAAATTGCACACCTTCTACGGCCAAGGTTTTATGTCGTACGCCCATAATCTCTTCCATACTGCCATCCTGATTTTCCGTCCATGCAGTAATCTCTAAGCAATCAGGCAAATGATTCTTATCAATAACTAACGAATGATAGCGTGTGGCCTTGTATGGGTTCGGCAGGTTCGCAAATACGCCTAAATTGGCATGATGCACATCGGATGTTTTACCGTGCATCACTTGCCCAGCTCGGATAATCTTCCCACCGAACACCTGACCAATACTTTGGTGGCCTAGGCAAATCCCCAAAATAGGTAACTTGCCGGCGAAATGCTCAATCACCGCCATAGAAATACCCGCTTCGTTCGGCGTACAAGGCCCGGGAGAAATCACTAGGTGGTCGGGGTTCAATGCTTCGATTTGCTCAATGGTGATTTCATCATTGCGATAGACGCGCACATCCGCGCCTAACTCAGCAAAATATTGTACGACGTTGTACGTAAATGAGTCGTAATTATCGATCATGAGCAACATGCTTGCTTCCTATGGGTCGCCAACGCGATCCTTAAAATTCGTTTACTGATCCAATCCAGCTTCAGCCATCGCGACTGCACGGAACATGGCACGGCCTTTATTCATAGTTTCTTTCCATTCCAGTCTTGGAATAGAATCTGCCACAACACCAGCACCGGCTTGAATATTAAGATAACCATCTTTAATCACGGCAGTACGAATCGCAATTGCCGTATCCATATTACCGTTCCAACTTAAATACCCCACCGCACCGCCATAGACACCGCGCTTGGTTGATTCAAATTCGTCGATAATTTCCATGGCCCGAATTTTAGGTGCACCGCTCAACGTTCCAGCGGGATGCACTGCTCGTAGAACATCCATAGCCGTAATGCCTTCTTTAACTTGGCCTGTCACATTAGAAACGATGTGCATAACATGACTGTAGCGCTCAACCACCATTTGATCGGTGACTTCAACTTGACCAGTCTTGGCGATACGACCAACATCGTTACGTCCTAAATCAATTAGCATTAAATGCTCGGCAATTTCTTTCGGATCAGACAGTAACTCTTTTTCAAGAGCGACATCTTCTTCGTGCGTTTGGCCACGATAACGCGTACCGGCAATCGGACGAACCGTTACTTCACCATCTTCTAATCGCGCTAAAATTTCAGGCGATGAACCGACTACATGAAAATCACCTAAATTTAGGCAGTACATGTAAGGTGATGGATTCAAAGTGCGTAAAGCGCGATATACATTAACGGGATCACCCGCAAAAGGGACTTGCATGCGCTGCGAAATAACGCATTGCATGATATCTCCGGACAATACATATTCTTTGATTTGCTCAACCGCAGCCATGAATTCCTGCTCACCAAACAAGGAGCGAAAATCATCTTCATTAATTGTTTTCGGCTGAGCTAAGGCAGCACCTACTGGGCCAATGTAAGGTCGACGAAGCTGTTCACGTAATTCACCCAAGCGCAATTCTGCTTTGGCTAGAGCGTCCGTTTCCGCTGGATCGGCCAATACAATTAAATGTAATTTTCCACTTAAATTATCAAATACTACGACCTCCTCCGATACCATTAATAAAATATCAGGAGTATTTAATTCGTCCTCTGGGCACGAATTTTTTAATCGTGGTTCGATATATCGCACAGTATCGTAACCAAAATAGCCTACTAAACCGCCGTCGAATTTAGGCAATTCCGGCATAGGAGGCACACGATAACGTTGCTGAAAATCACTAATAAATTGCAGCGGATCAGCAACCTCCACTTGATCGATTACGTCGCCGTCTCTTTCTTGCAGAACGGTGTTACCAGTAATACGAATAACCTCGCGGCATGGCAAACCAATCATTGAATATCGGCCCCACTTTTCGCCACCTTGAACAGACTCAAACAAGTAGGTATACGGCGCATTCGCCAATTTGAGATATGTGCTTAAAGGCGTATCGAGATCGGCCAAAACCTGACGAGCGACTGGAATACGGTTAAAACCCTGCTCGGCAAGAGCAGCAAATTGTTGCGGAGTCATACAGAACCTTGAAATGTTAAAAACGCGCAAAAAATCCGCACACCACTAAATAAAGTCTAGGTGCGGTCAACAAGAGTGGCGTTTAACACCATCGACGAGTCAGATGCTGACCCTGTTGTAGGGGGCGGTTATATTGAAAAAACACCGCTAGCTCCGTAAAAAGCAATAAAAATGATGAGTGAACTATACCAGATGATCGCCGCGCGGCAAGTCACGGCTGCTGTCTAAGCATTTACTCTATGCGCCAATCAAGGCAAGGCCAATTGCGCAAAGTTGCAGCATTGCGTAGTTGCTCATTAGGATTGAGTACTACCGGCTGTGCGACTAACTCAAGCAAAGGAATATCGGCATGACTATCGGTATAAAACGCCGCATCCGTAAACGATAAGCCACGCGCTTGAAGAAATGCCTGCGCCAGAGCTACCTTGCCACTGCCGTAGCACATAGGCCGCTCCAATCCGACGATCTTTTCTCCTTCAACTCGCAAACGATTACTTATGACGTGTGGAATACCGAGTGCGCGCCCATATGCTTCTGCTATCACATGATCAGCACCAGTAATCATTACCAATTCCGTGCCCTGACGTTCGTAAGCAAACAGCAAAGAAGCGGCCTGAGGATAGATATGCAGCTGACCGCGCTCGGTAAAGAACTGCTCTACTCGCCGCTCATAACTTGCTAGATTCATGCCACGAGTTCGCGTGCGATAATAATTTGATAAGCGCCAATGAGTAACACGACCGCGCTTATAGGCTCGATATAACGAAGCTAAGGCGAGCATAGCTTCGACTATGGCCCAGCGCTCACTACGGAAACGCCAACGAATCCACAAGCTATTGGCGTCTTTATTAATTAGGGAGTCATCGAGATCGAAGAACACGACGGGAACATCATAGACCCGCATGTCGTTCTCCTTGTTCAGTATTTAGGGGGTAGCCTATCACACAGCCGCTAAAGGCCAACAGCGGCGCGCAGTAAACTATTACTGACCATCCGTCTGCTTAACTATTTCCTCAATCATGGCCAAAACATTCGCTGTTGCGGTGTCCGCGTAATCGTCAGCATAGGTCTGCAACGCCGCAACTAATACCTGCTGCTGCGCGCCCAAACCTAAGCGCTGCAATGTAATTACTACCCCTGGCAAGTACAGCGCACACCGTGCACTAATCTCAGCCTCGGCAAGCTGCTCTGCGTGTACTTCCGCCGCATAACCTTGAGCACTATCCCAGAAGGTAATGCCAAATAGTGGCAGCACAGTTCGCAGCATATCGTACAGACCAGATGTCGCTTCTGCGTCGAACACAAATTGACGGATTTCGCTCTCAGACAGACCCAAAGCACCATTAGTTTCTGCGCCACATGGGAATAACCAAGGTAAAAGTGTGTCAAGTTCTTGCCATTGTTTTGCCGCAATCCCTAAACGCTCATCCAAGCTAAGCCCTTGAATATCCGAACATTCTCCACGATAAAATGAAAGTAAAGTAATCATGGCAACAACTTGTCAGTTTTGTGATCTTTTTAGTATAGCTACATAAAATGGGTTGACCTGAGAATCGGCAGGAGTAATGTAAATAGTCCATCCTGATTACGCAACTAACAAAAGGAGCGAGTATGAAAGGTTTGGAAATTAGCTTCCGTGACATCGGCCACTCCGATGCGATTGAACAAAACATCCGCGAGAAAGCCAGTAAACTCAGCAGTACTTTCGACGACATCACGAGTATTAGGGCTGTCGTTGCTATGCCGCACAATCACAGTAACAAAGGCCGCTTGGCCCACGTATCGCTAGAGGTCGGTCTGCCCGGTGAAACCGTCGCAATCACCCATGACCATCATGACAACCCCGAGCATGAGAATATGTATGTCGCGGTTAGAGATGCCTTTGAAAAAGCCCAACGAAAAGTCTTGAAGATTCATAAGCGTCGAGCTGATAAAAGTCGTCGCGCAGGGCTCGTTGTAAACCCCATTTGATGCTGTTGAGTTAATTACGTGAGGACGGGTGCCGCAAGGCACCTGTTGTTCGACAAGTTACTGAAATTAAAGCTTACCGCTCATTAGCACTTGAATAAGACCTGGACGAGAAAGGTCCGCATACAACGCCGATAACTCTTCTGGCGTTTCTTTGAAGTCTTCGCGAATCCAACGCACAATCACTGAGAACGACGCACCCGCCAAGAAATCCACAACATAGTGAATCTTACTATCACTGCTGATCTTTAATTTGTGAGCTTCGACAAAACGGTCGATCACGTGACCAACGTAGCGCTTAAACTCGTTCAGCAAAATCGCTTCGACATCCGGCGCTACCAACAAGCGCGCTAAATCTGCATGCTCCTGCCACTGACGGAACATAATCGTCGCAATCTCTGGATCAACCGTCGGCGAAGCCGTCAGAATTGGATCAATTTGCTCGGCAAATTGTAAAAACATCTGCTCAATGTAGTAACGTAATAAATCATCCTTCGAGCGAAAATGCAGATAGAACGTCGGACGTGCAACACTTGAGTGCTCACAAATATTGGCAACCGAAATTTTTGAATAAGGACGCTCTGCCATTAACTCTAGCAAGGTATTGATGAGCAGACGGCGCGATCGCTCTACCCGCTTATCAAGTTCTTTGTTCATTTCGCTTAAACGCTCCATGTGTATCGACATCAGCCATCATAGTGTTATGTAGTCGCAAGTTTACCTTATTAGGTGCCCGCTAAGAATGGTCAGCCGCTGCCAATACTCAGATCAATTGCCCTAACAAGCAAAAAAACCGCCCGAAGGCGGCTTTTTCATCATTGCTTCCGCGCTTACGCCGTTACAAATAAAGCTTCGTCTAATTCATACAGGCTTTCTGAACCGCCTTTCACAACAGCACTTAGGCCAATGTAACGAGGTAGTACGCGTTTTATGTAAAAACGAGCAGTTGCCAACTTAGCTTTATAGAAGTCTTCATTTGCTTTAGGCAAAGAAACTACCGCCATACGCGCCCACATGTAGGCATAAGCGGCATAACCAAATACGTGCAAGTATTCCAGAGAAGCTGCACCAATTTCATTTGGATTACCCTGAGCTTGATCTATAACCCATTGAGTAAGATCTGCTAGGTTTTCCATAGCAGCCTTCAGAGGTTCGATAAACTCAGCCGCAGCCGTGTTTGCTGCTTGGCTAGCAATAAAGTCGTTAACGTCTTGTTCGAACAACTTGTAGAACGCGCCGTTGTTACCAACAATCTTACGTCCCATCAAATCCAATGCTTGAATTCCGTTAGTACCTTCATAAATCTGGGTAATACGAATATCACGTACATGTTGCTCTTGGCCCCATTCACGAATAAAGCCGTGACCACCAAATACCTGCTGACCTATGATCGCAACTTCTAAGGAAGTATCGGTCAAGAAGGCTTTAGCAATTGGCGTCAACAAGGCCAGCATCGCATCAGCATGCTTCTTCTCTTCTGCATTGTCAGAGAACTTAGCTCGATCCAGCCAACCGGCAACATAGGTGGAGAATGCACGGCCGCCTTCGTTGAATGAACGCATGGTCATCAGCATACGGCGTACATCTGGATGCACAATAATCGGATCAGCTACTTTATCCTTAGCAACAGCACCCGTTGGTGCTCGGCTTTGAATGCGATCTAACGCATATTCAACCGCATTCTGATAGGAAGCTTCTGCCGCACCGACACCTTGGATACCTACGCCTAGGCGCTCGTAGTTCATCATAGTGAACATACAAGCAAGACCTTGGTTCTCTTCACCAACCAACCAGCCTTTAGCGCCATCAAAATTCATCACGCAAGTAGCAGAGCCTTTGATACCCATCTTGTGTTCGATCGAACCACAAGACATAGCGTTACGCTCACCGAGAGAACCATCATCATTGACCAAGAACTTAGGCACTAAGAACAAAGAAATGCCTTTTGGACCGGCAGGCGCATTTGGTAATTTAGCCAACACCAAATGAATGATGTTCTCGGCCATATCATGCTCACCCCAAGTAATAAAGATCTTGGTACCTGACACTAAATATGAACCATCAGCTGAAGGCTCAGCTTTAGTACGAATAATCCCTAAATCGGTACCAGCATGAGGTTCTGTTAAATCCATTGCACCTGACCAAACGCCAGTGTACATATTCGGCAGATACTTCTCTTTAAGCTCCTGCGAACCGTGAGCGTTCAACGATAAACACGCACCAGCGGTCAGCATCGGCGCTAAACCGAAGGCCATGTTAGAGCCTTGAACCATCTCTTCAACTTGGCCAACCAAAGTTTTCGGCATGCCCATACCGCCGAACTCTGGGTTACCACCCAAGCCGTTCAAGCCAGCTTCTACGTAAGTTTGATAAGCATCCTTAAAACCAGGAGCGGCCGTTACTACGCCGTCTTTCCAAGTTGAGCCAACTTCGTCACCTTCACGGTTGATCGGTGCCAATACTTGGCTAGCGATTTTACCGCACTCACCAAGAATGGCGTCCGCGGTTTCCATATCAACCGCGCCTTCCAATCCCGCTAAAGAAGCCCACAACTTATCTGCTTCAAATACTTCGTCTAGAACAAAGCGCATATCGCGCAATGGAGCCTTGTAATCTGCCATGTTTAACCTCGTTTTATCGTTAACGACCACCAGTCGCGAGCCAAGATATCCAGCGAATGGCTCAAAATGCCGCTATTTTAACCACTATCCAGAGAATGGGTAGTAAAGAAAGTAAAAAACCGCGCCGGCATTATTGCCAAAGCGCGGTTTTCTTTATCAATAGATCAAAATTAGAACGCGAAGTGTTCTTCAGCTAGATCCATCAGACTGTCCGCACCCGCTAGCATGGTCGCTGCGTGTGCTTTAGTACGTGGCAAAATACGCGCGAAGTAGAACTTAGCGGTTGTTAATTTAGCCTTGTAGTAGTCTTCTTCAGTGGTGCCGTTAGCCAATGCATCTTGTGCAACTTTAGCCATACGAGCCCACAAGTAACCCAATACTGCGTAACCAGAATACATTAGGTAATCAACCGAAGCCGCACCCACTTCATCGCGGTTCTTCATAGCGGTCATACCAATTTTCATGGTCAGATCGCCCCACTCTTTGTTCACTTCAGCCAATGGCTTAACAAGAGCAGCAAGTTCTTCATTGCCTTCTTCTGCTTGGCAGAACTTGTGAACCATCTTAGTGAAGTTACGCAGTGAAGCACCTTGAGTCATCAGAACCTTACGGCCCAACAAGTCGAGTGCTTGGATACCGGTAGTACCTTCATAGATTGTAGAGATACGAGTATCACGAACAATCTGCTCCATGCCCCATTCAGCGATGAAACCGTGACCACCGAATACTTGCATACCTAAGTTTGCAGATTCTGAACCCGTCTCAGTCAAGAATGCTTTAGCGATTGGCGTTAGGAAGCCCAACAGTTCATCAGCTTCTTTACGTTGCTCTTCGGTTTCGCCTTTGTTAACGATGTCGTTTTGCTGAGCAGCTAAGTACACAAGTGCACGACCACCTTCAGCGAACGCTTTTTGAGTCAAAAGCATACGACGTACATCAGGGTGAACAATGATTGGATCAGCCGCTTTTTCAGGCGCCTTAGGACCCGTCAATGAACGCATAGCTAAACGATCTTTAGCGTAAGCCAAAGCACCTTGGAAAGACGCTTCAGAAGCTGTTGCACCTTGCAATGCAGTACCGATACGAGCGGTGTTCATAAAGGTGAACATGCAGTTCAAGCCTTTGTTTTCTGGTCCGATCAACCAGCCTTTAGCACCATCGAAGTTCATAACGCATGTTGCGTTACCGTGGATGCCCATTTTGTGTTCGATAGAACCACAGATCAGCGTGTTACGCTCACCTGGAGTGCCGTCTTCGTTCGGCAGGAACTTAGGAACGATGAACAAAGAGATACCTTTAGTACCTTCTGGAGCACCCGGTAGACGAGCCAATACGATATGGACAATGTTGCCAGACATATCGTGTTCACCAGCAGAGATAAAGATCTTGCTACCAGTAATGGCGTAAGAGCCGTCGGCATTCGCTTCTGCTTTAGTTTTCAGAATACCAAGGTCAGAACCGCAATGAGATTCAGTCAGACACATAGTACCTGTCCACTCACCTGAAACTAATTTAGTCAGATAAGTTTCTTTTTGATCATGAGTACCGTGCAACGCGATGGTATTCATTGCGCCGTGCGATAGACCTGGGTACATGCCCCAAGACCAGTTAGACGTGCCCACCATCTCTGACATCACAGTGCCTAGAGACTCTGGCAGACCTTGGCCGCCGTGTTCAACGTCGTGTGCCAGTGAAGGCCAGCCGCCTTCAACAAACTTAGCATACGCTTCTTTAAAGCCTGTTGGCGTAGTAACAGAACCGTCGTCGTGACGAGTACAGCCTTCGATATCACCAATGCGGTTCAGCGGAGCCAATTCTTGCTCACAGAACTTCGCGCCTTCAGTCAGAATCGCGTCAACCATGTCTGGTGTTGCAACATCTGCAAAAGCAGGAATGCTGGCGTAGTGACCAGGCATATCCAACAGTTCGTCCATTACGAACTTAATTTCACGTAGGGGAGCTTTGTAATCTGGCATTGGGATGACCTCGTTGCCTGTAATGTTCTTGCAGCTAGGCTGCTGTTTAGGGTTTCAATCAGTCGAACTGATCTAGATTCAAACAAGTGTTTGAAACATACGTTCGCATTGAGCAATTGTCAAGCCCAGCGGCGACGGATTCGTGCCATAAAAAAACCGACAAACGTCGGCTTCTTAATCATTTTGTGTCGGTAATACGGTCTAAATAAGATTAGGCTTCATCATCGAGCAACGAACCAGCTTGCACGACTGGGGGCTGAGTAATGCGCAACAAAGTTTCATTGATACGGCGCAACTTCACATTAAATTCGGCAAAGCGCTCAGCGGCACTAATGCGTTCCTGCTCGTCATTCCCGCCTTCTTCAGCCTCTTTTTGAGTTTTCTTCGCCGCTTTTAATTCAGCGTCTAAAGAAGTCTGCTGATCCGACTTTTTAGAATTTTCTAAATTGAGTAAATCTTGCTGCTGCTGAACGAGTTCACTACGCGCCTCTGCCATGCGCTGAGAGGCCATGGCCGCAACACGCCGATCTTGAGCTGATGGCTCAGCCGGCGCTAACGCTGCCCTACGTACTTGTTGCATCTTGGCTAGGGTAGCTTCAGGGTTGCCGCTGACTTGTGATACATCGATAGACACCTCACCGGCAACTGCATAGCGCGCACCGTCAGGGCCTTGCTCAAAGGTGAAAGACGCTGATCCCGCCAACTCTCCGCCAACACTCGCGTGGGCTTGTTCATGCGAACGCACTTCAAGATCTCGTTGACGCAACTGATTGAGTTCGGCCAACTTAGCCTCATCTGCAGACGTTTGAGCACTAGTATCGGAGCTTGCTTCCGCTGATGCATCTTCGCTGTCAACAGATTTAGGCTTTGGAGTAAGCGAATAGGTATCAGACTCTTTGCGCTTACCGAATACGAAGGCACCTTCTTCTGCCGATGCCACAGAACCAATTTCAACAATGTCTGGAGAATATAAACTTTCGTTAGTGGCAGGTTTGCCCGTTAACGAAGGACGGAGCGAAGGATCGATAGAATAAGATGCAGCTCCGACCAATGAACCGGAAGGTGTTGATGAACCGGGGGCACCGACTGAAATTTGCACGCTAGAATCTCATGCTGACCGACTAGGCCAATGTATCAATAAGTGTGCCCAACTGTTGATCTGACGCTTGCATTACTTTTGCGTTAGCATCGACTGCTTGCTGACCTTGTTTCATGTCAGTCATCGCCGAAGCCAGCTTGCCAGTGCCTTCAACAGGGCGTTGGGTGGTTGCATCTGCAACACTTTGCGCAGCACGTTGTACTTGATCAGAACCTTGGCTGACGCCATAAGATGCCGTCGTGAACGCAGAACCAGTAGTAGACCCGATATTCATATGCACCTCGGGGATGTTGGTGTATCTGTATACAATTTAACCAACATTGCATTTAAACGCTACCCAAAAGCCAAAGCTAGATAGCGTTTAGACGCATTTGTCACATTAGACAGCTGATGCGTTATAGAAGAGCTCGCTGTCTGCGGTTGCAGCAGCAGGTTGAACCAAAATTTCGTCCAACTCTTGTGGAGCTTGAGTGACTCTATGATTGGAGTTAATGCCCAACTTACGGAACAAGGCCTGGTCTTTATTGGCCGCGGGGTTTGGCGTAGTAAGTAAGCACTCACCATAAAAAATCGAATTAGCACCAGCAAAGAAGCACATAGCTTGCATTTCTTCGCTCATTTCTTCGCGGCCAGCACTCAAACGTACGTGAGATTTCGGCATCATAATGCGCGCGGCAGCGATGGTACGAATAAAGTCGAGTGGATCTAAATCGCCTTCATTTTCCAACGGTGTACCAGCAACCTTGACTAATTGATTGATCGGTACTGAATCTGGATGAGCTGGTAGATTCGCTAACTGCACTAGTAAACCAGCACGATCTCGATGGGTTTCGCCCATACCTAAAATACCACCAGAACACACCTTCATCCCGGCATTGCGAACGTTAGCTAGAGTATTCAAGCGATCAGAATAGGTGCGCGTGGTAATAATTTCGCCGTAATACTCAGGTGAAGTATCTAAGTTGTGATTGTAATAATCCAACCCTGCTTCAGCCAAAGCATCCGCTTTTTGGTTATCCAGCATACCGAGCGTCATACAGGTTTCCAAACCGAGCTCTTTCACCCCTTTCACCATTGCGATCACATAGGGCATGTCTTTCTCGCGTGGTGAGCGCCAAGCAGCTCCCATACAAAATCGATCGGAGCCAGCAGCCTTGGCCGCTTTTGCTTTTTCAATCACGGCCTCGACTTCCATCAGCTTTTCTTTCTCAAGCTTAGTATCGTAGCGCGCGCTCTGCGGGCAATAGGCGCAGTCTTCTGGACAAGCGCCGGTCTTAATAGACAGCAAGGTGCTCACTTGCACGGCATTAGGATCGAAATACTGGCGATGAATCGTCTGCGCACGAAACAGCAAGTCATTAAAAGGCAGGTTTAGCAGCTGTTCAACTTCTGCCACCGTCCAGTCATGACGGATATCGTGGGTATTCTCAGCTGCGTGCGCCATGGTGTAACCTCTTAAAACTAAATGCTGTATCACTACCACGGATGATAAAGATACTCATGGATTGGTCAACTAGATCAAGATTTATCGCTAACAGCTGGTTATTTTTCAACCAAACATTAAAACAGACAAGCATCTGTATCTATTGCTTAGCGTCGGCACCAGAAGAAGGAATCATCTGTAACGAATGCCGCGACTCACTGCCTAAGCAAGAATTATGTTGCGCGCAATGTAGCGAACCAACAACCCAGCCAGGGCGTTGTGGTAAGTGCCAACAACACCCACCAACCTATCACTACAGTCACTGTAACTTTCATTACCAAGCACCGCTCAGCGACTGGATTCGAAACTGCAAAGACCAACGTAATGGCTTTTGGCTCAAGTATTTCGCTCGCTGGATGATAGACAACCCGCCCAATAGTCTCGATAGCATCGATGCCCTAGTATACATACCCAGCGACCGCTGGCGCTTAGCCCGACGCAGCTTCAATGTTAGTGAATTAATCGCGCGTAAACTTAGCCGCGAATTTGATATCCCGATTATTGAAGGATGCCTACACAAAAAGTACGGGAAAGATCAACGTGGGTTGAGCGCGCAGCAGCGACGAACTCAACTTAAATCCCGATTATTAGCCGGGAGTCAAAATCTAACTAACAAGCACGTCGTAATTATCGACGACGTGATGACCACTGGCGCCACAGCGGATCTCGCCGCAACTCACTTGCTCCATCAAGGTGCCCGACTAGTGGGAGTTTGGTGCCTAGCGAGAACACTACCAAGAATAAATAATAGCGATTAACAGCGCTGTCTGCTTGAGCATAGAACAGGCATAATGGCGCTCTTTTCTTAGAGGTAACATTATGTCGTCTCATCCGTACGCCACGTTAACACCCGAACGTGTTATGGACGCCGTCGATTCACTTGGTTATCTCTGCGATGCCCGCATCTTAGCTTTAAATAGTTACGAAAATCGCGTCTACCAAGTGGGCATCGAAGACCAACTTCCACTAATTGCCAAGTTCTATCGGCCTGGGCGCTGGAGCCGCGCAGCCATTACCGAGGAACATCAGTTTTTATTCGAACTCGAACGCGAAGAGCTTCCTGTCGTTGCTCCTATTTTGCATGGTGGCGAAAGTGTCTTTGAGTTTGATGGTTTTTATTTTGCGTTATTTCCCCGCCGTGGTGGACATGCGCCAGAATTAAGCAACGAAGACGACTTAGAACTATTAGGTCGTTGGCTTGGGCGTTTGCATAACATTGGTAGTCGCAAGCCATTTGCCGAACGCGCAACCATTCGCGGTGGTGACGATATTCGCCTCGCCGCAGAACAAGTACTTAAATGCGGCTTAATGCCCGATGACTTTCGTCCCGCTTATGAATCATTAATTCGAGATTTACTGGCACATATCGATCAGCAATATCCGGCTGATAAACTTAAAACGTTACGGCTACATGGTGACTTACACACAGGAAATTTATTACTGCGTGAAGATGTTTTACACATGGTCGACTTCGATGATTGCATTCAAGGCCCCGCAATGCAGGACATTTGGATGTTGCTAAGTGGCGACCGTGCGGAACAACGCCAGCAATTAATGGTCATAAGCGAAGGTTATGAAATGTTTCGACCATTCCCTAACCACGAGCTGCGCTTAATTGAATCGTTGCGCACGGTGCGAATTGTGCGTTACGCAGCTTGGCTATCGCAGCGTTGGGATGATCCTGCATTTCCTATCGCCTTCCCTTGGTTCGAAGGACACCGATTTTGGTCTGAACATCTTTTATCACTACGCGAGCAACTCGCCGCACTACAAGAAGAACCGCTTTCTATTTCTGTTTATTAATACAGAGCCTCAGCAATTACATAAGGATTTATCATGAAAAAGACCCTTGCACTTGTTACCGCTTTAGCAGCCAGCTCTCTTGTTATGGCCGAAGAGCAAACCTCTTCTGACCTAGCTAATCGTCTCTACATTGGCGGTACAATAAGCCATAACATGGTTGATTCTGCATTTGGCGATGGTAGCGTCGATGCTCCAGGTTTCGGTTTATTCCTTGGCTATAAATTGAACGACGAGATGCCAGATATCGACACCAGCTTAGAGATTGGCTACAGCCAAACCGATGAATTTTTCGATGGCAAAAATAATGAAATCAATGGTATCTGGGTCGCTGCAGTCGGTGAAAAACGCTTACCTGAAATCAGCCCGAAAGTCTCGGTACTGGCTCGACTAGGTTTAGACGTCGGTGATGACGATGGTATTTTGATGGGCGCGGGTATGGGTCTACATCCATCTGAGCGTATTGCTCTTCGCGCTGAATATCTCAATAAAGATTCATCCAGTGTTATGCAACTCAGTGCGGTAATCAATTTTTAATAGCGTATTAATTTGCTAATTAAATGCGATCACACCAATAAAAAAGGGCCTTTCGGCCCTTTTTTATTTCATCGAGAAAATGCTAGCGAACACCTTCACGACGCAAGGCTGCCGGCGTGTAATCTGCCTGTGAACGCTTAAAGCCATATTCATAGCCACCATCTTCTTCGCTATCTAACCCTAGCACTAGGTAACGACCAGAAGTTAATTCATACAAAGTTTCAACGGCATACCAAGGTACCTTTTTATCGTAGTACATCACGTTGTGAGACTCAGCCACACGCCATAACGCACCGCGACCGTCGTAATGATCAATCTCTGTGGCCTGCCAAGTATCTTCATCGAAGTAAAATACGCGCTTAGCATAGATATGACGCTTGCCTTCTTTTAGAGTTGCGGTCACTTTCCACACACGATGCAATTCATAGCGAGTTAGGTCCTGATTTATGTGACCTGCTTTTACGATATCGCTATATTTCAACTTACTGTCTTTCAAAGCGTAAGAGTTGTATGGGATATACAATTCCATTTTGCCTTCTAGCTTCCAGTCGTAGCGATCTGGAGAGCCGTTGAACATATCGAGGTTATCCGCAGTACGCAGACCATCCGATGCCGTTCCTGGACCGTCGTAAGCAACCTGAGGAGCGCGTCGCACACGACGCTGACCAGCATTATAAACCCATGCTTTACGAGGCTCTTTTACTTGGTCGAGAGTTTCATGAACCAATAGTACATTACCCGCTAAACGAGCCGGTGAAAGTACATCTTGCTTAAAGTAGAACAGAACGTTGGCATCAACATTAGGGTCATAATCCGTTAGTTTGTTGCGGAACGTGAACTCATCTTGAAAGCGCACAACAGTGAAATCACCATTTACTTGCGGAGTAGCTTGACCAACTACACGGGCAACACTACCACCACGATAACGGGTGATATGGTTCCATACCACTTCAACACCGCTTTGAGGGAATGGAAAAGGAGCGCCTTCGACGAAGTTGCTCAAGCCATTACCATCATCCAACAATACAGTGTTCGTGGCATTAGCCTTTGTCGCTGCGTAAATAGTCTCAGGATAACTTGCAGTACGACGGGTCTCATATACTGGCATTCTGTAAGTATCTGGATACTTAGCAAACATCGCCTTTTGACCATCACTTAAATTCGCTGAATAGTCTTTATAGTTTGCTGCGGTAATTACAAACTTAGGCTTATCTTCAGGAAATGGGTTAGTAATTTTACCCTTTGCGTCCAATCCGCCTTTACCAGCAGGTACACCACCTAACCATGCCGGAATATTACCTTCTGCCTTTTTGATAGCACCCATTGGGGTGAACTCATCACCGCCTAGCTTTGCGGCTTGCTCCGCAGGAACACCTGCATTAGCACCGGTGATCATTAGAGACAGCGCTACAGCGCCGCCCCATATTTTTGCTTGTTGTTTAAACATAATAAACCTCTGTAAATCGAATCTGATCAACACACTCAGAATGAATATTTAGCTGACAGACTAATGTTGTCGCGGTCTTTAAGTTGGTTGTACTTACCACCAGAGAAATTGGTGTAAGACACATCAACAGACGTTTGGTTTAGGTACACGAACGACACACCTAAGCCAACAGTCAAACGATCATCAATAAACTGAGAACCGGGTTCTGGACCATTACCTTTATCAAAGGCAACCGACATATTCGGAGACATGTTGACGCCAGCAAATGCGTTGTTGAAGTCCATACCACCACGCAAACGGATACCACCGGATAGCTTGGTCACATAACCATCATCAGTACAGTTACTGCTTTGAACGTTCTTACCTGAGTTAGCTGCTCCACCAAAAGTTTCAGCGGTACAGAAGTTGGTACTTCCAGCTAGATCCCAAACACCATCGTTATTACCGATACCATAAGCACCAGAACGACCATAACGAGCATCATCGGTATCCGGTAAATCAGGAATAAAGTTCAAGCCAAATTCGGCAACCAAAGCAATACGGTCTGCACCGAAGGCATTGTCGAAGAATTTAATAATGGTGGTTTGAGCCTGCCAAATATCAAACTCGTCGTAACCTTTAGCAATTTCGCCGTAAAGATCAGATGCAGATCCGCCTTCTTCAGCTCGCTGCTGATACAAACGGCTATATGGAGCGCCGTTACCAGATACGATCAACTCGAAAGCGTTCCACTGCAGTGGCGCATCCGGCTTGTAGCTAATTTCACCACCGATAGACATACCGCTTTCAGTACTACGCGCAAAACTCACACCCATAATCTGGATGTCTTCCGGGTAAGCAATTTGATACAAGGGACGATACGTGTCGTATGTAGCGTTGGCATTAACCTGCGCACCTTTGGTACCGGTTACCGTTCCTGTAGAGTCATAGTTTGTTACGGCACCATTGATATATGGCACGCGACTATGAATATTCATGTAATACAAACCGAATTCAGTGTCACCCAGCGCTTCGGAGTACCAACGTAAAGCAGCACCAAACTGACCAGAATCTTTCGGTTGATCATCAGGTAAGCGCTCAGTTACTGGTGATACACGAGATGATAAAGGCACACCCGCATCAATCTCGGCTTGGCGGAACGCTAACATATCGCGCTCGTCAGCTTCCCCCCCCAAAATAACTGGACCACATCCGTCCGCAACGAAATCAACGGTAGAGAAGAAAGTACCGCACGGGTCAGTACGAGTCTTTTCCCACTCAAGTTGATAAAAGGCTTCTAACGTTACGTCGCTGGTAATACCAATAGAGGTATAGGCCATACTAACGGGTAATAAACCTTCTTTAACTTCAGCACCAGGCTTACGGAAAGCCGACGCATCCACTGGGTTGATACTGTTAATACCACCCTGAATAAAGGTACTTTCACCCCAGCTCAATACCTGACGACCTAATCGAAAGGTCACTGGAGTATCACCAAGGTCGTAATCAGCCCACACATAAGCATCCAATAACTCAGCGCCTTTACCTGCAGCGTTTTCGGTTGCTTCGTTTAATGGTTTGAAATCGGTATCCTGATCCATCAAGGCGGCATCGTAATAAGCACGACCACGGAAGAAACCACCGTAGTTTTTGTAGTTCAACTCAAGGTCTGATGAGAACTTCAAAACGTGGGTATAAACATCGCCCTGACTGTAGTTCAACGTACCATCGTCATAGTTGTACGAAGAACCTTGACCAGTAAAACCAAAATCACTGCCATTGGCTGGCATGATCTGATCTTTATCGCGATCTTCTACACGCCACGCAATACCATAACTGATGGTGTTATCAAGCTGGGCGCTGAAATCACCAAAGTTAAATTCAACCGCATGAGCGGCGCCCATTGCGCTGGTCAATGCCAGTGCTAATGGGGCTTTCTTAAATACTTTATACATAGCTTTGCTTGTCATCTTTTTATACTCCGCAAGGCTTAGTTAGATGTTTCGAGAACAGATATGTCTTCAACAACAAACCCTTTCTGATCGCCAGGCAAGCCAGTAAGCTGGGTCGCTCCATACGGATCAAAGAAAGTAATAATTTGTTGGAAGGTTTCAGCAAATACATCCTGCGGATCAGCAGAAGAGAAAGTGCTGTGCGTACCCTTAGCGATGCGAACGTTTGCACGTACAATCGAGTCATTCGATGCATTCGGGAAGTAGTACTTAGGATCAGCTGAAATTGCTCCTCCCTCTACAGCAGTTTCCTGCGTTACAAAGGTCGTAATCCCCATTTCTGTTACTAGTGGATCTGTACCGGCTAGATACGATTTAGATGTATCTAAGACTGGAGTTAGCGCATTGTTAGGAACCACCTGATCAGATAATTCATCAGCATCACCTGCTACACCCACATCTTCGTATACGAGTACAGGCAGAGTCTCAAGATTCGATGCAAAGTTAATTGGGTCAGCGGAGTCAACCATAGCTTGTAAAACACTAAAGAAAGACTCAATGCTCGTAGAACCCTGATTAATACCAGCAGCAGCCAAACCACCTAATACTCGTGCACCAATCGTTGGCGAGTTTTCAAGTAACTTAACAACACCACCACCTGGGTTACCTAAAGCAGCTGCTTTAACAAGTGGTAAATCTGAGTTGTATGCTTGCACCGAAGTATCATTATTTACGGCTAAGAAGGTCGTACCTATGATCCCACCCAGTGAATGGCCGATAAAGTAGACGTTTTCCGGATCTAAATCATCTGCAGTGCCATCAGCATTAACATCCATATCACCAATCGATGCGTTCAGGTTCATCATGTCGAGAACGGTTTGACGCATACCATCACGCAAACGCGAGAAGTTCTGCAAGTTAATGTATAGCTCGCCAGAAGACCCAACAGAATCCGCTGTTACTGGATCACTATTAGCGTCTAAAGCACCGTTAAAGACCATCGCAATATTCGAACTATCGGCAGCTTTTGCCACGTTATTGTGACGTTCTTTTAGTGCTGCCAATTCAGGAGCATTTTCTGCACCAACGGCAGTAACCCAACCAGCACGAGCTGCGGCAAACGGGCTATTGGTTGACACGTCAGCTGCTGCAACTTGCTCTACGTTAAATAGACGTAGAGAGTTCGCTTCGCCTTCATTATTGAGTGGAGCAACACCGTGCATAACATGGTCGATCGCGACCATAGCAATACATTGGCCAGCCAACGCATTACCCACTAATACGCCAGCTGTGCGATCAACTGTAATACCGTGCTGGTAAATCACAACCGGCCAACCTTCAGCAGGCTTACCAGAGGCTGGACCTGCGCCGTCTGGATCACAGCTAGCATCAGGCATAGTGACCATAACCGGAATTACAGAGTCGCCCACTTTATCCGCAAACGGGAAGCGATAGGTAACGTTGAAAGAACCGTTAACATCTTCCGGAGCACCTGTAAGCCCCAAAGCAACTGCAGCATCATTGCTACCCGTCCAACTACCTAAGCTAGCATCAGCAACACCGGCTTCGGAATCGGCTAAATACGATGGAATCTCTAGAGCGCCTTGGAAGATATTACCGTGAGAGGACAACGCCGCCACTTGTGCAGCAACTGTCGAGGTAAGATCTGAAGCCAATTGCGCATCAACAGCCGCCTGAATAGTCGTTTCATCCGCACCATCCAATGCTGGGTTTGCGCGTACTTGAGCTTCAATTGCCGCTGCAACTTTTGGCGTGAGCTGAGCCGTCAATAATGTGTCATATGGAACAGCAACCGGCGTTGATGGCGCCGATACAATCGGTGCGTAGCTACGCGATTGTGGGCGATCAACAATAGAGTCGATGCCGGCACCTTGACCATCGGCAATCGCCGTGATCAAACCTTGATAGTAAAACGGTGCTAATGACGCTGTCGCTTTCAATACAGGACGGATTGTTGCTCCATCAGTTGTTGGCAGAGTGCCCGGAGCCTTGGTGTTTATTGACACTGCAACCAAACCAGCAATGCTATCTAACGTTCCTGATGCCGTAGCATCTGCGGTCGCTTGATCGCCACCACCACCGAGAACCGACGCTACAACACTCGCTGTGATCTTAGCTTCCGCTGCATCGACTGACGTGATCTGTGTTGCCAAGAAGGTCGCAGGAGCCGCCATTGCATTAAGAACATCAACTGTACCGCCTGTGGTGAAGGCATAGCTCAAAACCACATCGTCTTGAGTAACTGCATTGCTTGTTGCCGCAGCAAGGAAGCCACCCGCAATTTGTTCCCAACCTTGAACCGCTGCACGAACAGGCGCCAACGCAGAAGACGGTAACTGTAAAGAGCCACTTAATAATTCGTATTCCGCCGATCCTGTTACTGCTTCACCGCTCGCGGATGTAATACTATTCGTCATCGCAACGATGTACTTAGTTTTTGGATCTAAAGGCGTTTTCGGCAAAATCTGAATTGCGTGCGTTGCGCCACCATCAAGTGTCACATAACGCGCATCATAGTCAGTACCACCAACTGGCTGATCTGCTGCCACTGGAGATGCACCGCCATTTGCGATAATCGAGGTGATATCTAACGCATCAATCGCAGCGTTGTCTTGGGCATTTTTCAGTTTGATCAAAAATACGGTCTGACCAGCAATAACGCTTTCAGGAGCTAACGCAGCATTAAAATTGACATAAAAAGCGGCGGTATTAGAAAAACCATCGAGTTTATTGATGGCAGTCGTTACTGGCGGCGTTGTATCTGCAGTATTTGCCGTACCATCAGAAGTCGATGCATCAGCAAACAGCAAATCGATGTTAAGAGGCAGCTTGCGACTACCTGCAGAAAAAATTGGGGCAACGCTACTTGGCGTTGATCCTGCGCTTCCGGCTGTTACTGGAGAAAGGTCGACCTTGTTGTTATCACCTTCCACGCTACTAATATTACAACCGGCCAGTCCCGCGGTCGCTGCTGCAACGGCCAGACTGAGGAGAGTCTTCTTCACCATATTGCTACCTGTATGAGTTTTTATGGTTATTGGTATACATCATGTACGTGGAAGCACCACATACGGACATGCTACCGACTATAATCTGGCAGACACGCACCCTCATCACTCGAAAGTATGATTCCTTGCGTAAGCACAGCTCATTTTGTATCTGATCGTAATCAAACATAGTTGAGATATTCAAAGGTGCCAAACCGAACACCTGCTTTCGGACTGTGATTTACCTAGTCCTTCCACTAGAATGAACGCCGTTTATTACTCAGTGTTTGCAGGAGACTCTCATGTCAAATCAGGATTCCGTGGTTATCGTTGCTGGTGCCCGCACCCCCATGGGCGGCTTTCAAGGCAGCCTAAGCGCAGTTAGCGCTACCGATCTGGGCGCTATCGCCATTGCCGAAACCGTAAAGCGCGCCGGTATTCAGCCGACTGACGTGCAAGAAGTGATTATGGGGAACGTACTACCTGCAGGCCTAAAACAAGGTCCTGCACGCCAAGCTATGCGTAAAGCCGGATTACCAGATGCGACTGGCGCAACCACAGTTAACAAACTCTGCGGTTCGGGCATGAAAGCAACCATGATGGCCCACGATGCCATTAAAGCTGGCTCCGTTGATATTGCTGTCGCTGGCGGCATGGAATCTATGTCTAACGCACCTTACATTCTAGAGAACGCACGCAATGGTTATCGCATGGGTCATGGCGATCAAGCTAAAGACCACATGTTCCTAGATGGCCTTGAAGATGCTGAAACCGGCAAGCTAATGGGAGCATTCGCTCAAGAAACTGCTGATAGTAAAGGCTACACGCGCGAGCAAATGGATGATTACGCTATCCGTTCACTAACCCGTGCTAAATCTGCAATCGAGGCTGGCTTGAACGCTGCTGAAATCGTTTCTGTAACGGTTACAACTCGTAAAGGTGAGACAGTCGTTAGTCAAGACGAGCAGCCGTTTAACGCGAACATCGAAAAAATTCCAAGCTTACGTCCTGCCTTCCGTAAAGACGGAACGATCACCGCAGCGAACGCTTCTTCCATTTCTGATGGCGCTTCTGCTCTATTATTGATGCGCGAATCGGTTGCCCAAGCAAAAGGGGTTAAGCCTATTGCTCGCATCGTGGCTCATGCCACTCAATCACAGCACCCATCGGAGTTCACGATCGCTCCTTGTGGCGCGATTGAAACGGTACTGGCTAAAGCTGGCTGGAATAGCCAAGAAGTTGACCTTTATGAAATCAACGAGGCATTTGCTATGGTTGCCATGATGCCGATTGATGCTTTGGGCCTGGATGCCGAAAAAGTGAACATCTACGGTGGTGCATGTGCTCAAGGCCATCCTGTTGGCTCAACCGGCTCACGCTTGATCGTGACGTTAATGAATGCATTGAAAAACACCGGTGGTACAAAAGGCGTAGCAGCTTTGTGTATCGGTGGCGGCGAAGCAACAGCGGTCGCGATTGAAATGCTATAAGACGTTAAATTAAGGTCAAACTTGACCTTAATTTTTGCATAAAAAAACCGGCAATTGCCGGTTTTTTATGCAAAATAAAGTCTGATTAAAATACGATGGTTTTATTACCATGCAGTAAAACGCGATCTTCTAAGTGACTACGCACTCCGCGAGCCAATACAGATTTCTCTACGTCTTTACCCAAGCGCACCATATCTTCAACAGTATCGTTATGGCTAATACGAATAACGTCCTGATCAATAATAGGCCCAGCATCCAACTCTTGCGTCACGTAATGACACGTCGCACCGATTAATTTAACACCACGTTCTGCCGCTTGGTGGTATGGCTTAGCGCCAACAAACGACGGCAA